>JAQGJJ010000162.1 GCA_028290695.1 Enterovirga sp. | reverse complement strand
GTCCTCGTAGCCCCAACCCGGGTTCCCGAGCGCGCGCCAGCCGTCGTAATCCTCGCGCCGGCCGCGCATGTACACCATGCCGTTGATCGACCCGGTCCCGCCGAGCAGCTTGCCCCGCGGCTGGAAGCTGCGCTGCCCGCCGAGGCCGGGCTCCGGCTCGCTCTCGTAGCCCCAGCTCAGGACCGGGCTGTTGTAGAGCTTTCCGAACCCGAGGGGGGCCTCGACCCAGAACTGGCCGTCCTCGCCGCCGGCCTCGATCAGGGCGACGCTGTACCGGCCGGATTCGCTGAGCCGGGAGGCGACGACGCAGCCGGCCGAACCCGCCCCGACCACGACGAAGTCGAACTCGTCCGCGCTCACCGTCGCACCTCCGTGGGCCGACCCGTCCGTCAGGGAGCGGCGCTCAGCCCTTGAGCGCACCGACGGACAGGCCGGACACGAGGGGCTTCAGCATGAAGAACACGAAGAGCACGGCCGGGATGAGCGACAGCGACGCCATCGAGAACGCCATGCCCCAGAAGGCGCCTTCCTGCCGGACCAGCTGCCCCATGATGATGGGCAGCGTCTTCAGGTCCTCGCGCGTCACGAGCATGTTGGCGAGCGTGTACTCGTTCCAGGAGATGATGAACGAGTACACCGCGACGGCCGCGATGCCCGGCATGGCGATGGGCCACACCACATGGCGGATGACCTGCAGGCGATTGGCGCCGTCGATGATCGCGGCCTCGTCCATCTCCACCGGGATCTGCCGGAAATAGGCCCACAGCATCCAGATGCCGAACGGGATGGTGACGGCCGATTGCCCGATCGCCAGGGACAGATGGCTGTTCAGCAAGCCCGCCCGCGAGAACACGATGTAGAAGCCGATGCCCAAGATGACGTCCGGTAGCGCGTAGCAGAACAGCAGCGCCTTGCTGGCGAATTGCAGCCCGATCAGCCTCGCCCGAGTCAGCATGTAGGCCGTGTAGCTGGCGCACAGCACCGTGATGGTCGTGACCAGCAGGGCCGTGATGATGCTGTTTCGCGCACCGGTCACGAGCTCGGTGACCTCGAAGAGCTGGCGGTAGTTGTCGAGGTTCCAGGAGCCGGGCAGCAGCGTCGGCTTCTGGCTGAGGATCTCGGCGTCCGGCTTGAACGAGGAGAGCACGAGATACACGACCGGCCCGGCCGTGAAGAGCAGGGCCAAGCCGATCAAGACCGCCAGCGCGAGGCGACCGGGGAGCCTGCCGTTTTTCATGAGCTCTTGCTTCCCGAACGCTCGTAGACCTTGAACTGAAGAAGAACGAGGCCGCAGATGATGGCCAACATCAGAGTGCCGGCGGCACTGGCGGTGCCGAGATTGAAGTTCTCGAAGGCCTGTTTGTAGATGTAGACCGCGACGTTCTCCGTTCGCCCGACCGGCCCTCCGGCCGTGACGAGCCACGGCAGATCGAACTTGTTGAACATGAAGATCATGCGCAGCACGATCGCGACGAACAGCGCATCCCGCATGCCGGGAAGCGTCACGTGGATGAAGCGCTGGAACGGGCCCGCGCCGTCGATCTTGGCAGCCTCGTACAGCTCCGCCGGAATGCTCTGCAGCCCCGCCAGCAGGATCAGCATGGAGAACGGCGCATAGTGCCAGACGGCGCTGATCGTCAGGAGCGTGGAGGCCCAGTTGGCGTCGTACCAGTAGATGTTCAGCCCGAGGTCGCGCAGCGACACCGCGAAGAGGCCGAACGTGCTGCCGAACAGCAGAAGAAACAGGAGGGCTGTGACCGGCCCCATCAGCAGATAGGGCAGAAACACGACGGCGCGCGCGAAGCTGCGCCCGAAGAAGGCCTCGTTCAGCAGCAGCGCGAGCCCGAAGCCCACCAGCGTCTGCAGCAGCACCGTCTCGAAGGCCCAGATCAGGCCGAAGCGCACGCTGTTCCAGAACTGCCTGGACTGCAGCACCTCGGCATAATTCGCGAACCCGGCCGAGCCCGCCGACTGGAACAGCTCCTTCGACACGAAGCTGTTGAAGATCATGTACGCGCAGGTCAGCCCGAACAGGATCAGCAACGGGGCCAGCACGAGGAGGGGGAGCACATGCTCGCCGAGGCGGGCAGCGCGCCCCCCTCCCAACTTCGCGACGGTCATGGACGCGCTCAGCTCTTGACGAAGCGTGCGAGCTTTTCGTTCAGGGTGGCGATCACCTGATCGATCGGCTTCTTCTCGAGGACGTAGGACAGCACGGCGTCGTCCACCGCGAGGCTTCCGAGCGCGACGCTGGATTCCGGGATCACGAGGCCGGTATCCGCATAGACGTCCATCTTCCGGTTGACGATCTTGCCGCGTCCGAAGGTGTTCGCGGCCGCCTTGAGGGCCGGCACGTAGTCCGGAACCCGCTTGTAGGACGGGTGATCCCAATAGGCGTCGTCGTTCACGACGGACGACAGCAGCGGCAGCTCCATCAGCGGAACGGTCTGCAGCATGCTGGTGTAGCGGGCGCGGTCCTGCAGGAGCCAGGTGACGAACTTCGCCGCCTCCGCCTTGTTGGGCGAGTTCTTCAGGATGCTGAAGCCCTCCAGCGAGGCCCGGGCGATGGCCTGATCGGGCCATTGCTCGCTCGAGCGGCCCGGAAGCAGCTGCCAGCCGGTGACGTCGATCAGCTGCGGGAAGCCGGAGCCGTAGCCGCCGAAGGGCTGGCCCAGGATCTCCGTCATGGTGCGGGGCTCGTACAGGTGCAGCCCGACCTTGCCGCTCTTGTAGCCGGTCCGCACGCCGGCATATTCCCACTCGACCGCGTCCGGCGGGGAGCACTCGCAGAGCTGCCGCATGATCTCGAGCGTCTCGCGGAACACGGGCGTGTCGGCCGCGGGCGTCCGGTCCGGATTGTAGAGGTGGCCGCCGAGCCCGTAGAGGATCGACACGAAGTCGTCGCCGATCTTGCCGGCGCGCTTGAGGCCCATGCCGACGCCCCACCGGCCCTTGGCCGGCTCGGTGAGCGCCCGCCCGGCCCGGATGACGTCGTCCCAGCTCTTGAACGGAGCCGTGATACCCTTCTCGGCCAGCCAATCCTTGCGGTAGAAGAGACCCAGGATCTCGATCCACGTCGGCACGAGGTAGTCGTTTCCGTCCCGCAGGATCACGCGGGCGTTCGGGAACATGTCCTTGTCCCAGCCCATCGCCTTGATGATGTCCGTCGTGGGCTCCAGCAGATTGGAGGCCATCAGGGCGCCGTAGGCGAAGGGATCGCCGTGGATGAGATCCGGAGGCGAACCCGACTGAATGCCGGCCTGCACCTTGGGATAGGCATCGTTCCAGGGAATGAACTCGGCGACGACTTCGACGCCCTTGTTCAGAGTGTTGTATTGCTGGATCGCGTCGATGAACCACTTCCGCATGGGCGGATCACCCGCCTGCGTGTGCATCAGGCGGACCTTGCGGACCTCCTGAGCGCCGGCGGTGGACATCGGGGCGGCAGCCGCAATCGCCAGGCCGCCCGTGGCCTTCAGCAACGAACGCCGTGACACGTGCGTGCGCAACATCGATCAATCTCCCTAGCACATTATTCGTTACGCCAAGCCGTCAGGCCCGGCGCCGTCGGTCCAGCTCGCCCGGCCAGACTACTGACGGCGACAGCGCCAGCATTGCCCAGCGGCTATGGTTCGGCATGGCCTCAAGAGCCATGTCCGTATTCTCGTCACACGGTACGGAGTGTCGCGCCTCGAGGATAATGCTGTTTTTGGATCGCCCTATGCGCGACGATCAGCCTCTTGGTCGGGCGATCCATCCGCCTCAGCGGTCGCGATAGACGTCCTCGATGAACTCGCAACCCATCGAAGTCAACGATTCCACAGTGTAGAGGGAGCGGTCCCAATTGCCCGCCACGATCGCCTCGCGGGTGGCGATCTCCTTCTTCAGCTTTCGGTTCGCCTTCTCGAGAACATCGACCGCATCGGAGGGCGAGATCACCACCACGCCGTCCTGATCGCCGACCAGGATGTCGCCCGGCCGCACGACCTGGCGGCCGCACGAGACCGGCACGTTGATCTCGCCCGGGCCGTTCTTGTAGGGCCCGTTCGGCTGGATGTGGCGGGCGTAGCACGGGAAGCTCATGTCCCGGATCGAGGCGAGGTCCCGCACCGCGCCGTCCATGATCAGGCCCGCGATGCCGCGGCGCTCGGCCCACATGATCATGTTCTCGCCGATGAGCGCGTTCGTGCTCTCGCCTCCTGCATCGACCACGATGACGTCACCCGGCTCCGCCATGTCGATCGCCCGGTTCAGGACGAGGTTGTCCCCGGCGCGAGCCCGCACGGTGAAGGCCGTTCCGAGCAGGGGCGCATTGTTCAGCGGGCGGATCCCGGCATCCATGCAGGCGAAGCGGTTCATCTCGTCGCCGATATTGGCGACCGGCAACCCGGCGAACCGAGCCACAAGCGCCTTGTCCGGACGGTTGAGCTTCGTGAAGACGCGGAAACCTACAGACATTCTGATCTCTCGAGCGTGTCTCGCGTGACCCGGCCAATTTCGGCCGAGCGCGCCAGCGTGCGAGGACGATACGGGTGCGCCGTCGCGATCTCTAATGTTTCTTCTGTATAGAGCTATGCGGTCTTCAATATCCGACGCTCCGGCGCAGGAACCTCGTCCATGCGCCGACCACATTGGCCGATCCACATTCAGCATTGGCACCGGCTTCCCGGCGGCTGTACTCCGGCCGAATTCGGCAGCGCTCCATTCGGCTGCCCAACACGCAATCACGGCAGCCGATGAGACCGTCATCGAGATTCGACGACCTGCCCAAGGACGCGCGCGGAGTGCCCTTCGCACGCGGCGTGTGGGGCGAGAACGACCAGCTCGGCATGCTGAACAACATCAGCCCCGAAGCGACCGTTCGGGCCGCGGAGCTCGTTCGCAGCGGGCGGCGGTTCAATCTCAACCTGCCGCTCCACCTGCCCCTGGGCGTGCTCGGCTGCGGGGCTCATCGGCGCCGCACCGCCCCCACGGTCACCCTCATCAAGGACGATCATTCCGGCCTTCTCATCCGGGACGAGAAGATCGACGACTTCTACACCCAGGGCTCGACCCAATGGGACGGCCTCACCCATGTCGGGGACCCGGAATACGGCTTCTACAACGGCGTGACGGATGCCGAGGTCACGCAGCGCGAAGGCACCCGGAACGGGATCGAGCACTACGCCCGGTTCGGCATCTCGACCCGCGGCGTCGTGGTGGACCTGCCGCTGCTCTTCGCCGCCCGGGGGCGCGCCTGGTCGCCGGTCGGCCGCCAGACCGTCAGCGCGTCGGAGCTGGAGGATTGCCTCGCCCATGCGGGCATCATGCTGCTGCCGGGCGACGTTCTCCTCGTGCGCACGGGCTGGCTCGAGCTCTTCCTGAACCAGTCGCAGGAGGGACGCGAGCGCGTGTTCCGCGACCGCGAGCATTCCGGCCTGGCGGGCGACCTCGCGATGTGGCGCTTCCTCTGGGACAACAAGGTCGCGGCGATCGCCTGTGACAACCCGGCCGTGGAGCTCCTGCCGTTCGAGGCGGGAAAGCCCAGCCTGCATCTCGGCATCGCCCGGCTCGGGCTGATCCTGGGTGAGTTGTTCGATCTCGAGGAGCTCGCCGCGGAATGCGCGGAGAGCGGCAGCCCGATGTGCATGTTCACCTCGATGCCGCTGAATTTCAGAGGCGGCGTCGGCTCGCCGGCAAACGCCATGGCGCTGAAGTAGCAGCAGCATGGCGAACCCCGTGGCAGCCCCGGAGCACGCACGAGGCGGACAGCCGGGCGGACGATTGCGCATCGGCCTCGCCGGGTGCGGCTGGGTGAGCGAACACCATCTGCGCGCCTGGGCGGCCGTTTCGGACCGGGCCGAGGTCGTGTGCGTCGCCGATCCGGTGGAGGAGAAGGCGGCTGCGCGAGCGGCGCAGTTCGGGGTGGCCCGATGGGCGGCCTCGATCGAGGACATGCTCGAGAGCGGCATCGACGCGCTCGACGTCGCGACCCCGCGTGAGACGCACGCCGCCGCGGTACGGGCGGCCGCGAGCCGCGGCATCCCGGTGCTGTGCCAGAAGCCGTTGGCTCCCACCCTGCCGGAGGCGGAAGACCTCCTGCGCGAGGTGGGCACCCGCACCCGTGTCATGGTGCACGAGAACTGGCGCTTTCGGCCCTACATCCGGCAGATGCGGGCCTGGATCGAGCAAGGCCTGATCGGCCGGGTCACCCAGTGCCATTTCAGCCTTCTCAACTCGGGCTTCGTGGCCGATGCGGGCGGAAACCTGCCGGCGGTGGTGCGGCAGCCGTTCTTCGCCGGTCTGCCCCGGATGCTGGTGATGGAGATCCTCATCCATCACGTCGATGCGCTCCGGTATCTGCTCGGGCCGCTCGACCTGTCGGCCGCGTGGCTGGGCAAGGCGAGCGACGGAATCCGCGGTGAAGACTCGGCCGTGGCGTTGCTGCGCACGCGCGGTGCGGTGCCGTCGGCCGTCACCATACGGGCCACCATGACGGCGGTCGGGCTGCCGCCGCGCTCTCCCGACCATTTCCAGATCTTCGGCACGGCCGGCACCCTGATCTTCGAGGACGGCCTGCTCCGGATCCTGGGTCCGAACGCGCGGGAGCTGTCGTTCGACCTCGATGAATCCTATCGCGCCTCCTATCGCGGGGCGATCTCCCACTTTCTCGACCGCCTGAGCGACGGCCAGGACTTCGAGACGAGCCCGGCCGACAACCTCGAGACGTTGCGAACGGTCGAGAGCATCTACGCGGCCGGCATGTCCGATTTCCGGGCGCCCTGACGCCACCCGCGCCGATCACGACAACCTGCCGAGTCCGGACCCACGATCATGAACATCACCATCATTGGCTACGGGGAAGCCGGCCAGAGCATCGCTCGCGGACTGGCTGGCGGCGGGACCGAGGTGACCGTGTTCGACGTCCGCCTCGGCGGGCCGGACAGGGCCAAGCTGCTCGACGTCGCCTCGCGGGACGGCGTCCGGACCCGCGACACGATGGCGGACGCCGCGGCAGCCGCCGAGATCGTGCTCTCGACCGTCGTGGCCAACGTCGCCCTGACGGTCGCGCAGCACGCCGCCCAGGTGCTCTCCCCGGGCCAGAGCTTCGTCGACCTGAACTCCGTTTCGCCCCGCAGCAAGTCCGCCATGTCCCTGGCTGTGTCCGCGAGCGGCGCGGATTTCGTGGAGGGTGCCGTCATGGCCCGCGTCGGTGCCGACGGGCACAGGACGCCCATCCTGCTGGCCGGCCCGCAGGCTGCCCGTCTCGCGACCGTGCTGAACGGCATCGGCATGAACACCGAGGCGGTCGGCGACACGGTCGGACAGGCTTCGGCCAACAAGATGTTGCGCAGCATCATGGCCAAGGGGATCTCGGCCCTTCTTCTGGAATGCCTGGTCGCGGCGCACCGCTACGATGTGGTGGACCGTATCCTGGACTCGATCGCCGGCTCTTTTCCGGGAATCGATTGGGACAAGACCTCGACCTACTATCTCGGCCGGGTCGCCCTCCACGGCAGGCGCATGGGCGCCGAGATGCAGGAGGTCGCCGACACGCTGTCGGACGTCGGCATCGAGCCCCTCATGGCGCGCGCCATCGGCAGCCGCATCGCCTGGGGCGGCGAGAACCTGGCCGGGGTCGAATGGCCGAACGGCGAGCCCGGCGAGCGGGAGGAGATCCTCGCCGCCCTCCAACAGCGCCTGTCCGGGCGCTGAGATCCGATGACCCCCTCTGCGGACGGCCGACGATGATGGCGAGCAGGAACGCCGCGATGGCGAAGCTTCCGCCCGAGCTGCGCCAGCGCCGATTCGCGGTGATCGGAGCCGGCGTCGCCGGCCTGTGCGCAGCCAAGTACCTGCTCCAGGCGGGGTTCTCGGACGTGACGATCTTCGAGATCGGCACCCAGATCGGCGGCATCTGGTGCTACGAGAACGACAACGGCAAGTCGTCGGCCTACCAGACGCTGCACATCAACTCAGCCAAGAACATCACCCATTTCCACGACTTCCCGTTCCGCCCGGACGTGCAGCTGTTCCCGAGCCACAAGGACATGCACGAGTATCTCGTGTCCTATGCCGAGCACTTCGATCTCGTGCGGCGGATCCGGTTCCGCACGCCCGTCGCCTCGGTGAAACCGTCGCCCCGCTACACGGACCGGCAGCCGGAATGGGAGCTGACCACGGAGGCGGGCGAGGTTCACGTCTTCGATTCCGTCATCGTGGCGAGCGGGCATCTCTCGACCCCGCTGGACGACCCGAAGCTCAAGGCCGAGTTCGGGGGCCAGTATCTCCACACCCACTATTACCGGGAGCCGAGGCCCTTCGTCGGGAAGCGAGTCTGCATCGTGGGAGCCGGCAACAGCGCCTGCGACATCGCCAGCGACATCTGCATGACCGCGGCCCGCACCGTGCTCGTGGCCCGCTCGGGCGTGCTGATCGCCCCGAAGCTCATCTTCGGACGGCCCTTCACCGATTTCACGATCCTGCTCGATCGCGAATGGTTTCCCGATCGGCTGCGCCGCTGGATCATCAGCTCGCTGATCTCCCTTTTCCACGGCCGGATGACCGATCTCGGCTTCAAGCCGCTGACCAGCCGGGCGCATTCGCTGAGCAACGCGGTTCTGGTGCAGCATCTCGCCTATCGGCGCGTCACCGTGAAACACGGGATCAGACGGGTCGAGGGTCGCACGATCGAGTTCGAGGACGGCACGCGCGAGGAGTTCGACACGCTCATCGGCGGCACGGGCTACCGCTACGACATCCCGTTCCTGGCGGAGGACATCGTCCCCACCGCCGACAACAAGATCGAGCTCTACAAGCGCATCGTGCCGCCGGATTGGCGCGGCCTCTACATGATCGGCTTCCTGAACACGACGACCTCGCTGCCGAACGCCTTCGAGCACCAGATGCGGTGGCTCCTGCCGCTGTTGACGGGAGAGGCCGCCCTGCCCTCGCCGGCGGAGATGCGGGACGACATCGCGGCCAAGCAAGCCTTCATCGCGCGCTCCTATTACGCGTCCGCGCGGCACACGATCGAGGAGCCGCACATGGTCTACCTGCCGGAGCTCCGCAAATCGCGCCGCGCGCTGATGAAGCGGGCCGCGCAGGCCAGGCACTGACCACCCCAGACTGCGCCTGACGGCGCCGTTCACCGGCAACCTGCGGCTATGCTGCACGAGGGATAACAATGGCCTCCGTAGAAGCGCGCGACCTTCGTAAATCGTTCGGCTCCGTCGAGATCCTCAAGGGGGTTTCCGCCTCCGTGAACGACGGCGAGTTCGTCATCCTGGTGGGCCCGTCCGGCTGCGGGAAATCGACCCTGCTGCGCATGATCGCCGGGCTGGAGGAGGTGAGTTCGGGCGAGATCCGCATCGGCGGACGCGTCGTGAACGACCTCCCGCCGAAGCAGCGCGACATCGCCATGGTGTTCCAGAACTACGCGCTCTATCCGCACATGACGGTGGCCGGGAACATGGGCTTCGCCATGAAGCTCCAGCGCGCGCCCAAGGCCGAGATCGAGGCCCGGGTTAGCCGGGCAGCATCGATCCTGGGCCTGACAGAGCTGCTCGACCGCCATCCGCGACAGCTGTCGGGCGGTCAGCGCCAGCGGGTCGCCATGGGACGCGCCATCGTCCGGGACCCGCAGGTCTTCCTGTTCGACGAGCCGCTCTCGAACCTCGACGCGAAACTCCGGGTCACGATGCGGGCGGAGATCAAGGAGTTGCACCAGCGGCTGCGCACGACGACCGTGTACGTCACCCACGACCAGATCGAGGCCATGACCATGGCGGACCGGATCGTCGTGATGCAGGACGGGAGGATCGAGCAGATGGGAGCCCCGCTCGAGCTCTACGACAAGCCGCGCAACATGTTCGTGGCAGGCTTCATCGGCTCGCCGGCCATGAACTTCGTCGAGGGCAGGATCAGGACGAACGGCGCCGCAAGCCTCGAGGCGGCGGGCGGGATGGTCCTCCCTCTGAGCACGGCGCCCGCGGCGAGCGACGGCCGGGCCGTCATCTACGGCATCCGGCCGGAGCACCTCGAGCTCGGTGACGGGGGCTTCGATGCCGAAGTCGTGGTGGTTGAGCCCACCGGCTCGGAAACCCAGGTCGTCGCGCGCGTGGGCGAGCAGTCCGTCGTCGCGATCTTCCGCGACCGGCACGGCTTCGTTCCCGGCCAGAAGATTGCGCTCCGGGCCAAGCCCGGAGCCGAGCACTTCTTCGACATGGCGTCGCGTTCCAGGCTTTAGCCCGCGCGACGGGCGACGGGTGCCCGTCCACCCCGCACCGAGCTCGAGCCCGGCCGAGGCCGCCGGGCGATCGCGCCCGCCAGGCCTCTCGGGCGGCGTTCGCCGCACATAGCCTGCCGGGACACGCGCCCGCCGCGGACGCTGCCCGCCGCCGGCGCTCGCGGGGGGGCCGCGGATCGTCTCGTCCCTGCGGTGCCGGCGCGGGGCCGGAAGCCCTGCCAGCCAGCACAGGTCGGCAAGCAGCCCTCGCCCTGGATGTTCGCGCGCCGGCCCGAGCCTCGTGGAGCGCGGCACCGGGAACGGATCGGCGATTGCGTCGTTCTCGCGGGAATTCCCGGGCCGTTGTCCGCGTGAAGCGCCATGTCGACCGTATGACAGAACGACCCGAGCTCACCGGGCGGCATAGCATAGACGCAGGCCGGCCCGCGCGCCGATTGGCGGCGGTGGCCCTCTGGGCCGCCCTGTTCCTGGCCGTCGGGGGAGCCGGGCGGGCGGAGGACGCACCGGGGCGGGCCCCTGCGGCCGCCATCACGCCCGAGACCGTCCGCGGCCTGCGGCTGGTCTCGACCTTCCGGACCGGCAACCCGCAGGCACATGTCGCGTCGCCCCAGGTGGCCGGAGACCGGCTGCTCGTGTTCACGCCGTTTCCGCACACGCTGTTCGCGCTCAAGGTGGAGGCCGGACACCTGCGCGTGGACTGGACCTTCCGGCCCGACGGCAACCGCATGGTGGAGGGCGTGGCGTGCTGCGGGCTCGGCCTGCCCGGCCCGGCCGTCGCCGGCGATCGCCTCCTGCTGAACACGCTCGACGGCCATACGATCGCGCTCGACGCCGCCACCGGTCGGCCGCTCTGGGACGTGCCGAGCGCCGCCGTTCCGCGCGGTGAAACCCTCGCATCGGCGCCCCTGGTGGCGGGTGACCGGGTGATCGTCGGCACTGCCGGGGACGATTTCGGGATTCGCGGGCGCGTCGCCGCATTGGAAGCCGGGTCCGGGCGCCCGCTCTGGACCCGGTTCAGCACGGGGTCCGACCAGGACGTGGGCATCGGTCCCGGCTTCGCCCCGTTCTACGATCGGGACCTCGGCCGCGACGCAGGCGTGACGAGCTGGCCGCCGGGCGGATGGGAGCGCGGCGGCGGCAGCGTCTCGGGGACGCTGCTGCACGACCCGGAACTCGGCCTCGTGTTTCACGGCACCGGACGCCCGGCGCCGATCAACCCGGACCAGCGGCCCGGCGGGAACAGGTGGAGTTCGGGGCTGTTCGCGCGCGACGCGGCGACCGGGGCCGCCCGCTGGTTCTACCAGCTCGCATCGCACGACCTTCACGGGGTGAGCGGCACGGGCCCGCTCCTGATGACGGACCGCGACTGGAAGGGCGTCCGCCGCAAGCTCCTGATCCATGTCGGATTGAGCGGCTATGTCTACGTCCTCGACCGGGTCACGGGCGAGGTGCTGTCCGCGGAGCCGTTCGTTCCCGTGAACGCGAGCCGAGGGGTCGATCTCGCGACCGGCGCGCTCCTCCGGTCGGACAACAAGACCACCCGCATCGGCACCATGACGCGGGACGTGTGCCCCTCGCTGACCGGGCCGGTGACCCCCGGCGGAGCGGCGCTCTCGCCCGAGACGGGGCTGCTCTACATCGCCACGTCCCGCCTGTGCATGGACATCGAACCGCGGCCCGCGACCTACATGCAAGGAACGCCCTTCACGGGCGCCAACCTGCGGGCCAAGCGGCCGCCGAACGGCAGCCTGGGCGCGCTCGTCGCCTGGGACCTCGCGGCCGGGAAGCCCGCCTGGACGATCCAGGAGGACCTTCCCGTGCTGGGCGGCCCCCTCCCCCTGCCGGGAGGGGTCGTGTTCTACGGAACGTACGACGGTTACCTAAAGGCCGTGGGGGCGCGGGACGGCAGGGTTTTGTGGCAGGAGAAGCTGGCATCGGGCATCGTTGCCGCACCAACCTTCTTCACCGCACCGGATGGAGCCCAATACGTGAGCGTGCTGGCAGGACAGGGCGGGGCCTTGGGCCCGTCCGCGGGGCTCGAGGTGGACGCCCGGGACGCAACCGCGGCTCGGGGGCTCGGCAACGTGCTGCGAGGCGTGCCCCCGCCCGAGGACGGGGGCGGCGCCTTGTACCTGTTCGCGCTGCCGTGAAGCGCCGCGCTGCCCTCGTGATGGCGGTCGCCATGCTCGTCGGGTGCCAGCGCGAGCAGCGCGACCTGCGGCTCGATCCCCCGGTCGCGGCCGCGCTCGACCAGGTCGCCCCGACCGCGAACGGCATCGGGGGCGCGCCTCCGGACGTCTATGTCGCGCTCGGCGGGCCCTACGAGAGCAACGCCTAC
This sequence comes from Enterovirga sp., assembly GCA_028290695.1. Lineage (GTDB taxonomy): Bacteria > Pseudomonadota > Alphaproteobacteria > Rhizobiales > Beijerinckiaceae > Enterovirga. The sequence continues at coordinate 8,950 of JAQGJJ010000162.1, read as the reverse complement.
AACCTCGGCGAGGGCAAGCGCCTCTACACCTGGTTCAACTGCAAGGGCTGCCACGCGGATGGCGGCGGTGCGTCCGGCCCCGCCCTGATGGACGGGTGGTGGCGCTACGGGGCCGACCCGGTCTCGCTGTTCGTGTCGCTGCGGGACGGGCGGCCGAACGGCATGCCGGCGTATCGCGACAAGCTCACGACCGAGCAGATTTGGCAGCTGGTCGGCTACGTGCAGACGATCGGCATGGCGTCCGCCACGACGGCCGCACCGAGCCGCAACGACGAGATGCAGTCCCGTCCGGCGGAGAACCGGGCGCCTGCGGCCGCCGACCTTCCCACCCCGCCGAGCCGGTAGACCGTGCGTTTGCGCCACCTGATCGTCAGCGTGCTGCTGCCCCTGGCCGCCGGAGGCTGCGCGGGATCGCAATCGGCGCTCGACCCTCAGGGCCCGAACGCCGCGTCCCTCGCCTGGCTGATTGGGGCGTTCACGATCGTCTGCGGCATCGTCTGGCTGCTCGTCATGATCGTGGTCGGCGTCGCGCTGCTGCGCCGACGCGGCGCGGCCGAACCGGCCGACACGCCGCTCGCGGAAGACCCCGGGCGGGAGCGCCGCAAGGGGGCCGTGGTGCTGGCCGCGGTGCTGGCGACCGTCGTCATCGTCACGGGCCTGACCGTGATCAGCTACCTCGCCACCCACTCGCTCACGGCCGCCTCGGGCGAGCCGCTGGTTGTTCGGCTGCGCGGCTACCAATGGTGGTGGGAGGTGACCTACACGTCTCCCTCCCCCGACCGCTTCGTCACCTCGGCGAACGAGATCAGGGTCCCGGTCGGCCGACCGGTACGCCTGGAGCTGAGCGCGGCCGACGTCATCCACTCGTTCTGGGTGCCTAGCCTAGCGGGCAAGCAGGACCTGATCCCCGGACGAGACAACCAACTCACCTTCACGGCCGAACGGCCCGGCATCTACCGCGCGCAATGCGCCGAGTTCTGCGGCGTGCAGCACGCCCGCATGGCGCTGGTCGTGGTGGCGCTGCCGCCCGACGAGTTCGCGGCCTGGCTCGACGGGCAGCTCCGGGACGCGGCCACGCCGGCGAACGAGGAGGAGGCCGCGGGACGCGAGGTCGCCAGCGGCAAGGCCTGTGCGGCCTGCCACACCATCCGGGGCACGCCCGCCGCCGGGACGCTCGGCCCGGACCTCACCCATGTCGCGAGCCGGCAGACGATCGCGGCCGGAACGCTGCCCACGACGCGTGGCTCGCTGGCGGCCTGGATCGCCGATCCGCAAGGCGTGAAGCCCGGCAACAAGATGCCCATGGTGCCGCTGTCGGCGGACGAACTCAGGGCGGTGTCCGCCTACATGGCGAGCCTGAAATGACCGGCATCCCGCACGACCTGCGCGACACCGAGGTCGACCGCGACACGGTGGAGCGGCGGCTCGCCGAGACGTGGCGGACACGCCGCGGCTTCTGGGGCGCGATCGCGACCGTCGACCACAAGATCATCGGCCGGCGCTACATCGTGACCGCGTTCGTGTTTCTGCTGCTCGGCGGCGTCCTGGGCCTCCTGATGCGGTGGCAGCTCGCGACTCCCGAGGGCCGGGCGCTCGGGCCGGACCTCTACAACCAGGTCTTCACGATGCACGGCGCGAACATGATGTTCCTGTTCGCCGTGCCGGTGATGGAGGCCATGGCGGTCTATCTCGTGCCGTTGATGGTCGGCACACGCAACATCGCCTTCCCGCGCCTGAACGCGTTCTCGTACTGGATCTACCTGGCGGGCGGGCTCCTGCTCTGGGTGGCCTTCGCGCTCGACATGGGGCCGGACATCGGCTGGTTCGGCTACGTCCCGCTGTCGGGCCCGCAATATGCGCCGGGCAAGCGCGCCGACATCTGGGCCCAGATGATCACCTTCACGGAGATCGCCGCGCTCGCGGTCGCGGTCGAGATCGTCGTGACCGTCTTCAAGCAGCGCGCGCCCGGCATGACGCTCGACCGCATCCCGCTCTTCGTCTGGGCGATGCTGGTGACGTCCTTCATCGTCATGCTGGCGATGCCGGCCATCATGGTCGGGTCGACGTCGCTGATCCTCGACCGGCTGGTCGGCACCCACTTCTTCAACCCGGCCGAGGGCGGGGACGTGCTCCTGTGGCAGCACCTGTTCTGGTTCTTCGGCCACCCGGAGGTCTACATCATCTTCCTGCCGGCCACCGGGATGATCTCGTCAATGCTGCCGGCCTTCGTGCGCCGGCCGGTGTTCGGCTACCTGGCCCTGGTGCTGTCCATGGTGACGATCGGCATCCTGTCGTTCGGGCTGTGGGTGCACCACATGTTCACGACCGGCCTGCCGCGGCTCGGCGAGAGCTTCTTCACCGCGTCCTCCATGGCGATCGCCGTGCCGGCCGGGGTGCAGATCTTCTGCTGGATCGCGACGCTGTGGGACGGGCGTCCGGTGTTCCGCACGCCGTTCCTGTTCATCCTCGCGTTCTTCTTCACCTTCGTGCTCGGCGGCATGACCGGCGTCATGGTGGCGTCCGTGCCGCTCGACACCCAGGTGCACGACACCTATTTCGTGGTCGCCCACTTCCATTACGTGCTGATCGGCGGCGCCGTGTTCCCGCTCCTCGGGGCGGTCTATTACTGGTACCCGAAGATCGTCGGCCGCATGATGAGCGAGCGGCTCGGCCGCTGGGTCGCCGGGCTGATCTTCGTCGGCTTCAACCTCGCCTTCTTCCCGATGCACATCCTCGGCCTGCAGGGCATGCCGCGGCGCGTCTACACCTACCAGGCCGACCTTCCCTGGGGCCCGCTGAACATGTTCGTCAGCCTGAGCTCGCTCATGCTCGCGGCCGGCTTTCTCCTGTTCTTCATCGATGCCGTGCGGAGCGCCCGCTCCGGCCCGCCCGCGGGCGACAATCCGTGGGATTCGCCGAGCCTCGAATGGGCGACAACATCGCCCCCGCCGCCCTACAATTTCGCCCGCATCCCGGTCGTGACCGGCCCGAGCCCGCTCTGGGAGAACCGGGACGAGCTGCCGGTCGCGAGCGGCCTGCGGCTCGACCGGCGCGAGATCGTCATCACCTCGGTCGCGGACGCCGTACCCGAGGCGCGGGAATCCTCGCCCCGGGATTCGCTCTGGCCGTTCTGGGCGGCCCTGACGACCAGCGTCCTCCTGATCGGCTCGATCTTCTCCCCCTGGGCCGTGGTGTGGGGCTCGATCCCGGTCGCGATCGCGCTGATCGGCTGGTTCTGGCCCAAGGGCACGCCGGAGGACGAGGCATGAGGGAACGGGTCTGCGCCGATCTCTCGGGGCTGCCGCTGCACGGCAAGGGCACCGCCAGCCCCACCTTCTGGGGAACGCTGGTCTTCATGCTGCTGGAAGGCTCCGGCTTCGCGCTGATGATCGCGGTGTACCTCTACCTGCGCTCCCTCGCGCCGGCCTGGCCTTTTGGGGCGCCGCCGCCCGACCTCTGGCCCGGCATCCTGGTCACGGTGCTGCTCCTCGCCAGCCTGGTCCCCAACTACTGCGTCAAGCGCTGGGCCGGGCACGAAGACCTCCGCAAGGTCCGCATCGGGCTCGTGATCATGTCCGTTCTCGGCATCGCCCCGCTGATCGTGCGCGGCTTCGAGTTCGCGGCGCTGAACGTCTCCTGGGACAGCAATGCCTACGGGTCCGTGATCTGGATGCTGCTGGCCCTGCACACGACGCATCTCATCACGGATGTCGGCGACACGCTGGTGCTCTGCGCCCTGATGTTCACGCGCCACGGCCCCAACCGCCGCCGCTTCGGGGATGTCGAGGACAACGCCATGTACTGGGTGTTCGTGGTGCTCACCTGGCTGCCGATCTATGTCTGCCTGTACGGGCCGTCATGGCTGTGAGAGCCGCACCCTCGCTCGGGGCGAGCCTCCTGCCCTGTGCCGGGCTCATCGTCGGTTGCGTGACCTGGGCGGCCAACATGCAGCTCGGGCAGATCCTGCCCTATCTCGATTGCCGCTCGGGCCTCCATCTGGCCGCCCTGTCGTCCCTGGTGGCGGCCTGCCTCACGCTCGGAGGCTCATACCTGTCCTGGCGCAGCACGGGCCGGGCGCCCGTTGCCGCGGGCGAGGCGGCCTATCCGGCGTCACGGCGCTTCGTCGCCGCCGTGTGCACCCTGTCCGGGCTGATCTTCGCCTATGCGCTCCTGCTTCAGGTGCTCTCCGGAATCCTGCTGACGGGGTGCGAGCGGTGACGCGCGCCGCGCGAGGGCTGGGGCCCGCCCTTGTTGCGGCCGCATGGCCGCTGGCCGCGGCGGCGCATGGCGGGCCGGTCGATGCCGAGCCGTCCTGGACCTTCGACCCCTGGGTGGTGGTCCCGCTTCTGCTCTCCGGCTCCCTGTATCTCACCGGAACGGCGGTGCTCTGGTCGCGCGCCGGGATCGGCCGGGGCATCCGGCCCTGGCAGGTGATCGCCTATTCGGCCGGATTCCTGGCGCTCGCGGCCGCGCTGACCTCGCCGCTGCACTGGCTCGGCGAGCGCCTGTTCACCGCGCACATGGTGGAGCACGAGATCGTCATGGCGGTCGCGGCGCCGCTGCTGGCCGTGGCCCGGCCGGTCGGGGCGTTCCTGTGGGCGCTGCCCCCGCCGCTCCGGCGAGGTCTCGGCCGGGTCGGCCGGGGGGCCCGGATCAGGGCGGCGTGGTCCTTTCTCACCCGCCCGTCCGTCGCCACGATCGTGCACGGCGCCGCGATCTGGCTCTGGCACGTGCCGCCTCTGTTCGACGCCACCGTGGTCGACGTCACGCTGCACCGGCTGCAGCATCTCAGCTTCCTGGTCACCGCGCTCCTGTTCTGGTGGGCGCTGGTGCGGCGGAGCGATTACGGCGCGGCCTGCGGGCACCTCTTCGTCACCATGACGCATACGGGCATCCTGGGCGCGCTGATCGCGCTCGCACCGCGCGTGCTCTATTCCGGACAGACCGCGGGCGCCGCCATCTGCGGGCTCACTCCGCTCGAGGACCAGCAGCTGGCCGGGCTCGTGATGTGGGTCCCGGCCGGCACCGTCTATGCCGGGGCCGCCATCACCTTCATGGGGCTGTGGATCCGGCGCTCGGCTCCCCACGGGCAGACCCGCCATGCCTTCTCGTAGCCTGCGGCTCGCGGCACTCGTCGGAACGCTCGCGGCGGTCCGGCTGCTGAAGCGGCGCGGACGCGCGTCGGCCGATCCGGACACGCCGCACGGGGACGCGATCGCTCCCCGCCGGGTGCCGGCCTTTCCCTGGAGCATCGTCGTCGGGCTCGGGGCCGCGAGCGTCGCGATCACGGTCGCCTCGCTCGGATGGCACGGCTGGCAGAAGCAGGCCCAGGCCGTCGCGGTCGCCAAGGCGTTGACGCGGGGCGACCCGGCGCGCGCACCGGAGCTCATCACCCGCTACGGCTGCGGGGGCTGCCACGCCATCCCGGGCGCTCCGGGAGCGGACGGGAAGGTGGCCGCCCCGCTCGGCGGCATGCGCGAGCGCGTCTTCGTCGGAGGCCTGGCCCGGAACGAGGCCGATACGCTGATCCGATGGATCGTCGCCCCGCAATCGATCTCGCCGCACTCCGCCATGCCGGCGACCGGGATCACGGAAGGGGAGGCGCGCGACGTCGCCGCCTTCCTGTACAGCCACTAGGGGTTGCTGCTGACCGGAACGCCGGGCCAGCGATGGTGCCGGGCCTCGTCCGCCGTCGGGCGGGGCGGCAGCGCCTTCACATAAGCGGCCATCGCGGCGCGGTCGGCTTCGGGCAGTTGGGACAGGTTGGTCACCACATCCGCCATGGTGCCGCCCACGTAGCGCGCATCCGGCGTGCGGCCGGTGGTCAGGATCTCGGCGATGTCGGCCGCCGACCACATGCCGATCCGGTCCGGCGTGATGTTGGGGGCGGACCCGACCTGCTCCGGGTTCAGGCCGCCCGCGAAGCGCTCGTCGGCTTTCACGGCATAGGCGGCGTTGCGCGGCGAGTGACACTCGGCGCAATGCGCGAGGGCCTCCACGAGGTAGCGGCCCCGCCGCCAGGTCTCGTCCCGGGCCGGCTCCTCCGGGAACGGGCTCCGATCGAAGAACAGGAGCTTCCAGAGCCCGACGCCGCGCCGGATCGTGAAGGGAAACGGCAGGTCGTGCGGGGGCGGCCGGTGCTCCACCGGCGTCAGGGTGCGCAGATAGGCGATGAGGTCGCGGAGGTCCGGCACCTCCATGCGGACATAGCTCGTCCACGGAAAGGCCGGGTAATAGTGCTGGCCTGTCGGCGACACCCCGCTGACCACGGCGTTCGCGATCTCGACGGATTTCCACTGCCCGATCCCGTCGACCGGATGGGGCGAGATGTTAGGACTGCGCAGGGTGCCGACCGGCGTCGACAGCGCCAGCCCGCCGCCCAGTCGCGTGCGGTCGGGCTGTCCGGGCGATGCGTGGCAGGAGGAGCATTGCGCAGCATCGAAGACGAGCTTGCCCCGTCCGGGGTCACCCCCGTCGAGGCGAGGCGCATCGGCCGGCCCGAAGGCGGGCTCCGGGGCCGAGAGCACCCACCCCGCGACGCACGCGACGGCCGCCGCGAGGGCGAACCCGGCTGACGCCAGAAGGCGGAGCACTCTGTACGACCGTCAGTCCGTCGCGGCGAGCTGGGCCGCCTTGGCGACCCGCACCGGGATCGATTTCGCCGCCGGCGTCTTCGCCTGCTCGTCGTGGTGCCAGAGCGGGATGAGCGGGTTCAGCTCGGGATAATAGCCGGCGCAGTTCCCGGCCGGGATGTCGTACTTGACGATGCGCAGGCCCTTCACCTCGCGGGCGAACTCGTCCTTGGCCTCGGTCGTGACGTCGACCGTGTCGCCGTCGGCGAGTTGCAGGCGCTCGAGGTCGTTCTCGTTCATGAACAGCACCGAGCGCGTGCCCTTCACCCCCCGAAAGCGGTCGTCGTAGCCGTAGATCGTGGTGTTGAACTGGTCGTTCGACCGCAACGTGATCAGGTCCAGCACGTCCCGGCGGTCGCTCGCCATGTCGGGATCGGTTTCCAGGCCGGGCGGCACGGTGAAGTTCGCCTTGCCGGTCTTCGTGTTCCACTTGCGGTCCCGGGCCGCGAGAGGCTTGTGAACGCCGCCGGGCTCGAACAGGCGGGCGTTGAAGTCCTTGAAGATGTCCGGATAGGTCTCCTGGATGGCCTCGCGGATCACCCCGTAATCCGCGATCCAGCGGTCCCAATCGAGCTTGGGGTTCGGCGGGAGCGTGGCCTTGGCGAGCGCGGCCAGGATCCACGGCTCGGACCGGACGTGCTCGCTGACCGGCCGCGTGAAACCCTTCGAGCCGTGGAAGCAGGAGGTTGAATCCTCCATCGACACGGCCTGCGGCCCGGTCTCCTGCTCGTCGATCTCGATGCGGCCGAGGCAGGGCAGGATGTAGGAGATCTCGCCGTGCACGAGGTGCGACCGGTTGAGCTTCGTCGAGATCTGGACGGTGAGCCGCATCTTCCGCCAGGCCTGCTCCATGCGGACCGTATCCGGAACGGCCCGGACGAAATTCCCGCCGAGGCCCACAAAGGCCCGCACCTCCCCCGAGATGATGCCCTCGCAGGCCTCGACCGTGTTGAGCCCCTTATCGCGCGGCGGCTCGAAGCCGTATTGCTCCGCCAGCCTGTCGAGCGGCACCAGCTCGGGCTTCTCCGAGATGCCCACCGTGCGCTGACCCTGCACGTTCGAATGGCCCCGCACGGGACAGATGCCGGCGCCGGGCTTGCCGATGTTGCCGCGCAGCAGCAGCAGGTTCACCAGCATGTTCACGGTCTCGACGCCCTTGCGGTGCTGCGTGAGACCCATGCCGTAGATGCCGATGACGCGGCTCGCCTGCCCGTAGGCGGCGGCGGCCGCCTCCATGGCCTCCTGGGTCAGCCCCGAGCGCTTGATCAGGGCCGCCCAATCCTGCCCGTCGCAATAGCGCACGAACTCGGAGAAGCCGTGCGTGTGCTCGGCGACGAAGTCGATGTCGATCAGGCGCGGCCTGCCCTCGCTCTCCGCCTGGCGGTCGGCCGCGAGGAGGGCCTTGCACATGCCGGTCAGGGCCGCGATGTCGCCGCCCGCCTTGAGCTGGTGGTACTGGGTCGAGATCTCGGTCGAGGAATTGGTGAGCATCTCCAGCGGGTTCTGGGGATTGGTGAAGCGCTCGAGACCGCGCTCCCGCAGCGGGTTGAAGGTGATGATCGGAACGTCGCGCTGGCGCGCCTCCTGGAGCTGATGCAGCATCCGGGGCGCGTTGGAACCGACGTTCTGGCCGAAGAACATGATGAGGTCGGTCGTCTCGAAATCGTCGAGCACGACCGTCCCGACCGAGACCCCGATCGATTGCGGCAGAGCCACGGACGTCGTCTCGTGGCACATGTTGGACGAGTCCGGCAGGTTGTTGTTGCCGTACATCCGGGCGAAGAGCCCGTACATGTAGGAGGTCTCGAGGGACGCCCTCCCCGACGCGTAGAAGACCACGGTTTTGGGATCCTCCGCCCGCATCGCCTTCAGCTCGTGTCCGATCTCCGCGACGGCATCGTCCCACGAGACGGGCTGGTACTTGTCCGTCTGCGGGTCGTAGCGGAGCGGGTGCGTGAGGCGGCCCTTCTCCTCGAGATCGTGGTCCGGCCAGGCGAGAAGCTCGGTCACGGAGTACTTCTCGAAGAAGTCCGGGCCGACCCGCTTCGCGGTCTGCTCCCAGATGGTCGCCTTGGCGCCGTTCTCGCAATATTCGAAGACCCGCGGCTTGGCCGGCTTCGACCAGGCGCACGACACGCACATGAAACCCTCGGGCTTGTTCTGCTTCATCAGCAGCGCCGCGCCCGAGATCGGGATGTGCTCGCGCGCGAGATATTCCGCCAGCGACTTGGCCGAACCCCACCCCCCGGCCGGATCGAGATAAGCTTCGATCTTGGGTTCGGTCATGCGGTTCTCCGGCTTGCACAGGCGGTGCCGTC
>JAQGJJ010000188.1 GCA_028290695.1 Enterovirga sp. | reverse complement strand
TGATCATCTTCAGCTCGATCGATCTCGCCATGGCGGGCGCGCTCTCGGCCGCCGTGATCCTCGTGACGCTGATGCTCATCTGGTTCGGCGAGCAGGGGCGCCCGCGTCATCGCGAGTATTCCGGCCGCGCGAGCACCGTCGCGGGCGAGTTGATCGACACCATCACGAACATGTGGGCCGTGAAGGCCTTCTCGGCGCGAAGCCGCGAATTCGACCGCCTCGGGGCTGCCTTCGGTGCGGAGGCACGATCGCAGCGTGCGAGCTGGATGCACATCGAGAAGGCGCGACTGCTGCACGATCTGGTTCTGTGCGTTGCGGCCGCCGGGATGCTGACCTGGGCAGTGCTGCTGTGGACGGCCGGCCGGATCAGCCCCGGCGACGTCGTCGTCGTCTCGACCCTGACCTTCCGGATTCTGCACAGCTCCCGCGATCTCGCACTTTCCCTGGTCGACGTCGGGCAACATGTCGGCTTCATCGACGAGACGCTGAAGACGATCGGTCAGAAGCAGACCGTCGTCGACCGAGCCGAAGCGCCGGCCCTCGTCACCAAAGCGGGCGCCATCGAATTCCGGGACGTGAGCTTCTCCTATTCCGGCGCCAAGGATGCCACGCACGAACTCACGCTCACGGTCCCTGGCGGCCAGAAGGTCGGCATCGTCGGCCCCTCGGGGGCGGGCAAATCGACCCTCGTGCATCTCCTGCAGCGCCTCTACGACGTGCAACACGGGTCCATCCTGATCGACGGGCTGCGAATCGATGAAGTGACGCAGGATTCCCTGCGGGCCGCGCTTGCGGTCGTTCCTCAGGATATCGGGCTGTTCCATCGCAGCGTGCGGGAGAACATACGGTTCGCACGACCCTCGGCCACGGACGAGGAAGTCGCCGAGGCTGCCCGGGCAGCCCATTGCGACGTCTTCGTCGACGCTCTTCCGGACGGCTACGAGACGATCGTTGGCGAGCGCGGGACCAAGCTGTCGGGAGGCCAACGCCAGAGGATCGGCATCGCACGCGCATTCCTCAAGGACGCCCCGATCATCATCTTCGACGAAGCAACGTCCGCCCTCGATACGGAGTCCGAGATCGAGATCCAGAACTCGCTGCTGACCCGGATGAAGGGCAGGACCGTGATCGCGGTCGCGCATCGCCTCTCCACGCTCGCCACGTTCGACCGCGTGATCGTGATCCAGGACGGCCGGGTCGTTCAGGACGGAGTTCCGGCGGAGCTTCTCGGGCGCGCCGGGCTGTACCGGCGAATGTGGCGCCTGCAAGCTCGCGGCTTGGCGCTCGACGGCTTCGATGAGCGCCAAGATGGGGAGGCCGGACCGCCAATCGGCCGCCCGATCGCCGCAGAGTGAGCGAGCGGAAGCGCTGTTGAGCAGCCGGCACGCGCCCGGGGGCCGCCAGAGGGACGCTCGCTAGCTCGCGACCGACCCGTGCCCGCGCTGCCGTCGGGCGAGGGACGCCAACGCCTCGTTGTGGCTTGCCGAAGCCGGCCTGCCCCTGGCAATTGGGCCCGGTTGGAATCGCGAGAACACCATGCCTGACGAAGGCTACCGCAAGGACCGGTTGGGCAACCGAAAGCTCAATCCCGAGACGTTGATGCTCGGCTACGGCTACGACCCGGCCCTGTCGGAAGGTGCAGTCAAGCCGCCGGTGTTCCTGACCTCGACCTTCGTGTTCCGGTCCGCCGAGCACGGGAAGGAATTCTTTGATTACGTGTCGGGACGGCGGGAGCCTCCGGCCGGCGTCGCGGCCGGGCTCGTGTATTCGCGCTTCAACCATCCCAACAGCGAGATCGTGGAGGACCGCCTCGCCGTGTACGAGGACGCGGAGGCAGCCGCGATCTTCTCGAGCGGGATGGCGGCCATCGCCACGACCCTTCTGGCCTTCGCGCGTCCCGGGGACGTCGTTCTCCACAGCCAGCCTCTCTATGGCGGAACGGAGACCCTGATCACCAAGACCCTGAAGCCGTTTGGTATCGAAGGCGTGGGCTTCTCGGACGGCGTCAGCCCGTCGAGCATGCGGGACGGCGCGCGAGCCGCTATGGCCACGGGCCGGGTCTCGGCGATCATGATCGAGACCCCGTCCAATCCGCTCAACACGATGGTCGACATCGAGCTCGCGCGCGAGGTGGCGGATGAGATCGGTCAGCGCCAGGGCCATCGTCCGATCGTCGCCTGCGACAACACCCTGCTCGGGCCGATCCATCAGAAGCCCCTCGCCCATGGCGCCGATCTCTCGATCTACTCGCTCACGAAATATGTTGGCGGCCATTCCGACCTGGTTGCGGGCGCCGTAGTGGGAAGCCGGGACTACGTGCGCCCCGTCAAGATGCTGCGCGGGGCTATCGGCACCCAGCTCGATCCTCACTCGGCCTGGATGATCGGCCGCTCGCTCGAAACTCTGAGCCTCCGCATGAATGCCGCCTGCCGCAACGCCGAGGTGGCAGCACGTTTCCTCCAACTCGATCGCCGCGTGGCGAAAGTCTATTTTCCGCCGTTTCTGCCGCACAGCTCTCCGGAGCGGCTTGTTTTCGCGAAGCAGTGCACCTCCGGCGGGGCGACCTTTTCGTTCGACATCAAGGGTGGGGAGCCCGAGGCTTTCGCCTTCCTCAACGGGCTGCGGATCTTCAAGCTGGCCGTTAGCCTAGGAGGAACGGAATCGCTCGCATCCCATCCGGCGTCGACGACGCATTCGGGCGTGCCGAAAGCCGTTCGCGACCACATCGGTGTCAGCGACGCGACCATCCGCCTGTCCATCGGGATCGAGCATCCCGATGACATCGTCGCGGATCTCACCCAGGCTCTTGCGAGGTTGGATTGACGTCGGCGGTTGGGGCCTAGCGCGCGTGCCGTTCGACGGCCCGGCCGATCGCCTTCGCCACGGCAACCATGCGGTCCGCCATTCGGAACATCGGTCCAGCAACCACGATCGCGAGACGGCGGTCCGCCACGCCGAGCGGCATGGCCACCCCTGCCAAGTCCGGACTGTAATCGGCGTAGCTTTCGCAGTACCCGCGCTCGACGGAGCGCCTGAGTTCGGCCTCCACCATGTCGATGCTGATGGGCGTGTACGGCCCGTACCGCTTGAACTCGATTTTCCGGTAGAGCGCCATCCGCTCCGCCGTCGGATATTGTAGCAGCAGGGCCCGACCGGTCGAGCATGCGTGGATGGGGATCCGGTGGCCGACATGGCCGAAATAGCGGACCGACGCGGAGGACTCGACGACGTCCAGGAACACCGCCATCGTGCCGGCCGCGCCCCCGATGGCGACCGTCTCGCCGGTGTCTGCCGCGAGCTCCGCGAGGATCAACTTGGTCCAGGGTGGCAGAGGCTCGGCATCTGCGGCAGCCTGCGCTTGGGACAGCCAGCGCCCGGTCGGGTAATAGCCGGCTCTCGGCTTCGGCTCGTATAGGTAACCGCGCTCCGCGAGCGTCGTGAGGAGGTTGAAGGTACTCGAGCGGGGCCACCCGAAATGCTCCGCCACCTCCGACAGGGTGGCCGGGCGACGTTCCTGGGCGAAGAACTCCAGGAGGTCGAGCACGTTGGCGGCCTGTCGGACGATCACTCCCACCTCCGCCGCCTCAGTCCTCGGCCATCGAACATGACGAAGCGGTCGCCGCCGACATCTCCTTTCGGCGCCTGCCGGGCCCCGCCCTGAGTCCAATCGCTCCCGAAGCGACCAATGCCTGGATCCGTTTCTCCTCGATGCCCCAATCCGCCAGCGCCGCTGTCGTGCTCGCGCCTGCCTTCTCGGGCGGCGTCGGAAGGCCGGAGGGTGTGACCGAGAAGCGCGGCGCGGGCGCAGGCTGCACCACACCGTCGATCGTCACAAAGGTGTCGCGCTCGCGATTATGGGGGTGCTCCGGCGCGTCGGCGAGCGAGAGGACGGGCGCCGCGCATGCGTCCGTGCCCTCCAGCAAGCTGCACCATTCCGCGCGGGACCGTTCGCGGAACTTGGCCGCCAGGATGTCCTTGGCGGCAGGCCACGTCCCCCGATCGCGCAGATCCGGCATCAGAGCGGGATCGAGGCCGATCCGCTCGTACAGCACCGCCCGGAACTTCTCTTCGATCGGTGCGACCGACAGATGGAGTCCGTCCGCGCAGGTGTAGACCTCGTAATAGGGAGCGCCGGAATCGAGGACGTTCGCCCCCCGACGGTCGGTGTGCAGGCCGGCTGCGTGCAGCCCGTACATCGCGGTCATCAAACTGGCCGCTCCGTCGACCATGGCGGCGTCCACCACCTGTCCGACCCCGGTCTCCCGCGCATGCAAGAGAGCCGCCAGGAGCCCGAAGGCGAGGTACATGGCCCCGCCCCCGAAATCCCCCACGAGGTTCAGCGGGGGCGTCGGGGGCGCGTCCGCCCGTCCGATCGCGTGCAGCACTCCCGTGAGCGCGATGTAGTTGAGATCGTGCCCTGCCGCCGGGCCAAGCGGTCCGCCCTGCCCCCATCCGGTCATGCGGCCGTAGACGAGCGACGGCCTGGCCGTGAGACACGGCTCCGGACCGAGCCCGAGCCGCTCCATGGTGCCGGGCCGGAAGCCCTCGATCAGGGCATCCGCTTTGCGGACGAGGTCGAGCACGCAATCCCGGCCATCCGGGTGCTTCAGGTCGATTGCGACGGAGCGGCGGCCGCGAGCCAGAAGGTCGAACCGCGCCGGGCGCTCCATGCCCAAGCCGCTCGGCATCGGCCGGTCTATCCGCAGCACCTCGGCGCCGGCATCCGCCAGCATCATGGCACACATCGGTCCGGGCCCCACGCCCGCCATCTCGATGATCCTGAGGCCCGACAGCGGCCCGCTCCGAAGGCCGCGTGGTTCGGGGTCACCGGACATGGCGTGCCTCCGAGCGGCGCCATATCGGTGCCGGTTCCGTCCGGGCGCGGGATGCTCCGCGAGTCGAACCAGCCGCACCCCGAGAGCGCCCGGTTATCGAGACGATAAGAGGGGGGACGAGCGGCGCGGGCCTGTCTGGCATCTCGTCAATACGATTTCGGCAGGCCAAGAACACGCTCCGCGATGTAGCAGAGCACGAGTTGCGGGCTGATCGGGGCGATGCGTGGCACGAGAACCTCCCGCAGGTAACGCTCTACATGGTACTCCTTGGCATAGCCGAAGCCGCCGTGGGTCATCACAGCCTGCTGACACGCATTGAAGCCCGCTTCCCCCGCCAGATACTTCGCGGCGTTCGCCGCGGCGCCGCATGGCAGCCCCTTGTCGTACTGCCAGGCAGCCGACATGATCATCAACCAGGCGGCCTCAAGTTCCATCCAGTTGGCCGCGAGCGGGTGCTGGATGCTCTGGTTCTGGCCGATGGGCCGGTTGAAGACGACCCGCTCCTTCGCGTAGGCCGTGGCCCGCGACAGGGCCAGGTGACCGAGCCCGACCGCTTCGGCCGCGATCAGCACGCGCTCCGGGTTCATCCCATGCAGGATGTATTCGAAGCCTCGCCCCTCCTCGCCGATCCGATCCGCGATCGGGATCTCGAAATCTTCGATGAAGAGTTCGTTCGAATCGACCGCCTTGCGGCCCATCTTCTCGATCTCGTGCACCTTGATCCGGGAGCGATCGAAATCGGTGTAGAACAGCGTGAGACCGTGGGTCGGTTTTCTGACCTCCTCGAGCGGAGTCGTGCGGGCGAGCAGCAGGATCTTGTTGGCAACTTGCGCGGTCGAAATCCAGACCTTCTGGCCGTTCACCACATAGCGGTCGCCCTTTAGGACCGCCCGCGTCTTGAGCTGGGTGGTGTTGAGGCCGGTATTGGGCTCGGTGACCGCGAAGCAGGATTTCTCCAGCCCTTTCACCATCGGGGGCAGCATGCGCTGCTTCTGCTCCTCGGTCCCGAAAACGACGACGGGGTTGAGGCCGAACACGTTGATGTGCAGGGCAGACGCGCCCGACATGCCGGCGCCGGATTCCGCAATGGTCCGCATCATGAGGGCGGCCTCGGTGATCCCGAGCCCCGATCCCCCGTAAGCCTCCGGAACGCAGATCCCGAGCCAGCCCCCTTCCGCCATCGCGTCGTAGAAGTCGGTCGGGAATCCCCCCTCCTTGTCGCGCTTCAGCCAGTACTCGTCGTCGAAGCCGGCGCAGATTGCTCCGACGGCTTCCTGGATGGCTTCCTGTTCGCCCGTCAGCGCGAAATCCATCAGACGGCCTTTTCCCTGTTGTCGTGCGTGGAGCCCGGTGCGGGCAGGATATCGCTCTGGAACACAGCGCCGCCAGCAACCAGGGCGTCGATCTCCGCCGTCGACAGGCCCGCTTCCCCGAGGACCTCGCGCGTATGCTGGCCCAGGGCCGGTGCGGGAAGGCCCGCCTTGGGCTGACTCTTGGACCAGCGGGACGGCACCCGCATGGAGGTGACCGGCCCCTCGACGGGGTGCTCCACCTCCTCAAAGAACCCGACGGCCTTGAGATGCGGGTCGTCCTGGATCGTCGCCAGCGTGTGCATCGGCATGTTCGGGATGTCCGCCGCTTCCAGCACGGCATGCCATTCCTCGGTGGTGCGGGTGCGGAAGACGCGGCCGGCTTCGCCATACACGGCATCGATGTTCCGAAGGCGCTCCTTGATGCTGGAGAAGCGCTCGTCCGCGAGCATCTCGGGCGTCCCCACCGCGGTGAAGAAGGAGCGCCAGTGCTTGTTCGTGTACATCAGGACGCAGATATGCCCGTCGAGCGTCTGGTAGGGGCGCCGGTAACGGGACATCAGGCGCGGATACCCGCCGCCGTCGAGAGGCGGACGGTAGGTGAGACCGCCGAAATGATCTCCCAGGACGAAGCCCGTCATCGTCTCGAACATCGGGATCTCGATCTCCTGGCCTTCGCCGGTCCGCTCGCGGTGAAAGAGCGCCGCCAGGATGGCCTGGACCGCAAACAGCCCCACGATACGGTCTGCGATGTTCACCGGGACGTAGCGAGGCGTGCCGTCCGAAGCCGCCGCCACGAGCGATGGCACGCCGGATGCGCCCTGGATCAGGTCGTCGTAGGCCGGCCGAGCCGCGTAGGGACCGGCCTGCCCGAAGCCGACGAGCCCCACGAAGATGATCTGCGGCCGGACCGCCCGCACGGCCTCGTAATCCAGCCCCAGCCGCGCCAGCGCCTTCGGCCGCATGTTGAACACGAGCACGTCGGCCGTAGCCGCGAGGCGGAGCAATGCCTCCTTGCCGTCCGGACGCTTCAGGTCGATGACGATGCTTCGTTTGCTTCTGTTCGTATGCAGGAACATGCCGCCCATTTTCGGGCTGCGGCTTGGACCGATCTCCCGCACGACGTCCCCATCGTGGGACTCGACCTTGATCACGTCTGCCCCGAGGTCGCCGAGCTGAAGCGTCGCGAACGGTCCCATGAGGACCGACGTGAGATCCAAGACCCGAATTCCGGCAAGCGGGCCCGTGGCGTTTCTATTCATAGTGCTGAACAACTCTTTCACGATGCGAGACAAGTCAATAGTGGCCGCTGATCTCGCATGCGCAACATGCGTTGGTGCGCCGCAGTAGACATTGCTGATTGACCGGCAGGTTCACCATTATGTAATCCTCATCCATACCGCAGAAGCCGCGCGTGGCGCGACCGGGATCTACCGGGCGCCTCCACGGACAAACTGCTGCGGGGGGAGACACATTATGGCCAAGGGATCGTTCACGGCCGCCGCGCTGTCATGCGCATTCATCGCGGCGTGGCCGGCGATGGCAGCCGACCCGGTCAAACTCCGGGTCGCGGACTCCTTTCCCAGCGGCCATTATCTGACCAAGGTCATCATCCAGCCCTGGATGGCAGAGGTTACCAAGCGCACGAACGGCGCGGTGACGTTCGAGTACTTCCCCAGCCAGCAGCTCGGAAAGGCCACCGACATGCTGACGCTGACCCAGACGGGCGTTACGAACGTCGGCTACGTGGCACCGGCCTATGTGTCCGAGAAGATGCCACTCTCCGAGGCGGCCATGCTTCCGGGCAGCTTCCAGACGAGCTGCCAGGGCACCCTCGCCTACGCGAAGGCTGCCCGCGAAGGCGCCATTGCCGCCCAAGACTACACCCCGAACAAGATCCGGCTCCTGATGGCGGTGGCGCTGCCCCCCTACCAGATCCTCACCGTTAAGAACCCGGTCAAGGCAGAGCAGGACCTGAAGGGGCTGAAGCTCCGGTCGACCGGCGGAGCGCAAGACCTGACGCTCCGGACCATCGGTTCGGTTCCGGTCAGGATGGCTGCACCGGAGACGTACGAGTCGCTCTCGCGCGGCACCCTCGACGGGGTTCTGTTCCCGCTCGACAGCGTGGTCTCCTACAACGTCGAGAAGATCGTCCGCTACTCGACGGAGGGCGCCAACTTCTCCAGCTTCATCGTTGCGTATTCGATCAGTGACGCGTCTTGGAACAGCCTGCCGCCTGAGGTGAAGAAGATCGTGACGGAGGTCTCTGACGAGATCACCAAGTCGGCCTGCGCGTCGGTCGATCAGCAGGACGCGGAAATCAAGCAGAAACTTGTCGAGGCTGGCGTCCAGTTCGTCCCGATTTCCACCGAATTCCGCAGCAGACTCGACGAGATGCTGAAGGACGTCGCGACCCAGTGGGCCAAGGGACTCGATTCGCGCGGCCGCAAGGGCAGCGCGGCACTGGCCGAGTTCAGGCAGGCGGTCTCCGAGCAGCCGAAGAAGTAGGCCGGAGCCCCTCGCCCCGCCCGCTGCGGAACTTGCCGCGCGCGGCTGAATCCGGAGTTTCAGCTTGAAAATCCTGCACAGCGTGATCGCGCTCGTCGAGCGGATCGCTACCTGGATCGCGGCTGCGACGATGTTCGCCATCATGATCATCGTCTCAGCCGACGTCTTCATGCGGTACGTCTTCAACAGCCCGCTCGGCTGGGCCTACGACATCATTTCACTGTACCTGATGGCCGCCGTCTTCTTCCTCGTTCTGTCCCACGCCTACCAGGCGGGTGCGCATGTCAGCGTGGATATCCTGCAGCAAAGGCTGCCTGCGACGCCGTTCCGCATCACCGAGGTGATCACCACCGGCGCGAGCCTTGTGGTGTTCCTGGTGATCACATGGGTCGGCTGGCGCCGCATGACGGATAGCTTCTTGGAGGGCGACGTCGTCGCCGGGGCGATCCCTTGGCCGACCTGGCCGGCTTTGGCGCTGGTACCGTTCGGTTGCGGTCTTCTCGCGCTCCGGCTCGCCATCGCATTCGTCGGCCACCTCGGCTCGCTCGCGACGGGCCGCGACCTGGTCCCGATCGTTCGGCATGGCCACCATGCCCAGGAGTCGTTCGAGTGACCATCGCGGCGGGCCTCGGGGCCCTCTTCTGCCTTCTCGCGATCGGTACGCCTGTCGGGTTCGCGATGGCGATCTCCGGCGCGCTCGGGCTCTATCTTGTCGGCGGGTTCCCGATGCTGTCCGGCATCCTGCAGACGGTGCCGATCTCCAGTGTCAGCTCGTACGAGCTGATCACGATCCCGATGTTCCTGCTCATGGCGGAATTCGTCCTGCTGAGCGGCGTCGCGGACGACCTCTTTCGGGCGGCGGCGGCCTGGATGGGCCGCGTGCGCGGCGGCCTCGCCATGGCGACCGCCCTCGCCGGGGCTGGCTTCGGAGCGATCTGCGGAACCAGCACGGCTTCGGCCGCCACACTGTCCTCCACCAGCCTGCCCGCCATGCTGAAGCAGGGTTACGAGCCCAAGATGGCAGCCGGCGTGGTTGCGATCTCGGGCACGCTCGCCATGCTCATCCCCCCGAGCGTCGCACTCGTGATCTATGGGCTCCTGGCCGAGGTGAACATCGGGGGCCTTCTGATCGGCGGGATCATCCCGGGCATCCTGGTCACCTTCACGATCATGGCGACCGTCTGGTTCCTGGTCTGGCAGGACCCGAGCCGCGCACCGGAAGCGAGCCCCGTCACGTGGGCGGAAAAGTTCCGCATGCTCCGGGTGGTCGCGCCCATGGTGATCCTGTTCGGCATGGTGACCGGCGTCATCTACACCGGCGTCGCCACACCGACCGAAGCCTCGGCCCTGGGCGCGATCGGAGCGTTCGGGATCGCGCTCTGGTACGGCAAGGTGGACCATGTCACCCTGCCGAGAACGCTTCTGCGGGCGGCGCATGGCAGTTGCATGATCGCCATGATCCTGCTCGGCGCGCACATCTTCGGCTACTTCTTCACGCTGACCCAGGTCACGCAGAACCTCGTGAACTGGGTCGGAGCGCTCGAGGTATCCCGCTGGATCATCATCGCGGTCATCCTCTTCGGCTACATCATCCTCGGCATGTTCATGGACCAGATCGCCATTCTGGTCCTGACCGTTCCGATTGTCGTGCCGCTCATCAAGACGCTCGGCTTCGACCCGCTCTGGTTCGGGATCGTCAAGATCGTGACGGCCGAGATCGGCATGATCACGCCGCCGATCGGGCTGAACTGCTTCGTCGTCGCGCGCTACTCGGGCCGGCCCGTCGGCGAGGTCTTCCACGGGTCGCTGCCCCACTTCATCGCGCACATCATCGCGATAGCGATCCTGACGGCGTTCCCCGACATCATCCTGTGGCTGCCCTCCAAGATGATGCATTGAGGCACGGGCCAGGAAGGCCCGAAGCCGGTGGCCCGACCCGTTCGGTCCGTGACGGAGCGGGGCCAAGAGGCCAGACTGGCGTCCCGGCCGGAGTGACCCGCCCTACCGCCAGCCGAGGGCGGGCGCGATCTGCGTCAGGACCGTCTCGAGGACGTGAGCGTTGTAGGCCACCCCGAGTTGGTTGGGGACCGTCAAGAGCAGCGTGTCCGCTTCGGCAATCGCCTCGTCCTCTCTGAGTTGCCGAACAAGCACCTCCGGCTCGGCAGCATAGCTGCGCCCGAAGATCGCCCGGGTGTGCTCGTCGATGAATCCGACCTGATCTCCTCCCTCGCCGCTCCGTCCGAAGTACATGCGGTCCAGGTCGTTCACGAGTGCGAAGATGCTGCGGCTGACGGAGACGCGAGGCGTGGTGGCATGGCCCGCGTCTTTCCAGGCGTTCCGGAAGGCCCGGATCTGCTTGACCTGCTGGATGTGGAATGGCTCCCCGGTTTCGTCGTTCTTGAGGGTCGAGCTTTGCAGGTTCATCCCCTGCTGCGCCGCCCAGACCGCCGTAGCGTCGGAACCCGCGCCCCACCAGATTCGCTCGCGCAGCCCGGCCGAGAAGGGCTCGATGCGCAGCAGGCCTGGGGGATTTGGGAACATCGGCCGTGGGTTCGGCTGCGCGAACCCCTGTCCACGCAGCACATCGAGAAACCTCTCCGCGTGCCGACGACCCATCTCCGCGTCGGTCTCACCCTGGGCGGGGCTGAATCCGAAATGGCGCCATCCGTCGATCACCTGCTCCGGCGAGCCTCGGCTGATCCCGAGTTGGAGGCGTCCTCCCGCTATGAGGTCGGCAGCGCCAGCCTCCTCAGCCATGTAGAGGGGGTTTTCATACCGCATGTCGATCACGCCGGTGCCGATCTCTATGCGGCGGGTTTTCGCGCCGATCGCGGCGAGCAACGGGAAGGGAGACGCAAGCTGCCGGGCGAAGTGATGGACCCGGAAATACGCTCCGTCAGCTCCCAATTCTTCGGCCGCGACCGCAAGCTCGATGGATTGCAGGAGCACATCCGCCGCCGAGCGCGCCTGTGACTGCCCGGAGGGCGTCCAATGCCCAAACGACAGAAATCCGATCTTTTTCATCACACGACCTATCTCACCTGGATGCCGTTCAAGGTCCGGCCTTGCCGCGCCATTGAGGCCGTTCGATGTGATCAGGCCGGGGGACCATGTCCTGGGCGGCCCCCTCAGGTTGGCGGCCGGTTGCACCTGTCCGAGTCAGGAATAGTCGAGCCGACCCGGCATCGCTCGAAGCGCATGCCACCTTGCAGCGCACCCCGGCGCGTCGCAGCCGGACTATCGTGGGGATGGCCTGCCATTCGGGCCTCGGCCGACCGACCGTCCCCAGCGCGAGGCTCGAGGGCCGTCCCTCTGGCCAACCAGACCGCAGTCCCCCCGCTCAGGCAGCGTCCCTACCCTGGGGCGAGCCGGCCTGACGCGTCGCTACGGATAGATCGACGGCGCTCAGTCCGAGCCGTGCAACGTCCGGGTGATCGGGATCGCGCCCGGCAAGCCCGATCAACTCGTGCTCGACCACCACGCAGCGGTGGCACTGATAGCCGTAATGCTCGCGCTCGTCCTTGGAGAGCGTCGTGCGGCAATCGTGGCAGATGACGACTCGGATGCGGGCCATGACGTAGACTTAGGAATCCGACCCGCCCGGCCGCAAGGTGGCGAGTCACGATGTCCACCGGCCTTGCATTCCTGCGCGGAAACGGCCACATGGGTCGCACTGTCAGTGGTCTGGCTGCTCCCACGGTTCCGTTAGAGCGCCCCATACCCGAAAATCAGGTCAGTTGAGCGAGCGCGATAGCGCGCAATCGCAAGATCGTATGAACGGACCGAGCCTCCTGAGCCGGTCCCCTGGATCAATCGTGAAAAACTATAAGCAAACGACAGTTGCCGCCGCCTCGCGGACGCAGCTCCAGTATGATGCCCCTATCTCGGTCGCTCGGCAGGTGCCGGGATGGAAAGTTCAGTCCTCCGGACTGAGCCGTGAGGAAACCCGTCGCATCGTCCTCGAAATCCTGGGCTGAGCGGCAGACCTCACGCTCCCGCTCAGCGCCGGTCCGGTTCCGCCACCTCAGGGTGGCCGGTTTCCGCGGCAGCCTGCTTCCAGGCATGGTTCGGGTCGCCGCCCAGCTTGCGGCGGCGACTGGACCCGTAGGCGATCGCTCCCGCCAGGATCACGAGTCCGAGCCCGAGCCCAATGAACCAAGCGTAGCTTCCGAGTTCCATACCGGTCCTCCTTCGTCGACGCCGGACGCCTGGCGCGCCGTGCCAGCATCAACGGCAGGGCCAATTGTCCGTTCCGGGCGCCCCGAGAGCGCTTGACGGCCGGACCGCGAGCGTCATGGTGCGTCATGGACCGACGCACTGTCGGGCGGATCGCAAGCGCGGCCGCCGTTCTCACCTTGGGCGGCGTCGGCTACTCGGCCGTGGTCCGCAGCCGAAACCGCTATTACGACGGACCAGTCACCGACCATTTCGACGGCGTGCGGTTCTTCCGCCCAGGCGCGGCGACGGACCGAGGCGTCCTGGATCTTGCCCGCTGGCAGATCGCAGGCGGTCGCGAGGCCTGGCCGGAGAGCTATCCGAGCCCCTTCGTGGATCGGCCGCCCCCGAGGGTGGACGACCTCAGGGTGACTCTGGTCGGGCACGCGACCGTGCTGCTGCAGGTTGCCGGCAAGAACATCCTGACGGACCCGATCTGGTCGGAGCGGGCGAGCCCGTTCCGATTCGCCGGGCCGAAACGGGTCAACCCTCCCGGGATAGCATTCGAGGACCTTCCGCCGATCGACGCGGTTCTGGTCACGCACAACCATTACGACCACCTCGACGTGGACACCATCGCCCGGCTTTGGGGCAGCCACGCGCCGCGCGTGATCGCCCCCCTCGGGAACGATTCGATCGTCCGGGTCCATGACGACGCCGTCACGGTCGACACGCTGGACTGGGGGCAGTCGGCCACGCTGGGAGACGGATTCGCAGTGCATCTCGAGCCGGCGAACCACTGGTCTGCGCGGGGCGTGAACGACCGGCGCATGGCCCTCTGGGGGGCGTTCGTGCTCACCACGCCCGCCGGAACCCTCTACCTCGCGGGCGACACCGGCTATGGTGAGGGCGAAACCTTCCGGTCGGCTCGCGCGCGTTTCGGGGCGCCGCGCCTCGCGGTTCTGCCGATCGGCGCCTACGAGCCGCGCTGGTTCATGCAGATCCAGCACATGAACCCGTCCGATGCCGTGAACGCCCTACGGGATCTGGAGGCGGAGCAGGCGCTCGGCATTCATTGGGGCACATTCCAGTTGACCAACGAGAAGGTGGA
The DNA here is from genome assembly GCA_028290695.1 of Enterovirga sp. Lineage (GTDB taxonomy): Bacteria > Pseudomonadota > Alphaproteobacteria > Rhizobiales > Beijerinckiaceae > Enterovirga. The sequence continues at coordinate 24,137 of JAQGJJ010000188.1, read as the reverse complement.
CCAGCCGGAGATCGATCTGCAGGCCGCGCTGGAGGCTGCCGACATCCCGCCGTCGCGTTTCCGGGCGATGCGGCCCGGCGAGGTGTGGACACCCTGACGCAAGGCCGTTCGGCGCCCAGCTAATGGGGCCGCACGGGGGCCCCTGCAAGATCACGAGACGGGGAATCGACCCCGCTCGACGATCACGCTCCGCTCCCGCAGCACGCGATCCGCCTCAGCAAGCGCCAGAACGAGGTGGTACAGCACTCGCACGGGCAGTTCTCCAGGAACAGGCTCGCCCGTTGCTGACAACTGATTGTACCAGTCGCCCGTCAGGGAGACGTAATGGCTGAAAATCGTCCCGAGATGCGCCCTGAGAGGCTCCTCCGCCTGGTCATCGCCGAATTCGAGACGGGCCGCGTAGGCTTTCACGGCCTCGGTCTGCGGCCAAAGGAGCCCCGTACCGGCCACCGGGCTACCATCAGGGCGAACGCCGTCGAGCACCACCGGCGATCCGTCTGGCAGGAGGGCGATGCCTGCGCGGCGCGCGAAGCGGTAGAGCCGATCCGCGGTCTCGAGAACGGTGCGATCGCCGCTCAAGCGCGCGTGGTGAAGGAGGAGCCACACCCACTCGAGATGATGACCAGGCTCTCGAAGCAGGCCTTGCTCGCCGGGCCACGGCGACCAGTCGGTTGTGAAGAACTCCCCCAGTGAACCCGTCTGCCTGTCCAGAAGTCGGCCCTGCAGAAGTTCCACGATGGATTTCGCCCGGTCGAGCCAGCGCTCATCGCGGGTCGTCTCCGCGAGCGCGTGAAACGCCTCCACGAGATGCATGTGCGGATTCTGCCGGCGAGGCACGGTGCCGATGCTGTCTTCCACGAAGCCGCCGGCCGGCGATGCAAGCCTACGGTCCATGAAATCCAGGACCTGCTCCGCCACGGCGAGTCGAGCGGTGTCCCCGGTCGCCCGAACGTACCAGGCGATCCCGAACAGAACGAAGGCCAGATCGTACAGGTCGGTACGGCCATCGACCGGCGAGCCGTCGCTCCGAACGGAATGGCGAAACGTGCCGTCCTGGCCGCGGCAGTGCGCGAGCAGGAACTCCATTCCGTCGCGCGCGGCATCCAGGCAGGCGTTGCTCGGGGCCAGCATGTGCGCGTGACTGAACACGTAGATCAGCCGCGCAGTCACGAGCGTCGTCTTGACGTCCCTCCCGTCAGGCCGCCCGTCAGCCGTGACGTATTCCAGATATCCAGGCCGGCCAGGCTCGACCGCCCGCTCGATCCAGTGCGGCACGAGCGTCTGGACGATCCAGCCGCGTAGGTCAGCCGGAACCATTATACGATCACCCGAAAGGCCGGCGACGGGCTCGCCGGCCGGCTTCAGAACCGTCCTACCGCAACGGCCAGTGGTTGGTGTAGCTGTAGTTCGACAGGGACTCGGCCCCGTCCTTGCGCACGACGATCGGGTCCTCGACGCGGCATCCGCCAACGCCGGGCACGAGCAGCGTGATGGCGTAGGCCGCCGTCATGTTCTCCAGGAAGAGGTCGCTGCTGTCCGGCATCAGCGAGGGGTACTCCTCCTCGGGATCCATCCCGGTGCCGTGGCCGCAGCGTAGGTTCTCGCCCGGCTTGAGATATCCGTGCCGACGGAGAACTTCGTTGGCGGGTTCACAGGCCTCAGCGCCGGTGATGCCGGCCCGGATGTGGCGCATTCCCGCTTCGAATGCCTCCAGGGTGGCGTCCAGCGCCCGCCGAACTTCGGGTGAGGCGTTTCCGAACGTCGCCGCGCGGGCGTTGTCCGAAGCATAGCCGTTGAACCGGCATCCCATGTCGATCATGACGATGTCGCCGTCCTCCAGAGGCCGATCGGTGGGGCGCTTGAGGTAGAAGCGTTCCGTATTTTCCCGACCGGTCTGCACGAATACGTCGAAGGCGATGCCGTCAGCACCGGCGTCGAACATCGCGGAATAGGCCACCCGCGCGAGCTCGCGTTCCGTCACGCCGACTGCCACGCTGTCGGCGATCGCCTCGCAGCCGACGTCGGCAAGCCAGCCTGCCACCTTCATGTTGCGGATCTCGGTCTCGCTTTTCACCGCTTTGAGCACGTCCAGCAACGAGGTGCGCTGAACCGTGATCGGCGCGGGAAGGCATTCCCGGATGGTGTCGAGGAACTCCGCTGCCAGGTACCGGTAGCCTGCCACTCCGACGTTTCTGATGCCCGACGCCGCGAACTCCTTCAGAAGCGCAGGCAACTCGCGTCGTATCTCGCGGACGTCCTTTACCCAGGTCGAGGATTCCGCGCTCGGCACCAGACCTTCCGTCACGAGTAGGACCGGCTCGCCCTTTGCTGGCACGAGCGTCATCGCCGCGTACGGTATGAAGCCGTCGAAAGCGCGGTAGTTCGTCAGCCAGCGCACGTTGCTCATGCGATAGCAGTCCGACCACGCGATCAGGAGGTCGATGCCCTCCCGGCTCATGGCGTCCTGGGCTCGGCGATAACGGTCGCGGTACTCCTGGTCGTCGATGTCGTTGAGACGCGAGTCGATCATGATGCTTGGTCCGAAGATGGAGTCCTGGATGGAGTGGCTCGATCAGATCACGTCTGCGTCGAGGTCGCGCTTATAGGTCTCGGCCAGGAAGTACGCGCAGACGAGGCTCAGGATCGCGGTGGCCGCGATATAGCCAGCGATGGGCCAGGTCGTGCCGTATGTGGCGAAGAGATAGGTGGCCAGCAGCGGCGTTGGACCAGAGGTCACGATGCCGGCTATCTGGTAGGGCAGCGAAGCCCCCGTGTAGCGCACCCGCGTGCCGAACAGCTCAGCGAACCAGGTCGATTGCACGGCATAGACGGAGGCTTGGCTGAGCGCGAGCCCGCCCACATAGCCCAGGAAGATGTATGTCGGCTCGCGCGTCTCAAGAAGCTGGAAGAAGACGAACCCGTACACCGCGACAAACGCACAGCCCATCATAAACACGGTGCGGCGGCCTATCTGGTCGGAGAGCCACCCGAAGATCGGAATCGTGAACAGCTCGACGAAGCAGGCCACCAGCACCGCATTCAGGATCAGGCTGCGGGGGAGCCCCAGCTGCTGGGTAGCGTAGGCCAGAACGAACACGTTGATCACGTTGAAGGTGATGTCCGTCGCGAACCGCGTTCCGATGGCGAGCAAGATCTGCCTCGGATAGCGCCGCAGGAGCTCCACGAGAGGCGCCTTGGCCTGCACACCCTTGTTCTTGACCGCTTCGAACCGGGGCGATTCTGTCACCTTCAGACGAATGAACAGGCCGATCGCCACGAGCACGATCGAAATCAGGAACGGTATGCGCCAGCCCCAGGACAGGAACTGGTCCTGCGGGAGACCGGCCACGAGGGAAAAGGCGCCTGTCGACAACAGGAGCCCGAGCGGCACGCCCCATTGGGGCCAGCTTCCGAAGAAGCCGCGCCGGTTGGCCGGCGCGTATTCGACGACCATCAGGACCGCCCCGCCCCATTCTCCCCCGACGCCGATCCCCTGCATGAAACGCATCAGGATCAGCAGCGCCGGAGCCCAGAAACCGATCGACTCGTAAGACGGGAGGCAGCCGATCACGAATGTCGCGACGCCCATGATCAGCAGGGTCGCGACCAGAGACGTCTTTCGGCCGATGCGGTCTCCGAAATGCCCGAACAGGATCGCTCCGAGCGGGCGGGAGACGTAGCCCACGAAGAAGGTGCCGAAGGACAGGATCGTCCCGACGACCGGGTCAAAGGTCGGAAAGAAGAGCTTGTTGAAAACGAGAGCCGAGGCCGTCGCGTAGAGGAAGAAGTCGTACCATTCGATCGCCGTGCCGATGACGGAGGTCGCCAAAACCCGCCGCATCATCGAGGCTTCCTCAGCCGAATGCGGGGGCACGATGCCTCTCTGCAGAGCCACTGCCATGACGTCTCCTCCTCAGGGCGCTGCGGCCCCTTACGTTCTAGGATACTAATGTGCACTCGCCTCCGCGTGTCAACCGGCCTTAGGCTGGGCCGGGTTTGGCGTTAGCGGATAGGTCTCGATGGTTGGAGGAGAGACGAATGGTTCGTCCGGTCATTAGCCGCCGGAGCGGGATCGCTGAGCAGGTTTTCGAGACCCTTCGGCTGCGGATCGTATCCGGCCGCCTCGCACCGGGAGAGCGGATCATTGAGGCGGATCTTGCCGCGGAATTCGGTGTCAGCAGGACGCCGGTCAGGGAATCGCTGTCCCGGTTGGCGGAGGAACAGCTGATCGAAGTCTTGCCGCAGTTCGGCAGCTTCGTTGCCCCGATCTCGTTCGAAGCCGTCAATGAGGCGCAGTTCATCCGGGAGCACCTCGAATGCGCGATCATTCGAGAGGCGGCTCGGAACATCGACGAGGCCGGTATCGCCGAGCTTCGCGACCTGCTCGACCGGCAACGGAGGGCGGCCGCGCGCCAGGATCCTGCCGAGTTCTTTCAGCTAGACGAGACGATGCACTCCTCGTTTGCCGAGGTCGCGGGTCAGCCTGGGGTGGGGCGCCTGGTTCGTCAACGAAAAGCCCACCTCGATCGTGTGCGCCACGTCAGCTACGGACAGCCAGACCACCTGCTGGAGCTGGTGACCCAGCACGAAGGCGTCGTCGACGCGCTCGAGGAACGTGATGCAACAAAGGCCGAAGCGGCGCTGAGGAAGCATCTGCGGGTGGTCTGCGCGACGATCGACCAGCTCTATCAAAGCATCCCAGCAGCACGGGAAAAGCGGAAACGCCGAACGAGGTGAAGCGATGCGCGACAGAGCTAGTAGGTCGCTCGCCCGCCAGAGAGGTCGAACACCGCACCGGTCGTGAAAGAGTTCTCGGCCGATGCGAGCCAAGACACCATGGCGGCAATCTCGCGGGTCTCGACGAAGCGCCCACGCGGGATCTTCGCCAGCATGAAGTCGATATGCTCCTGCGTCATCTGGTCGAAGATGCGGGTGCGGGCTGCTGCCGGGGTGATCGCATTGACGGCGATGTCGTACCCGGCGAGCTCCTTGCCGAGGGATTTCGTCAGTGCGATCACGCCCGCCTTCGAAGCGGAATAAGCAGAGGCGTTCGGGTTGCCCTCCTTGCCGGCGATGGAGGCGATCGTGACGATGCGGCCATATCCTTGCGCCATCATGGAGGGCACGAGCGCCCGGCAGCAATGGAACGTACCATCGAGATTGATGCGCATGATGCGCTGCCAGTCCGCGATCGGGTAATCGGCCGTCTTGACGTTCGGCCCGGCGATGCCGGCACTCGTGACCAGGATGTCGATCGGCCCATGCCTGGCCTCGGCCTCCCGGGCCGCCCGGGCGACGCTCTCGTACTCGGTCACATCCACCGCCCGGGCCGATACGCGCGCTCCGACCGCCGTCGCAGCCTCTTCCGCCAGGTCGAGATCCAGGTCCCAGATTTCCACCTCCGCGCCGCTCGCTGCGAAACGCTCCACGACGGCGCGCCCGATGCCCTGGGCCCCGCCCGTCACCACCGCCACATGCCCGTTCAGGTCGATCTGGTTCACGCCCATCCTCCCGGCTGTTGCCAAACCGTAGCGGGACCGCCTCGTGAGGGCGACCCCTCCATCCGTCTGCGTTGAACCAGCTCTGGTTCCCGCCTAAGCCCGTTCGGTTCCTTGGAGGGCGGTAGATGCGATCGGTTCGACGGGCAGGCCTTGCGGCACTGGTGGTTATACCAAGCCCGGCGGTCGCAGCCACCTTGGACGGCGCCTCGCTCGGGCTTTTGTGGGCCCTCCCCTTTGTGGGCATCCTGCTGTCGATCGCGCTTCTGCCTCAGCTCGCGCATCGGTTCTGGGATCGGCACATGGGTGCGCTCTCGGCCGCCTGGGCGCTCGCCGTCCTGGTCCCGCTCGCCCTCACTCAGGGCTTCGGCGCGACCCTCGACGCCACCCTGCACGTGCTCCTGACGGAGTACCTGCCGTTCATCCTTCTCCTATTCGCGCTCTATACGATCGCCGGGGGCATCGTGGTCACCGGTAACCTGCACGGCTCACCGGCACTGAACACCGGCCTGCTCGCCTTCGGAACGCTGCTCGCGAGCTTCGTGGGAACGACCGGGGCCTCCATGGTGCTGATCCGGCCGCTGATCCGGGCGAACGACGACCGGCGGCACAACGTCCATGTGGTCGTCTTCTTTATCTTCCTCGTGTCCAACATCGGCGGAGCGCTGACGCCGCTCGGCGATCCGCCGCTCTTTCTCGGATACCTGCGCGGCGTCGACTTCTTCTGGACGACCCGTGCGCTCGCGGCGGAGACGGCGTTCGCGGCAGGCGTGTTGCTGGTCCTGTTCTATCTGCTCGACCGCTACTGGTTTACGCGCGAGGATGGGAGGTCGGTGATGCCGGATCCCACTCCCGACGACACCCGTGTTCGTCTCAGGGGCAAGGTCAACCTGCTGCTCGTGGCCGCGCTTGTCGGCGTGATCCTGCTGTCGGGCGTCTGGCGGCCAGGCGTAAGCGTGGCGATCAGGTCGACCACGCTCGAATTGCAGAACCTCGTCCGGGACGGTGCGATGATCGTCCTCGCGCTGCTGTCGCTCGCCTTGACGAGCAAGCGCAACCGCGCCGCCAACGACTTCAACTGGCGGCCGATCGTGGAGGTCGCCAAGATCTTCGCCGGCATCTTCATCTGCATCATCCCGGTGGCCGCCGCGCTGGCAGCAGGCCGGGACGGTGCGTTCGCGCCGCTCCTGTCGCTCGTATCTCGGCCCGACGGTTCGCCGAACGAGGTTGCCTATTTCTGGCTGACCGGAATTCTCTCGTCGGTTCTGGACAATGCGCCGACCTACATCGTCTTCTTCGAACTCGCGGGCGGGGACCCGGCCCGGCTCATGGGACCGCTTGCGGCAACGCTCGCCGCCATTTCGACCGGCGCGGTGTTCATGGGCGCGAACACGTATATCGGCAATGCGCCCAACTTCATGGTCTTCGCCATTGCCCGGGAGGCGGGCGTGAAGATGCCCGGCTTCCTCGGCTACATGCGTTGGTCGGGTGCGATCCTCATTCCGCTCTTCATCGCGATCACCTTCATCTTCTTCAGGTGACCGGAACCAGGGCTCACCTCGCTACCGCTCCGTGAGCTTCAGCTCGATGCGGCGGTTGCGGGAGAAGGCCTCGTCGCTGCCGGCGAGGTCGATCGGCTGGAACTCTCCGAAGCCGGCGGCGACGAGGCGCTGGGGTGGGATTCCTCGGGCCATGAGCGCCTGCACGACCGAGATGGCCCGTGATGCAGACAGCGCCCAGTTCGAGGGAAACTGAGCGGAGGCGATCGGCCTCGTGTCGGTATGCCCGTCCACCCGCAGCACCCAGGGAATGTCGGGCGGGATTTCCCGGGCGAGTTCGATGATCACCGTCGCGATCCGGTCGAGCTCCGGACCGGCTTCGGCCTTCAGGGTCGCCTGGCCCGCCGAGAACAGCACCTCGGACTGGAACACGAAGCGATCGCCCACGATGCGCACGTCCGGTCGCTGGCCGAGGATCTGGCGCAGGCGGCCGAAGAAGTCCGATCGGTAGCGGGACAGCTCCTGGACCCGTTGCGCCAGCGCGACATTGAGCCTGCTGCCGAGGTCAGCGATGCGGGCCTGCGAGTCGCGGTCGCGGCCTTCCGATGCTGCCAGCGCCTCCTCGAGAGCGGCGAGCTGCCGACGCATGGCGGCAATCTGCTGGTTCAGCAAATCGACCGTCGACATCGCCCTGGCGGTCAACGCCTTCTCGGCATCCAGAGCGGCACTTGCCGCCCCGGCCCGAACTTCGGCGCCGGAACCAGCATCGATCAACGCCTGCAGCCGGCTCCGCTCGGCCTGGCTCGCCTGCAGGGTCGTTTGCAGCCCGCCGATCCGCGCCTCGGTTTCCCGACGGGTCGACTTCTCGAGGGCCAGCAGGTCCGTCAACTCGGATATCTGCCGGTTGAGACGCTGCATCACGACGTCCCGACCGGAGATCTCCTGGGCTAGGAAGAACTGACCGAGCATGAAGATCGAGAGAAGGAAGACGATCGACAGGAGGAGCGTGGCCAGGGCGTCGACGAAACCCGGCCAGTAATCGAGATGCCCCCCGCGGCGGGCGAGGCGCGCGCTCGCCATCAGTTCGCCCGCTCACGCATGAAGCGCTCGATGAGGATGCGGAAATCACGGTCCCGAGCGGCCTGGGCCTCGACCCAGTCGCGTATCATCTGCTGCTCACCCCGCATGTGCTGCACCAGGGCCTCGATGCCCTCGGCGAGGCTCGCCAGCGTCTGCCCGCCAGGCGCTGCGTCGCCGATCTCTGCCGAATTCGTGGCGGCCGCCTCCGCCGCGGCGGTCGCAAGCCAGTCCTCGAGCTCCGTGTAGAAGCGGTTCTGCGCCTGCCCGGCCTGGAGATCCAAGAACCCGAGAACAAGCGATCCGGCGAGCCCGAAAAGCGAGGCGGAAAAGGAGATGCCCATGCCGGCGAGCGGGGCGGCCAGGCTCGATTTCAGCTCGTCGAAGAGCACGGAGGCGTCGCCGCCCGTTTTGAGCGAGCCGATGATGCGGCCGACTGCGTTCACTGTGTCGATCAGGCCCCAGAAGGTTCCGAGCAGGCCCAGAAACACGAGCAGGCCGGCAAGGTAGCGCACGAGTTCCCGATTCTCGTCGAGGCGGGCCCCGACGGAATCGAGCAGCGAGCGCGTGGTCGCGACGGAGAGCAACGCGCGGCTGGTCGGATCGCCGACGAGCGCCGCCATCGGGGCGAGCAGGATCGGAGGCCGCGCGAGCGTTCGCCCGTCTGCGCCGCTGACGTGATTGACCCAGCGGATCTCGCGAAAGAGCCGCATCACCTGCCGGATCGCCAGAACGATGCCGATCGCCAGGATGCCGATGATAAGGGCGTTCAAGCCCGGGTTGCCGAAGAAGGCGCGTTTCAGCTGCTCGAACAGGATCAGGACAATGAACCCGATCAGGATCAGGAACACGCCCATCCTGACCAGGAAGATGCGGGGCGACGAGAGCGGCCGGGTCTCGTGCTGGATCGGCGTGGGTGTCAGCATGGCGCGCTCAATGTGGGCCGGGCCGGCACGGCCGATCAAGTCCGCCCGAAACGTTCTACCGCCCTGGTGGCCTGCGCAGAAGCGACAACAGTTCGCGATGCAACACCTCGTTGCCGCAGCACACAGATAACGTCGCCATGGGATTGGTGCCCCCGTCGCAATCCGAGACGTAGCCGCCGGCCTCGCGGACGATGATGAGCCCGGCAGCCATGTCCCAGGTCTTGAGGTCACGCTCCCAGTACAGGTCCGCCCGGCCGGCCGCGACGTAGGCCATGTCGAGCGCCGCCGCCCCCATGCGACGGAGCCCTGCCGAGACAGCCATCACGCTGGCCAGCTCGGTAAGGAAGCGCGGATGCGCGGGCCGGCCGAGATGCGGAAGCCCGCAATAGATCACCGCCTCCGACATCTCGCGGCGGGCGGCGACCCGCAGGCGCCGGTTGTTGACGAACGCGCCCTTTCCCCGCTCGGCCAGGAACATCTCGTCCTTCACCGGGTCGTAGATGACCCCGGCGATCATCTGGCCTTCACGCTCGAGCCCGACGGAGATGCAGAAATGTGGGATGCCGTGGAGGAAGTTGGTCGTCCCGTCGAGCGGGTCGATATGCCAGGTATGGGTCGTGTCCGTGCCCTGCACGACCCCGGTCTCCTCCATGACGAAGCCGTAGCCGGGGCGGGCCTTCTCGAGAGCTCCGCGCAGTATTTCCTCGGCCCGGGTATCCGCAGCCGAAACGAAGTTCGCAGGCCCCTTTCGGGAGACCTGAAGGTTCTCAACCTCTCCGAAGTCGCGCTTGAGCGACCGAGCCGCCTTCATGACGGCATCGGTCATCACGGTCATGAGCGGTGAGCGGATCATCGCAGGGGTGAAGCCTCAATAAGGGGCGAGGCAAGGCTCGCCCGTGGGTCCGGCCTGACGGCCGGGCCGCCGGTTGGAGACAATGCTCGCCTCAAGAGGCCAGCGTGGCGTCGAGGGTGATCTCGCTGTTGAACAGCTTTGAGACCGGGCAGCCTTCCTTGGCCGCCTTGGCGAGTTCATCGAACTGGCCTTGATCGATGCCAGGCACTTGGGCCTTCAGGGTCAGGGCCGACTTGGAAATCTTGAAGCCCGGCCCGTCCTGGACGAGCGTCACCGCCGCTTCCGTGCTCAGCTCGGTCGGCGTGAAGCCGGCGGCCTGCAACTGGAACGCAAGTGCCATGCTGAAGCAGCCCGCATGCGCAGCAGCCAGGAGTTCCTCGGGATTGGTGCCCTTCTCGTTCTCGAACCGAGTTCCGAAGGAGTAGGCGGTCGAATCGAGCACGCCCGAATCGGTCCAAAGCTTGCCGGCTCCGCCCTTGCCGGCGCCCTGCCAGACTGCGCGAGCCTTCCTGACGGTCATGGTGCCTCTCCGTTGCTGTGCCGCCCCATTGGGCCGAACCGGCGCATTTGTCGACTGCGGCCGCCGAGCGGGCTGCTCCCAAAGAGGGCCGCGCGGTTCACGCCCCCTGGCGTCAGCCCTTGCCGACGTCCGCGCCAGGCGCGGGCGGCGCCTTTGTCTCGACCTGCCCCCTGCGTTGCAGGAGGAGCGCGACGTACCAGCACAGGCCCGCCCAAGCACCCCCCACGCACCAGCCGGCCAGGACGTCGGAGGGCCAGTGTACGCCCAGATAGACGCGCGAGCACCCGACCATCACCGTGAGCACGATTGCGAAGCCGATGAAGAACAGCTTCACGCGCCGAGGCTTGTGGATCCGGGCCAGCAAGGCGCCGAGCGTGAGATAGACCACGGCTGACAGCATCGCGTGACCCGACGGAAAACTGGCCGTGTAGACCTGCGCCCCATGCGGGACGAGGTCGGGCCGCGCGCGCTCGAAGCCGAACTTCAGGAGCGTGCTGACGATCATGCCTCCCCCGACCGAAGCCAGGACGAGGAGAGCCGCCCCGCGTCTGCGGGTCATGAGCAGGTATGAAATCGTAGCGAGCGTGATCAGGCCGAGGATCGCGTGCCCGCCGAGCCCGGTCAGGTCGCGCCCGACCTCCTCAAGCCAACCCGGCCCGATCGGGTCAGCCAGATTGGACGGATTGCGCAGGCCGAGAAGAAGCTTGCGGTCGAACGTGAGAGTACTACCCTCCGTCACCTCGCCCGCGATCTCGATGAAGCCCCAGCCGAGGAGACCGACCAGCGACAGCGTCACGAGAGGCGCTGCCTCCGTCAGGCCGAGTCGTCCGGACAGGCCGGTCGCGAGCGCAAACCAGCGCTCGCCACCCCGTACTTTCACCGGTCCCATCGTCATGCTCTCGCCCGGGTCGGATTGCGCGGCTGCACGAGCTTAGCTTTCCTCAGTTCCGCTGCGAGTAGATGAAGTAGTCGAAGGGGAATTCGCCGATCCGGAACCAGGTCAGCTCCTTGTCCCGGAACGCCATCCAGTGATCGAAGATCTTCTTGAACTTGGGGTTCTGCGCGGCGAGCTCGCCGTAGAGTGCGAAGGCCTGCTTGTAGCTCGCCTCGAGCACGTCACGCGGAAACGCCTTCGGGACGGCGCCCTGGCTGACCACGCGGCGCAGCGCATCCGGGTTCTCCGCATCGTACTTGGACAGGCACCAAAGGTTGGCCTCCGCGCAAGCCGCTTCCAGGATATTGCGATAGCTCTCAGGGAGGGCCGCGAGCTTCTCCTTGTTGGCATAGACCGATGTCTGCGCCGTTCCTTCCCAGAACCCCGGATAATAATAGTACTTGGCGACCTTCACGAAGCCGAGCTTCTCGTCGTCGTAGGGCCCGGCCCATTCGACCGCGTCGAGCGTGCCGCGCTCGAGGGCCGGATAGATGTCGCCACCAGCGAGCACCTGCGGCACGACGCCAAGGCGGGCCAGGATCTGTCCGCCCATGCCGGCGATACGGAACTTCAGCCCCTTCAGATCCTCGAGCGAGTTGATCTCCTTGCGAAACCAGCCACCCATCTGAGCGCCGGTGTTGCCGGCCGGGAAGTTGACGATGTTGTAGTCGGCCAGGAAGTCGCGAACGAGTTGCAGCCCGCCGCCGTGCTGCATCCAGGCGTTATGATGGCGGGTGTTGAAGCCCCACGGCACCGACGCTTCGAACATGAAGGTCGGATCCTTGCCGATGTAGTAGCTGGACAGCGTGTAGCCGCACTCGACCGTCCCGTTCTGCACGGCGTCCACGATCTGGAGGCCGCCCACGATCTCACCGGCCGCGAAGACCTGGATCTGGAACTTGTTGTCGGTCGCTGCCGCGACGCGCTTAGCCACCTGGACGCCTGCTCCATAGAGCGTGTCGAGGCTCTTCGGATAGCTCGACGCCATGCGCCACTTCACCTCCGGCATCCCCTGAGCGATGGCCGGGCTCGCAACGGCCGCAGCACCCGCCGCAGCGAAGCCGCCCCCCTTCAGCAATGACCGTCTATCCATCCCTGAGCTCCCTCGTTTTCCAGGCCTCAATAGCTCGGCAGCAGGTCGGGCGTAAGCCCGCCCCCTCGCCCGCTCCAAAGGTCTGCACCCGGCGCAGGGGGCGAATGTCACCTGACGGACAAGCGGAGCGTGGGATCTGTGTCATAAGCGCGCAAAATCAGGAGGACCGGATGACGGCGGCCAGACTGAACGACGTCCAACGCTGGACCATCCTGGGCGGAGCGGCGGTCATGCTCAGCCTCGCCATGGGCATGCGGCAGAGCTTCGGCTTGTTCCAGCCGCACATCGTGCGCGATGTCGGCGTGACGACGGCGGATTTCTCCCTCGCGATGGCGATCCAGAACATCGTCTGGGGGGTGACGCAGCCCTTTGTGGGCATCCTGGCGGACCGGTTTGGAGTGCGCTGGGTGATGCTGGCCGGAATCGCGGTCTACGCGGCAGGGCTCGGCCTGATGATGACGGCGACATCGGCGTTCGGTCTCATTCTCGGCTCAGGCATTTGCGTGGGCCTCGCCCTGTCCTGCACCGCGTCGAGCGTCGCCATGAACGTCGCGTCGCGCGCGGTGTCCGCTGCCAGAAGAAGCGTCACGATGGGGGCTGTCTCAGCGGTCGGGTCGCTCGGGCTCACGATCGCGTCCCCAATGGCACAGACGCTGATCTCGACCGCCGGATGGCAGGTCGCCCTGTGGGGTTTCCTGGGCCTCGTCTGTGTGATGGTGCCGGCGGCGATCGGGGCGGGGCAGATCGATCGGGTGCAGGCGGCACCCTCCCAGCAATTGGAGCAGTCGCTGCCGGCCGTTCTCCGCTCAGCGTTCGGGCATTCCGGCTACCTCGTGATGGCCACCGCCTTCTTCGTCTGCGGCCTGCAACTCGTCTTCATCACCACGCACCTGCCGACCTACCTGGCGGATTGCGGCATGGACGCCTCCGTCGGCGCGGCTGCCCTCGCGGCGATCGGATTGTTCAACGTGCTCGGGTCCTACCTGTTCGGTTGGCTCGGCGGGCGGCACCCGAAGCAGCACCTGCTCGGGCTCGTATACATTCTTCGCTCACTCTGCATCGCGGCCTATTTCACCCTGCCGCCGAGCCCGGCCTCTACCATCGTGTTCGCGGCCGCCATGGGCATGCTCTGGCTCGGGGTGGTTCCGCTGGTGAACGGGCTCGTCGTGGAGTTGTTCGGGCTGCGTTACATGACGACCCTGGTCGGCATTGCGTTCCTGAGCCACCAGATCGGCTCGTTCCTGGGCGCCTGGGGCGGGGGCATGCTCTATGACGTACTCGGCAACTACGATGCGGCCTGGAAAGCCGCTGTGCTGGTCGGTCTGATCGCCGGGTTCGCCCAGATGCTGATGAACGTAAGGCCGCCTGCCGAGGGCCGAACACCCATTCCGGTGCCGGTGCCGACCGTCTGACTACAGACGCAGCGCCGACCTGACGAGGTCCGGTCGCTCCATCGGCAGAAAGTGAGTCGTACCGGGAACGGTCTCGATGGTCATGCGACCAGAGAGAGGGGTCTTCGGCTCGCACGTGCTGTTGCGTTCAGCCCGCAGGATGGTCACCGGGCAGGAGAGCCGCTTGAGCGCACCCCGTATGTCATGGGCGTGGCTCAAGAAATTCGACGCCTCCCAGGCCGGCGCGCAGGCGAGCTCGACAACACCGTCCGACCGTTGATGGAAGCCGTCGCACACGTAATCCCCGAGAGCCTCAGCCTGCCACGTCCTGAATGCGCCCCGGCCCGTGTAGGCGCTCTGCGCGGCCTCGTGCGACGGAAACTCCCGCTTGCGCCGCAATGCGCCCGCCGCGAGGTCGCGCAAGCTCTTGATCCAAGTGGGCGGCATGCCGAGCCGTAAGACCAGCGAGGCGACCGGCGGCAGGATCACGGGGTCGAACAGCGTGAGATGGCGGACGCGCTCAGGCCGGCGCGCTGCGGCCAGCGCTGCTGCCGTCCCACCCATCGAATGCCCGGCGAGCGTCACCGGGGGGCCATCCAGGCTGTCCAGCACGGCGACGAGATCGGACGCGAGATCGTCCCAGCTCCGGCGACCCTCCAACCGGGTCGGGACCGTCGAGCCGCCATGCCCGCGCTGGTCGTAAGCGAGGATGCGCAGGTCCCCTCCGAGCGGTTCGAGCGCGCTCCGGTAGGTCAGGGCGTTGAAGCCGTTGGCGTGCAGGAACACAACGTCGACGGGACGGTCGCGACGACCGATCTCGACGGCGGCAAGCGCGCCGGGTTCACCCGCTAGTTCTATCGAGCACCGGGTGAAGCGCGGCGCATGATGGAAGGCAGGGCTCATGTCAGGACACCCTGCACGGGGGCAGCGCGCCGCGGAAGGTTCGCCCCGTACGGATCGCGCAATCCTCCCGGCCGGCCGTGGTCAGGACGGATCCTCATCGTCGACAACAAGCCGATGGCCGGCCGCCATTCGGCACATGTCGAGCGGGATCGAGACCTTCGGGACGAACACGCCCGGTCCACGCAGCGACCCGACGATGCAGCCGGACTCGACGCTTCCGTTCTCGAGCGTCACCTCCTGGCCCTCGATGGTCAGCCGGCCATCGGCAGCGATGAGGATCTCGACCTCCGTGTCCGTTCGGAAGGGCATGGACCCTTGAGCCCGAAACGGTCGCGCCCGGTCAACTCATTCCGGCCCGCCATCCACCGGGCCTACGATCGGAGCGAACGTCGGCGCCATCTGCCCGGTCGTGCCACCGGGATCACAATCCCGCGCATACCCTTGCACCGCATCGGCAGAAGAGGTCAGCTTACCCTCCGCTAGGCTCCCGACCGGCCCACCGGTCCGGCGCCGCCCGGATCTGGAGGCTCGCTGGAGGATGAGGCTAGATGATGCGGTCGCGCTTGCGCCTCGCAAGAGCCGCCCGCGCTCCGACCCGCGCGCTCTTCGCGAAGCCTTCGAGCGGCGCCTGGGGGCCCTCGCCCCGCCTGCGACGGAGAACACACTGACCCAAGCCGTGCGGTATGCGCTCCTGACCCCCGGGAAGCGCCTGCGCCCCCTCCTGGCCATCCTGGCCACGCGAGAGCTTGGTGCGGATGAGTTCGATGCCCTTGATGCAGGCTGCGCCCTGGAGATGGTGCATGCCGCGTCCCTCGTTCTGGACGACCTGCCGGCGATGGACGATGCGGTCTCGCGCCGAGGGCAGCCAGCCACGCACGTCGCCTTCGGGGAGGATGCGGCCGTTCTGGCCGGCATCACCCTCCTGTCCCGTGCCTATGGGCTTCTCGCGACCGCCGCGGGGCTCAAGCCGGCGACCCGCTGCAGCCTCGTGCAAATCCTGGCCCAGGCCGTGGGCGCCGACGGACTTGCCGGAGGACAGCTGCGGGACCTTCGCCCCGGGGACTGGGCCGATGCCGACCGTGTGGCGGACGCCAACCACCTGAAGACCGGAATGCTGTTCGTCGCGGCGGTCGAGATGGCGGCCGTGATCGCGGGGGCCGACCAGAACAGCACGGACCGCATGCGGCGGTTCGCCACTCACCTGGGACAGGCTTTCCAGATCCTGGACGACCTGGCGGACGGCGATCTCTGCGGCGGGACGGCATCGTGCCAATGCGAGGATTCCGGGAAGGCGACGCTGCTGTCCCTCCTGGGCCACAACCAGGCGCACCATCGTTTGGAACGCCATGTCAGTGCGGCACTCGAATTGCTCGATCCCGACGGTCCGCTCGCCGCGCTCGTGGAGGAAACCTTCGCGCTTCCGCTGAAGCGGCTCACGCCGACCGCCGCGCCATCATGTTGAGCCGATCCAGCGTCTGGGCGCCATGTCGCTGATCGAGGGGCTCCTGATCGTCGTCGGGACGGTGCTCGTCATGGAGGCCGTAGCGTTCCTGACCCACAAATACGTCATGCACGGACCCGGCTGGGGCTGGCACCGCTCGCATCACGAGCCTCACGACGGGGTGTTCGAGAAGAACGATCTTTACGCCATCCTGTTCGCCCTTCTGGCGTTCGGGCTGCTGGCCTTCGCGTCGCCCTTGGAGGGGCCATTGTACTGGGTCGGGGTCGGGATGAGCGTCTACGGCCTTCTATACTTCGTGGTGCATGACGGCCTTGTGCACGGGAGATGGCCGTTCCGGATCACACCCCGAAGCACCTACCTGAAACGTCTCGTCCAGGCGCACCGCCTGCACCACGCCGTGGACGGCAAGGACGATTGCGTGTCCTTCGGCTTCCTGTACGCGCCGCCGGTGCGGAAGCTGCGCGACGAGCTTCGGGCCAAGCACGGCGGTAGCCTGAAGGACGGCGCATGACGAGCGCGGCGGGATCGCCCCCCGGGTCTCAGCGCGTTGCGGGCTATGCCGTCCAGACGGCGGTTGGGCTTTGTCTCGCGGGGCTGATCGTCTCGGCCTGGATCGTGACCCACGTGGCGGGCGTGTTCCTGTTCCGGTTCGACCGGGATTCACCTGCTCTGGTGGCGCTTCTCCTGCCGTTGCAATGCTGGCTCAGCGTCGGTCTGTTCATCGTCGCCCATGATGCGATGCACGGCTCGCTGGCGCCGTTCCGGCCGCGGCTCAACCGGGCAATCGGCCGTGTCTGCCTGGCGCTGTACTCAGGCTTCTCCTACGACCGTTTGGTCGCAAAACACTTCGACCACCACCGGCATGCCGGAACCGACAGGGACCCGGACTTTCACGCAGGGGCGCCGCGGGGCTTCTGGCCCTGGTACCTGATCTTCTTTCGCCGGTACTTCGGCTGGCGGGAATTCGCCGTCCTGTCCGGGCTGCTCGCGCTCTATCTAGGCCTGTTGCGGGTGCCGGTCGCGAACGCGCTCGTTTTCTGGGCCCTCCCGGCGATCCTGTCGTCGCTCCAGCTGTTCTACTTCGGAACCTACCTGCCGCACCGGCACGAGGACGAGCCTTTCACGGACCGCCACAACGCGAGATCGAGCGGCTTCTCGTGGCCGGTCTCGCTCCTGACCTGCTTTCACTTCGGCTACCATCACGAGCATCATGACCGTCCCGACGTGCCCTGGTGGCGGTTGCCGCATAGGCGCGCACGAGCCTGACCGTCGCTCTCACGAGGGACGCGTCCAGAGCCCCGCCCGGGGCGGAAAAGCGGCCCGGCGAACCGCGACGGCGGAGAGCGCTCCGCCGGCAGCCAGCCAGAGCTTTCGCGCGGTCGAGGTGGAAACCCGGACATCCCAGGCCCGCGGGCCGCGCCGCCTCACCTCATGGCCGATCTCCCGATAGATGGCACGCGCCGCCGCGATGGCCCAGGCCGAGCGGGGCGGCAGCCGGGCGATCCCGGCAAGCGCCGAGGCGTAATAGGGCTCCGCGACATCGACGAGGCGCCCGGCGAGGAGCGACAGCGCGGCGCGGTGCCTTGGCTCGGCGAGGTCGTTGCGCGCAATGCCGGCCGCGGCGAGCCACGTCTCGGGCAGGTAGATCCGGCCCTCCCGGGCGTCCGGCACGACGTCGCGTGCGATGTTGGTGAGCTGGAATGCGAGGCCGAGATCGCAGGCCCGGTCGAGCACGGCCGGATCCCGCACCCCCATGACATGCGCCATCATCAGGCCGACCACGCCGGCCACGTGATAGCAGTAGTCGAGCGTATCTTCGAGCGTCCGGTAGGGGCGGCCCTCGACGTCCATCCGGAAGCCGGCGAGATGGGCGAGCGGGAGGCCCACCGGAATGTCGTGCTGCCGCACGACCCGTGCGAGGCCCGCGAAGGCAGCTTCCGGCGACGGCTCGCCGGCCAGGGCGGCGCGCGTTTTTCGCTCCAGTTCCGCGATGTCCCCAGCCGGGTTTGCGGGAGCGCCTGTTCCGGCCCGGTGAGCGTGCCCGAAATCCTGGCCGTCGATGACGTCGTCGCAGTGCCTGCACCAGGCGTACAGCATCACGGCGCTCTCGCGCGTGCTGGCGTCGAACAGGCGGGCGGCCCCGGCGAAGCTCTTCGACCCGCTCGCGATCGCCGCCTTCCCGGCCCGAACCGTAGCGTCGCTCACGCCGCGCCGGCCTGGGCCGCGTGCCCGAGATCGGCGATCATCAATCCCGCGGTGGCCTTGGCGGATCCGACGACGCCCGGCAGGCCGGCCCCCGGATGGGTACCGGCGCCCACGACGTAGAGGTTCGGGAGGGCGTCGTCGCGGTTGTGCGGCCGGAACCAGGCGCTCTGCGTCAGGATGGGCTCGAGCGAAAAAGCCGAGCCGAGATGGGCGTTGAGCTCGTCCCGGAAATCGTGCGGCGTGAAACACCGAACGGTCACGAGATCCTCCCGCAGCCCCGGCATGCAGCGTCGCTCGACATAGTCCAGGATCCGGTCGCGGTAGCGCGGCGCCTCGGTCTCCCAATCGACCTGGGCGGTGCCGAGATGCGGCACGGGCGCGAGCACGTAGTAGCTGCCGGCGCCGGCAGGCGCGAGCGACGGGTCGGTGGCACAGGGCGAGTGCAGGTAGAGCGAGAAATCGTCGGCCAGCGTTTCGCGCCGGAAGATGTCGTTGATCAGCGCCTTGTAGCGCGGACCGAACAGCACGGTGTGGTGCTGCAACTCCGGGCGGTGCCGCTTCAGCCCGAAATAGACCACGAACAGCGACATGCTGTGGCGCTTGGCGGCGAGCCGTTTGCCCTCCCGGCGGCCGCGCTCCGTGCCGCCGAGCAATCGTGCATAGGTGTGGACCACGTCCGCGTTGGACGCGACCGCGTCGGCCTCGCAACGCCAGCCGTCCCGGCAGGCAATGCCGGTGACGCGGGCTCCGGCGACCTCGATCCGTTCCACCTCGGCGTTCAGCCTCACCGTGCCGCCGAGATCCTCGAACAGGCGCACCATGCCGCTGACGAGCGCCCCGGTCCCGCCCCGCGGAAACCACACACCCCAGCGCCGCTCCAGCGCATGGATGAGCGCGTAGATCGACGAGGTGGCGAACGGATTGCCGCCGACCAGGAGCGAATGGAAGGAGAAGGCCTGCCGAAGCTGCTCGTCCGCGATGAAGCTGGACACGATGCCGTAGACGCTGCGCCAGGCCTGAAGCCGGGCCAAGGCCGGTCCGGCCCGCACCATGTCCCGGAAGCTCAGGAACGGCACCGCGCCGAGCTTCAGATATCCCTCCTCGAACACTGCCTCCGAATAGGCCAGGAAGCGGCGGTAGCCGGCGACGTCGGCCGGGCTCTTGGCCGCGATCTGCCTATCAAGCTCCGCCTGGTCGTTGGCGTAATCGAAGCTGAAGCCGTCTTCCCAGGCGAGCCGGTAGAAGGGGCTGACGGGCAGAAGCTCCACGTAATCCGAGAGCCTGCGGCCGGCGGCGGCGAACAGCTCCTCGAGGGCGGACGGATCGGTGATGACGGTCGGGCCGGCATCGAACACGAAGCCCTGGTCCTCGTAGACGTAGGCCCGGCCGCCCGGCTTGTCCCGCTTTTCGACAAGGGTCGTCGCAACCCCGGCGGCCTGGAGCCGGATCGCGAGCGCCAATCCGCCAAACCCTGCGCCGATCACGACGGCTGTCTTGCGGCTCATGCGTGTGTCCCGGTGAACGGCATGAGGGCCCGGGCAGCGCCCAGCACGGGCACAGGCGGCCGGCCGACCAGCAAGCGGAGCTTGTCGGCCATCGTGAGCCGGCCGGCATAGAACCGGCCGATCGCGGGCTCGGGCAGGCCGTAAAAGCGCTGCAGCACGCGGAACCGCTCGGCCGGCGGACCGGCCCGGAACAGCATGCGGTTCAGCAGCCGGAAGAAGCTCTGCTCCTGCCAGCGCCGTACCGACCAAGCCCGAATCGCGGCGTGAAGCGCAGGTGCCGAAAGGTCCGGCAGCGTGGCGACGCGGTCCGCGAGGCGGACTGCCTCGGGGAGGGAATAGCCTGTGGTCGGGTGAAACAGGCCGGCCCGCAGGCCGCTGCGGGGGACGCCGGAAGAACCGTCCCGCCAGAACGCCGCGATGTCGCCGCCGAGCACCACGGGAAGCACGCCCGTCTCGCTGCGCAGGATCTCCGCCGGTTCCCATCCCCGGCCGGTCGCATAGGCCAGGACTCGATTGCGCAGCGCATCCGGGTCCAAAGCCGCGCCGTCCGCGTAATAGGTGTCCTCGACCAAAAGGCGATCCTCGGCCAGCGGCAGGACGTACACGAAGCGGTAGCCGTCCTGCTGCGGCACCGTCGCGTCCATCAGGATCGGGCGAGCGAGCCGGTGCGGAGCCCTTGTCCGGATCTCGAGCCCGAGGAACTTCTGGAAGCCGAGTTCCAGCGCGGCGCTCGTGATCGGACCACGTCCATCCACCACTGCACGCGCCTCGATCGTGTCGCCGTTCCCCAGCGCGGCGCGAAGCGGCTCGATGAGCGTCGCGGCACTTTCGCAACGCAGGCGCGCGCCCAGCCTGTCTCGGAGCACCTGGGCGAAGCGGGACGAGGAGACCGACAGATAGGGCAGGCCAAGCCCCCGGCGCAGGCCCGGGAACGCCACGTCGTAGCCCGGCCAGCGATGCGACACGAACGGCGCGATCCAGGCGTGCTGCCCGGGCGTGAGGTCGCCCTCGTGGAATGACCAGGTGTGGTTTCCGCCTGCGCATGCTCCTGACTCCAGGACCAGCAGGGTCAGGTCCGGACGGGTCTCCGCCAGCCGATAGGCAAGGAGGCCGTTGGCGAGGCCGCCTCCGACGAACAGGAGATCAAGGGTCACCGGAGCCCCTCTTGCCGGCATGGCCTCGCCCCCTGGCAGTCCCCGCCCGAGCCCATCGGAACGGCTTCGCGGCGCCGAACCGGCCTCCCGGTCCGGAAAACCTCCTCCACGATGTCGGCCGCGCGGGATACGCCGCCGCTGGCTGCGATCTCGTCGGCGAGCCGCCCTGCGGCTACCCTGAAGGAGGGCGTCCGAAGCACGTGGCCGACCTGTCGGGCAAGTCCGCCGGCCGTCAGCCACCGACGGCGGACCTTCACGCCGGCTCCGGCGTGAGCGAGCCGGGCCGCGATGGCGGCCTGCTCGAACGCGATCGGCACCGCAACGATCGGCACGGCGGCCGCAAGCGCGTCCAGCACCGTGTTCAGGCCGCCATGCAGCACGGCCACGTCCGTCTGGCGCAGCACCTGCCTTTGAGGAACGAAGTCATAGACAATCGGATTGCCGGCCAGCGACGCGGCCTGACGGGAGCTCAGGCCGCCGCCATGCGCAACGATGAGTTGGACGCCCACGCGCTCGGCCGCCTCCGCAATGCGCCGAAACAGCCCGATCCGCCGCCCTTGCAGCGTGCCGAGCGAGGCGAACATGACCGGCCGCCCGTCACGCGGCGGGAGCGTGACCGGTTCCCCCTCAGGAGCGGGCGGCCGGAGGGGGCCGACGGGGTGGAATGTCTCCGGGGCCGCACGCCTCGGGAAATCGAAGCCCGCGACCGTCTGGCTGATCTGCGCCAAGGGCGAAGCGCAATCCTCGATGCTTCGGATCGGGCCGAGGCTCCACTGCTCCGCATAATGCGCGATCACGCCCCCGTGCCGCCGCATGAGCCAGTCGCTCACCCGGTAGCCGCCGCGATTGCGCTCGCGCCCCCAACCCGACGGATCGTAGCGCCAACCCGTGAACGGCGGCGGGAGTTCGGGCTCCCTGTTCAGCGGCAGCGCATTCGCAACCGACACGAAGGGCAGCCCGAGACGGCGAGCGGCCAGTCCCGCGGCGGCCTCGGTCTGGTCTGCCACGATGGCATCGACACCCAGCGCCCGGCATGCACCCGGCAGTTCGTCCGCGAACATGCGGGTCCGCTCGGACATGTCGCGCAGGATGGCCCCCAGCCCGAGGACGCCGCTTACGGACGCCATGCGGTCGAGGACACCCGCAAGGTGTCCAGGCGGGTGACTGACGAGGCCCACGCCCTGAAAACCCGCAGAGCGTGAATCCACGAAGCGCGCGGCGTCAACCTGGTTCAGAAAGGTTGCCCGGTGACCCCGCTCCTGCAGCTCGTGCGCCAGGGATAGCATGGGATTGATGTGTCCCAGGAACGGCGGGGCAATGAACGCGAAGTGGGCCAAGATCCGGAATCCGAGGCTCCACTGTAGGTCCGAGCGCCGCTCCGGCCTAGCGGAGCGCGTTCAAGCTTCGGTGATGGCGCCGGGTGCCTGGTTGGCCAAATCCGGTCGAAGCTCAAGCGAAGCCGCTTTTTACGAGGCTCGAGCAGCGGCATCCCGTGCCCCGATGCGGCCGAGAACTCTGGCCCGGTCTCCGCGCCGAGCCCTGAGGGCTCAATGATCCCGAGGGTCCGCTCTGAGGCCAACCCGGGCGCTCATCACCGGAGCGCCCCGACTGAAGGCCGTCATCGCAACCGTGTCGGCGTCGCCCGCGCCCCTGATGACGAGGGGCGCGCCACACGCGGCCGGCGCCAACGCCCGAAACGTGACGGCGGCTACGCGGCCTTGCCCGACATGGCTCGCGGCGACATCCAGCAGGAGGGCGGCCGTGAGGGTGCCGTGAACGAGGACATCCGGATGGCCCTCGGTGGAGGTCGCGTACGGGCGATCGAAGTGGATACGGTGCGCGTTGAAGGTCAGGGCGGAGAACCGGAACAGCATCAGCGGGTCCGTGCCGACGCTCCGCAGCACCGCCCCCCCGGCCTCGACCGGCGGATGGGCTGGCTTTGCCGCACAAGGCTGCATGGGCGCCCCCGCCGCTTCGCGGTAGACGATCGTCTGCTCCTCCTCGACCGCGACTTCGCCCGCAACCGCGTAGTCGTGCCGGATGCGCACGAAAGCGAGGGGTCCGGAGCGACCATTCCTGCGAACGACGTCGCCCACGCTCGACCGCCGCGATACACAATCCCCGACCCTGAGCGGCTGGTGGAACCGTACCTCCCCGCCCGCCCACATGCGGCGGGGCAGTTCGAGGCTCGGGATGATGCCGGAGCGGGAGATGCCGTCCGTATCGAGATCGGCCGCTTCGCACAGCTCGGGCGCAAGGCACCAATGGAGCCCAAGCGGCGCCTCGTCCCCGGCCGCAAAGGGGCGGAAGGACTGCCCGAGCGTGACCCGAAAGCGGCTCGCCAGGCTCCCGGTCACCACATCGTCGCCGGCCTCGGCGCTAGGGTTGACCGCCGCGCTCACACCCAGCTCTCCATCTCGTGGCGCTGGATCTTACCGGTTGTGCTGCGCGGGAAGTCCTCGAAGGTCACGAAGCGTACGTGTTTGGGCCGCTTGTACCCCGCCAGCTCGCGCCGGCAGATCGTATCCACGTCCTGAACCGTGAGCTCCGGCCCGGCGGGGGCCACGAAGGCCACCGGAACCTCGCCCCAGGTCGGATCCTTGCGGCGCACCACGACCGCGTCGGCGATCCTCGGATCTGCCAGCAGCACGCGCTCGATCTCGGCCGGGTAGATATTCTCCCCGCCGGACTTGATCATGTATTTGGCACGATCCACGAAGTCATAGCTGCCGTCCGGATTGTGCCGGAAGAGGTCACCCATGCGGAACCAGCCGTCCGCGAAATCTCGGGCGTTGGTCTCCTCGGCGTTCCAGTAGCCGCTGAACACCGTAGGGCCCCGGACGGCCGCCTCGCCCGGCTCGCCGTCCAGGACATCGCGACCTTCGGGATCGACGAGCCGGATATCGCATACCGCGCTCTGGCGCTTCGACAGCGAGGTCGGCGTGACGCCGGGCGCAAACAGCACGGCCGACAGGGGTGGAAGGCCGGTCTCGGTCGAGCCGAAGCTGTTGAGGTAGGGCGCTCCCAAAAGGCCCGACAGCTCCGCGACGAGCTTCGTCGGGACGAGATCCGCCATCGCGCCGCAGGCCCGGATGCCCTTCGGACGCGTGCCGTCCT
>JAQGJJ010000103.1 GCA_028290695.1 Enterovirga sp. | reverse complement strand
GATCACCGGCAACCCAGCCGCCCGCTTTCGTTGCTTGATGGCCGGACGGTTCTGAGTCAAAGAGTCCGCCGCGGCGACAGGGTTGGCCGCTTATGCCTCTTCCCCAAGGATTTCCACTGACATGGCTCGCAAGAAGATCGCGCTGATCGGCGCGGGGCAGATCGGCGGCACGCTCGCTCACCTGGTCGGCCTCAAGGAGCTCGGCGACGTCGTCCTGTTCGACATCGCCGAAGGCGTGCCGCAGGGGAAGGGCCTCGACATCGCCGAATCCGCGCCGGTCGACGGCTTCGACGCCAAGTACCTCGGTGCCAACGACTACGCCCAGATCGAAGGCGCGGACGTCGTCATCGTGACGGCCGGCGTGCCCCGGAAGCCCGGCATGAGCCGGGACGACCTGCTGGGCATCAACCTCAAGGTGATGGAAGCGGTCGGCAACGGCATCAAGCAATATGCGCCCGACGCATTCGTGATCTGCATCACGAACCCGCTCGACGCCATGGTGTGGGCGCTGCAGAAGTTCTCGGGGCTCGCCCCGAACATGATCGTCGGCATGGCCGGCGTGCTGGATTCCGCCCGCTTCCGCCACTTCCTGGCCGAGGAGTTCAACGTCTCGGTGAAGGACGTCACGGCCTTCGTGCTCGGCGGCCACGGCGACGACATGGTGCCGCTCGTCCGCTACTCGACGGTCGCCGGCATCCCGCTGCCCGACCTCGTGAAGATGGGCTGGACCACCCACGAGAAGATCGCCGCCATGGTGGAACGCACCCGCAAGGGCGGCGGCGAGATCGTGAACCTGCTCAAGACCGGCTCCGCCTTCTATGCCCCGGCCGCCTCCGCCATCGCGATGGCCGAGAGCTACCTCAAGGACAAGAAGCGCGTCCTGCCGGCGGCCGCCTACATGAAGGGCGAGTACGACATCGACGGGCTGTTCATCGGCGTGCCTGTGGTCATCGGCGAGGCCGGGGTCGAGCGCATCCTCGAGGTGGAGATGTCGAAGGAGGAGCGCGACATGTTCGCGAAGTCCGTCGCTTCCGTCGAGGGCCTGGTCGCTGCCTGCAAGGGCATCAACGGCGCGCTGGCCTGAGCCTTCACGGGGCGGCTGCACCCGTCGTCTGATAGGCAGGCGGCCCCCTCGGTATACAACATGCCAGAAGCGCCGCCCCGCGGCGGGCGGAGATAGGATAGCGGATGAACATCCACGAGTATCAGGGCAAGGCCGTCCTGAAGCAGTTCGGCGTGCCGGTCTCGAAGGGCGTGGCGATCACCTCCGCCGATCAGGCGGAGGCCGCGGCGCGCGAGCTCCCGGGCCCGCTCTGGGTGGTGAAGTCGCAGATCCATGCCGGCGGTCGCGGCAAGGGCCAGGTCAAGGAGGCCTCGGCCGGCGACAAGGGCGGCGTCCGCCTGGCAAAGTCGGTCGAGGAGGTGAAGGAGTTCGCCAAGCAGATGCTCGGCGCGACGCTCGTCACCGCCCAGACCGGCCCGGCCGGCAAGCAGGTGAACCGGCTCTACATCGAGGACGGCTCCGACATCGAATCCGAGTTCTACCTGTCGGCGCTGGTGGATCGCGAGACGGGCCGCGTGGCCTTCGTGGTGTCCACCGAGGGCGGCATGGACATCGAGGCCGTGGCGCATGACACGCCCGAGAAGATCGTGACATTCGCGGTGGACCCGGCGACCGGCATCATGCCGCATCACGGTCGGGCAGTCGCCAAGAGCCTCGGGCTCACGGGCGAGCTCGCCAAGGAGGCGAACGACCTCATCGCCAAGCTCTACACCGCGTTTCTCGCCACCGACATGGCGATGCTCGAGATCAACCCCCTGATCGTGACGAAGGACGGGCACCTCAAGTGCCTGGACGCGAAGGTGTCCTTCGATTCCAACGCGCTCTACCGCCACAAGGACATCGTCGAGCTGCGCGACCTGACGGAGGAAGACCAGAAGGAGATCGACGCCTCCAAGTACGATCTCGCCTATATCGCGCTCGAGGGCACGATCGGCTGCATGGTCAACGGCGCCGGCCTCGCCATGGCGACGCTCGACATCATCAAGCTCTACGGCGAGGAGCCGGCCAACTTCCTGGACGTCGGCGGCGGCGCCAACGAGGAGAAGGTGACAGCCGCCTTCAAGATCATCACGGCCGATCCGAACGTGAAGGGCATCCTGGTCAACATCTTCGGCGGCATCATGAAGTGCGACGTGATCGCGAACGGCGTGATCGCGGCCGTGAAGACCGTGGGCCTGAAGGTTCCGCTCGTCGTCCGGCTCGAGGGCACCAATGTCGAGCAGGGCAAGGAGATCATCCGCTCGTCCGGGCTGAACGTGATCCCGGCCGACGACCTGGACGATGCCGCCCAGAAGATCGTCGGCGCCGTCAAGACGGCGGCCTGAGGGGAATACGATGTCCATCCTGATCGACAAGAACACCCGCGTCCTGACGCAGGGCTTCACCGGCAAGAACGGCACCTTCCATTCCGAGCAGGCGCTCGCCTATGGAACCAAGGTCGTCGGCGGCACCTCGCCCGGCAAGGGCGGCTCGACGCACCTCAACCTGCCGGTGTTCGACACGGTCAAGGAGGCGCGCGAGAGGACCGGGGCCGACGCGTCAGTGGTGTACGTTCCGCCGCCGGGCGCGGCGGACGCGATCTGCGAGGCGATCGATGCCGAGATCCCGCTCATCGTGTGCATCACCGAGGGCATCCCGGTGCTCGACATGGTGCGGGTGAAGCGCTCGCTGGAAGGTTCGAAGTCGCGGCTGATCGGGCCGAACTGCCCGGGCATCGTCACGGCGGGCGAATCCAAGATCGGCATCATGCCGGCCAATATCTTCAAGCGCGGCAATGTCGGCATCGTGTCCCGCTCGGGCACCCTCACCTACGAGGCCGTGTTCCAGACCTCGAACGAGGGCCTCGGCCAGACCACGGCGGTGGGCATCGGCGGCGACCCGGTGAAGGGCACCGAGTTCATCGACATGCTGGAGATGTTCCTGGCCGACGACAAAACCGAGTCGATCGTCATGATCGGCGAGATCGGCGGCTCGGCCGAGGAGGAGGCCGCGCAGTTCATCAAGGACGAAGCCAAGCGCGGCCGCCGGAAGCCGATGGTCGGCTTCATTGCCGGCCGCACGGCGCCTCCCGGCCGCCGCATGGGTCATGCGGGCGCGATCATCTCGGGCGGCAAGGGCGGAGCCGAGGACAAGATAGCGGCCATGGAATCGGCCGGCATCAAGGTATCGCCCTCCCCCGCGCGCCTTGGAAAAACCCTCGTCGAGGTGCTGAAGGGGTGAAATGTCGGGCATTAGACCCGACATTATGGTCCGGTTCATCGCCTGCTGCTAAAGGCTCGCGCCGGACCGTAATCTGCATCCGGGATTCAGCGGAGCGCATCTTCCTGCGCTGAGCGGGATCCCGCAGCGGCGGTTGCACGACGCATCGGCCGTCAGGACGCGTGGCATATGTCTCGGCAAGACTCGAATCAGAACCTCCTGCAGACGGCCTTCCTGTACGGCGGAAACGCCGCCTACATCGACGACCTCTACGCCCGGTGGGAGGGCGACCCCGCCTCCGTGGACGGCGAGTGGGCGGCGCTGTTCGCCGGCCTGAAGGAGGATGGCGGCCTCGTCGAGAAGAATGCGCGCGGCGCATCGTGGCAGAAGCCGAACTGGCCGGTGCCGCTGAACGGCGAACTGGTCTCGGCGCTGGACGGCAACTGGGCGCAGGTCGAGAGCGCCGTTGGCGAGAAGATCAGGGCAAAGGCGCAGGCCAAGACCCCCGAGGCTTCCCCGGAGGACGTGCACCAGGCGACGCGCGATTCCGTGCGGGCCATCATGATGATCCGCGCCTATCGGATGCGGGGCCATCTCAAGGCCGATCTCGATCCGCTGCACATCGAGACCCGTGGTGCCGACGAGGAGCTTCACCCATCCTATTACGGGTTCACGGACGCCGATTGGGACCGTCCGATCTTCCTCGACAACGTACTCGGGCTCGAGTTCGGGACGGTTCGCGAGATCGTCGACATCCTCGAGCGGACCTATTGCCGGACGCTCGGCGTCGAGTTCATGCACATCTCCGACCCGGTCGAGAAGGCCTGGATCCAGGAGCGCATCGAGGGCGCCGACAAGGAGATCTCGTTCACGCCCGAGGGCCGCAAGGCCATCCTGAACAAGCTTGTCGAGGCGGACGGCTTCGAGAAATTCCTGGACCTCAAATACACCGGCACCAAGCGCTTCGGCCTCGACGGTTCCGAAGCCATGATCCCGGCGCTCGAGCAGATCATCAAGCGGGGCGGTGCGCTCGGCGTGAAGGAGATCGTGATCGGGATGGCCCATCGCGGGCGCCTGAACGTGCTCTCCAACGTCATGTCGAAGCCCTTCCGGGCCATTTTCCACGAGTTCAAGGGCGGCTCGTTCACGCCCGAGGACGTCGAGGGCTCCGGTGACGTCAAGTACCACCTCGGAGCGTCCTCCGACCGCGTGTTCGACGGCAACAATGTCCACCTGTCGCTGACCGCAAACCCGTCCCACCTCGAGATCGTCGACCCGGTTGTGCTTGGAAAGGTGCGGGCCAAGCAGGACCAGCACAACGACGCGCCCGACAGCCGCACCTCCGTGATTCCGCTCCTGATCCACGGCGACGCGGCCTTCGCGGGCCAGGGTGTCGTGGCCGAGTGCCTCGGTCTGTCGGGGCTGAAGGGCCACCGCACCGGCGGCTCCATCCACTTCATCATCAACAACCAGATCGGCTTCACGACGAATCCGCGCTTCTCGCGCTCGTCGCCCTACCCGTCCGACGTCGCCAAGATGGTCGAGGCGCCGATCTTCCACGTGAACGGCGACGACCCCGAAGCGGTCGTATTCGCCGCCACGGTCGCGACCGAGTACCGGCAGAAGTTCCACAAGCCGGTGGTCGTGGACATGTTCTGCTACCGCCGCTTCGGCCACAACGAGGGCGATGAGCCGGCCTTCACGCAGCCCAAGATGTACCGGGTGATCCGGTCGCATCCGTCCACGCTCGATCTCTATGCCAAGCGGCTCGCCGAGGACGGCACAGCGCCGGCGGCCGAGACGGACGCGATGCGGGCGGCATTCCGGGCCAAGCTCGAGTCGGAGTTCGAATCCGCCCAGGGCTACAAGCCGAACAAGGCCGACTGGCTCGACGGCCGCTGGGCCGGCCTGAAGGCGGTGCACGAGACCGACGACGACCCGCGGCGCGGCAAGACGGGCGTCGATCTCGCCCTTTTGAAGAGCATCGGGACCAAGCTCTGCGAGGTCCCGGCCGGGTTCAACGTCCACCGCACGATCGGCCGCTTCCTCGAGAACCGGCGCAAGATGATCGAGACCGGGGAGGGCATCGATTGGGCGACCGCCGAGGCTCTGGCCCTCGGCTCGCTGCTGGTCGAGGGGCACCCCGTGCGGCTGTCGGGCCAGGACGTCGAGCGCGGCACCTTCTCCCAGCGCCATTCCGTGCTGATCGATCAGGACAGCGAGGACCGGCACACCTCGCTGAACCACGTCGCCGAGGGACAGGCCAAGTTCGAGGTGGTCAACTCGATGCTGTCCGAGGAGGCGGTGCTCGGCTTCGAGTACGGCTACTCCCTCTCCGAGCCGAACTCGCTCGTGTTGTGGGAGGCCCAGTTCGGCGACTTCGCCAACGGGGCGCAGGTGGTGATCGACCAGTTCATCTCGTCCGGCGAGCGCAAGTGGCTGCGCATGTCGGCGCTGACCCTGCTTCTGCCGCACGGCTACGAGGGCCAGGGGCCGGAACACTCCTCCGCCCGCCTGGAGCGATTCCTGCAGTCCTGCGCCGAGGACAACATGCAGGTCGTGTATTGCTCCACGCCTGCGAACTACTTCCACGTCCTGCGGCGCCAGCTCAAGCGCGAGTTCCGCAAGCCGCTCGTGCTGATGACCCCGAAGTCGCTCCTGCGCCACAAGCGCTGCGTGTCGCGGCTGGAGGAGATGGCGGACGGCTCGACGTTCCACCGCCTGCTTTGGGACGAAGGCAAGAACATCCGGCCCGATAACGAGGTCCGGCGGGTCATCCTGTGCACCGGGAAGGTCTATTACGACCTGTTCGACGAACTCGAGAAGCGGGGCGTGGACGACATCTACCTGCTGCGGGTCGAGCAGCTCTATCCGGTGCCGCTCAAGTCGCTCGTGACGGAGCTGTCGCGCTTCCCGAACGCCGACGTGGTCTGGTGTCAGGAGGAGCCCAAGAACATGGGCGCCTGGGGCTTCATCGAGCCCTACCTCGAATGGGTGCTGGGCCAGGCCAAGCTGAAAGCCACGCGCGCCCGCTATGCGGGTCGCCCGGCATCGGCCGCGACCGCCACCGGCCTCATGTCGAAGCACCAGGCTCAGCTCAAGGCGTTCCTGGAGGACGCGATCGCGGGCTGAGCGGGGCGCACGGGAGATCTCGGTGCAGCATCCCGCCTGCAGGCGCGTCGCACGCCCAAGGAAGGGGCCGGACCGGGAGTCCGTTCCGACACCCCGACGGCCATGGATCGGCCCGCACCCCGGGACCTTGCCAGGTCACGATGCCGGCGACCGGATCCTCGGCCGCGCGATCTTGGCGCAAGACCCCGTGACGGCGGGCGGCTGCGTCTTTAGATACGAACCCTGTCCCACGCCGCAGGTCGCCCTGCGGACTTCCCCACCGGCCGCCTGAGGGCGACCCCACAACAGGACGCCGGTCCCGGCGCTACGATATGGCCACCGACATCAAAGTCCCGACGCTCGGGGAATCGGTTACCGAGGCGACGATCGGGCGCTGGTTCAAGAAGCCCGGCGACGCCGTAAAGGCGGACGAGCCGCTCGTCGAACTCGAAACGGACAAGGTCACGCTCGAGGTGAACGCGCCGGCTTCCGGCACGCTCGGCGACATTGTGGCGAAGGACGGCGAGACCGTCACCCCGGGCGCGCTGCTCGGCACCGTGAACGAGGGCGCGGGCGGCGCGGCTGCACCGGCCGCCGCGAAGGCCGCTCCGGCGCCCGCACCGGCGAAGAGCGAGGCGCCGAAGC
>JAQGJJ010000081.1 GCA_028290695.1 Enterovirga sp. | reverse complement strand
TTTCACGCCCATCCCGAGATCGGCTTCGAGGAGGTGAGGACGGCCGGCATCGTGGCCGAGAAGCTCGCCTCCTGGGGCATCGAGGTGCATCGCGGGATCGGCGGCACCGGCGTCGTCGGCATCCTGGCGGGACGCGGCGGGCCGGGACGGCGCATCGGCCTGCGGGCCGACATGGACGCGCTGCCGATGGACGAGACCACGAACCTGCCCTGGCGCTCCACCCTGCCGGGCAAGTTCCACGGCTGCGGTCATGACGGCCACACCACCATGCTGCTCGGCGCCGCGCGCTACCTCGCCGAGACGCGCGACTTCGCCGGCACGGACGTGTTCGTCTTCCAACCGGCCGAGGAAGGGCTCGGCGGCGCCCGCGCCATGCTGAAGGACGGTCTGTTCGAGCGCTTTCCCTGCGACGAGATCTACGGGCTGCACAACTCGCCCTATCTGGAGCCCGGGCAGGTTTCCGTCTGGCCGGGCGAGGCGATGGCCGGCGCCGACTTCTTCGACATCCGGATCCGGGGTTCCGGCAGCCACGGCGCCATGCCGCATGTCGGCCGCGATCCGATCATCGCGGCAACCGCGCTGACGAGCGCCCTGCAGACGATCGTGTCACGCAACGCCAACCCGCTCGAAGCCGCCGTGCTGTCGATCACGCAGATCCACGGCGGATCGGCCTACAACGTCATTCCCGAGGAGGTGACCCTGGCCGGCACGATCCGGACCTTCTCCGGAGACCTCGCGAGTCTCGTGCACAAGCGCATGCGGGAGATCGCGCAGGGTGTCGCGCTCTCCTTCGGCATGGAGATCGAGATCGACATCCGGTCGATCTTCGACGTGCTGGTGAACACCCGCACGGAGACCGAGGCCTTCGCGGAGGCGGCGCGGGACATCGTCGGGGAGGACCGGGTCCTGACCGACCCACGGCCGATGATGGGGTCGGAGGACTTCGCCGACATGCTGCGGGCGGTGCCCGGGTCCTATGCGTTCGTCGGACATAGCGGGACGGTGCCGCTGCACAATCCCGCGTTCGTGCTCGGGGAGGAGATCCTGCCGGTCGGCGCGAGCCTCCTTGCCCGCATCGTCGAGCGCCGCCTGGCCGCCTGAACCATGCGACGCCCCGCCTTCGACCGCCATGGCCGCCTCGTCGCCCCGCCGGCCCACGACATGCCGGACCTCCTGCGGGAGGACGGGTCCGCCCTGCGGCGCCTGATGGCCGCCGGCGAGGTCTCGTCCGTCGAACTCGTCACCGCCTGCCTGGACCGCATCGAAGCCCTGAACCCGACCTACAACGCGGTGGTGTCCCTCCGCCCCCGCGCGAAGATCCTGGCCGAGGCGCGTCGGGCCGACGCGGCGCATGCGTCCGGGGCCCCGACCGGAGCCCTGCACGGCCTTCCAATCGCCATCAAGGATCTGGCGGCGACCGCCGGGCTGCGCACCACCTGGGGCTCGCCGCTCTTCGCCGACCACGTGCCTGCGGAGGACGAGCTCGCCATCGGCCGCATCCGGGCGGCCGGGGCGATCATAATCGGCAAGACGAACGTGCCCGAATACGGGCTCGGCTCGCACACCTTCAACCCGATCTTCGGCCCGACCCGCAACGCCTTCGCGCCCGAGCTCAGCGCCGGCGGCTCGAGCGGCGGCGCCGCCGTGGCCCTCGCCCTCCGCATGCTGCCCATCGCGGACGGCAGCGATTTCGGCGGCTCGCTCCGTAACCCGGGCGCCTGGAACAACGTGTTCGGCTTCCGCCCGTCGCAGGGCCGCGTGCCGACGGTCCCGGCGCAGGACCCCTTCTATGCCCAGCTCTCCACGCTCGGGCCGATGGGCCGCAGCGCTGCCGACCTGGCCATGCTGCTGACCGTGATGGCGGGCCACGATCCCCGCGCGCCGCTGTCGCTGGAGAACCCGGAAGGTCCTTTCGAGGCGGCGCTCGACCGGACGGTTCCGCCCCGGATCGCGTGGCTCGCGGATCTCGGCGGGCACCTGCCCTTCGAGGCCGGGATCCTCGACCTGTGCGGCGACGCTTTGGCTGAGCTGGGGCAGGCCGGCTGGCCCGTCGAGCCGGCCTGCGTGCCCTTCGCCTGGGAGGAGCTGTGGCGCGCCTTCGTGGTGCTCCGGCAATGGTCGATGAGCGCGCGCTATGGCGAGGTCTACGCAGACCCGGCGAAGCGGCGGCGGCTCAAGCCCGAGATGGTGTGGGAGATCGAAGCGGGCCTGACGCTCGATGCCACGGCGATTTCGGCCGCCGCCCGAACCAGAGCCGCCTGGTACGGGACGGCTCTCGGCCTCTTCGAGCGCTTCGATGTCCTGGCGCTGCCGACCGCGCAGACCTTTCCGTTCCCGATCGACTGGACCTGGCCGCGCGAGATCGGCGGCCGCACGATGGACAGCTATCACCGGTGGATGGAGGTGGTGGTCGCCGGGACCCTGTCCGGCTGCCCGGTGCTCAACGTGCCGGTCGGTTTCGACCCCCGCGGATTGCCGATGGGCCTCCAACTGATCGGGCGTCCGCGCGCGGATGCGGACCTGCTCGCGATCGCCGCGAGATACGAACGGGACGCCGCACGAGAGACCGACTGACTCCGCCCGGCACGCCGCATGCATCGTTCCGCAACAACAACGCGCCAAGGGGCGCGGCGTGGAGGCAGGGATGACATCTTGGAAATACACGGTCGCCGCGATGGGGATAGCGGCCTCGACTGCGTTCGCTCACGCCTAGACGACGTTGAAGGCGGTGATGCATTCCGACCTCAGGATCGCGACCCGATCTGGACGACGGCCTTCGATTTCGCAGCCGTGGGCCGCACCGACCCGGTCTGAGCGGCCGGGCGCGGGGCGAGGACCGCCCGCCCTGCGTGGCCTCCTGCGACGGTACCCGGCTCGTCCGGGGCCGCTGATCCTGCTAGATTCCCCTGCAGAATGGGCCGAGTGGCCCCGGCACGGGAGGACGGAATGAAGCGGCTGGTATGCGGTCTCATCGGAGGCCTCCTGGCGCTGGGCGCCGCAAGCAGCGCGATGGCGCAGGGCGCCTATCCGACCCGGCCGGTCCGGGTGATCGTCCCGTTCGCGGCCGGCGGCACCACCGACATCTTCGCGCGTCTCATCGCCGACAAGCTCAGCCAGACGCTGGCCCAGCAATTCATCATCGAGAATCGCGGCGGCGCCGGCGGCAACATCGGAACGGATGCCGTC
>JAQGJJ010000042.1 GCA_028290695.1 Enterovirga sp. | reverse complement strand
GACGAGCCCCTCGCGCGCCTCACGGGGTTCACGCTCGGCGAACATGCCGTGAACGGCTTCTTCGCGATCTCGGGCTTCCTTGTGACGATGAGCTTCTGCCGCCGCGGCTGGCGCGATTACGTGCTGGCGCGCGCGCTGCGGATCGCGCCGGGGCTCATCGCGGCGACCGCGGTCGTGGCGCTCGGCTTCGGCCTCCTGCTGACGCGACTGCCGGCCGGGGACTACCTTCGGGACCCCGGCCTATGGCGGTTCGTGGGAAGCACGCTCGGAACCTTCAAGAGCAACACGGTTCTGCCGGGCGTGTTCGCGGACAACCCGTTCCGAATGCCGATGGGAACGGTGTGGACGCTGAAATACGAGGTGCTCTGCTATGGTGGCGTTCTCCTCGCCGGGATTGCGGGAGCGCTGCGCGGCCGCTGGCCGGCGCTCCTCGTCGCAGGCGGGCTCCTCGTCGCCCTCATCGCACTCGATGCCGCCGTGGGGAGCCCTCCGAAGGGGGTCGAGACGGCGCTCCGGTTGCCGTTCCTGTTCGCTGCCGGGGCGGCGCTCTATCTGTGGCGCGATCGGGTACCGGCGTCGCCGGCTCTCGCCCTCGGCCTGATCGCAACGGCCGGGCTTGCCTCTGCGTCACCCCTGTACCGCGGCCTCCTGTTCGCGGCGGAGGCCTATGGCGTGATCTGGCTCGCGCTCTGGCCTGCTCTCGTTCGCCCCACCTTCGATCTGCGACAGGACCTCTCCTACGGGGTCTATCTCTATGGCTGGCCGATCCAGCAGGGGCTGCGGCAGGTGTGGCCCGGCGGGGAAGCCTGGACGCTGCTCGCCCCGTCCCTTGGTCTGGCCCTCGCGGCCGGGTGGCTCTCCTGGAACCTCGTCGAGCGGCCCGCGCTGGCACTGAAGGCGCGCGCGCTCGGGCGGAGGATCAAGACGATCGAGCCCGCAGCGCCCTGACGGCTTCGGCGAGTTCTGCCGCGCGGTCGGACGAGAGAAGCGGGACGAGGTGCAAGATCTCGGCATCCGGTAGGTCCCACCAGGCGCTTTCGAGGAGCGCCGTCGCGACCGGGTCGGGGAAGCGTGTCCGTATCAAACGGGCCGGATTGCCCCCCACGATGCCGAAGGGAGGGACATCCTTCGTGACGACGGCCCGGGCCGCCACCACGGCCCCATGTCCCACCGTGACGCCCGACAGGATCATCGCCCCGGAGCCGAGCCACACGTCCGATCCGATCCACACGTCGCCGCGGGACGCGTGGTAATCGGAGGGGGCGGGATCCCGTTGGGGCCAAAGCTCGGAAAAGGCGCCGAACGGGAAGGTGGTCACCCAGTCGGTGCGATGGTTGCCTCCGAGCAGGATTTCGACCCTGTCGGCGATCGAGCAGAAGCGGCCGATTGTCAGCTTCGCCCCGCACTCGGGAAACCTTACCTTGGGTCGGCCATAGGAATGGCCTCCGATTTGAAAGCCGTATCGACGGACCAGCCCTGCGAGATGGTGCTGCGTCGCATTATGCGGATTGCGCCAGTTGCGCAGCCGGTGGCGGAGGTTCATCGCTGCGCGACAGATGACGCGTAGGCGACGACGCGAGCGGCCGGTTCGGCCGCTGGAGAGGAGAGCTGGATGGCGGATGTCACGGAGGATCTTCGGTCGGGTGCGCTGTTCTACCACCGCAACCCGCGACCGGGAAAAATCGAGATCCAGCCGACAAAGCCGCTCGGGAACCAGCGCGATCTCGCGCTCGCCTACACGCCGGGCGTAGCGGTGGCGTGCGAGGCGATCGCGGCCGATCCCGCCGAAGCCGCGAACCTCACCTCGCGCCAGAACCTGGTCGCCGTTGTGACCAACGGCACGGCGGTTCTCGGCCTGGGCAACATCGGTCCTCTTGCCTCGAAGCCCGTCATGGAGGGCAAGGCCGTGCTCTTCAAGAAATTCGCCGGAATCGACGTCTTCGACATCGAGGTGGCCGAGAACGATGTCGAGCGCCTGGTCGATGTGGTCGCCGCGCTGGAGCCCACCTTCGTCTGCATCAACCTGGAGGACATCAAGGCGCCCGAATGCTTCGAGGTCGAGGAGCGGCTGAAGGCCCGCATGGGCATCCCGGTCTTCCACGACGACCAGCACGGCACCGCCATCATCGTGGGCGCCGCGGTCGTGAACGGGCTCGAGCTCGCCAAGAAGCGCGTGGAGGACGTGAAGGTCGTCACCTCCGGCGCCGGCGCCGCGGCTCTCGCGACGCTCAACCTCCTCCTGACCCTCGGCATCCGGCGCGAGAACGTCTGGGTCACGGACATCGAAGGGGTCGTGTACGAGGGCCGCACCGCCCTGATGGATCGCTGGAAGGCGGCCTACGCGCAGCGGACGGACAAGCGCACCCTGGCCGAGGTGATCGAGGGGGCGGACGTATTCATCGGCCTCTCGGCCGGCGGCGTGCTCAAGCCCGAGATGCTGCAGCGGATGGCGCCGACGCCGCTGATCATGGCTCTGGCCAATCCCAATCCCGAGATCATGCCCGAGGTGGCGCGTGCCAGCCGCCCCGATGCGCTGATCTGCACCGGCCGGTCGGACTTCCCGAACCAGGTCAACAACGTCCTGTGCTTCCCCTACATCTTCAGGGGGGCCCTGGACGTAGCCGCCTCGACGATCAACGAGGCCATGAAGGCCGCGGCCGTGAACGCGATCGCGGGCCTGGCCCGGGAGGCTCCCTCCGACGTGGTGGCGCGCGCCTATGGCGGCGAGGCGCGGCCGTTCGGACCCGATTCGCTGATCCCGAGCCCCTTTGATCCCCGGTTGATCCTGAGGATCGCGCCGGCCGTCGCGAAGGCCGCCATGGATTCGGGCGTCGCGGCGAAGCCGCTTGCGGACATCCAGGCCTATGCCGATTCGCTCGGGCGCTTCGTGTTCCGGTCGGGCTTCATCATGAAGCCGCTGTTCACCGCCGCGCGGGAAACGCCCAAGCGGGTCATCTATGCGGAGGGCGAGGACGAGCGCGTCCTGCGGGCCGTGCAGGCGGTGG
>JAQGJJ010000032.1 GCA_028290695.1 Enterovirga sp. | reverse complement strand
CTGGTGCGGCCCGCCCCGGCCGGCCCCGGGGACTAGCGCGCGGTCAGCGACCCCGGCGGTTCGACCCGATATGGGCGTCGAGCAGCTTGCGCACCGACCAGGAATCCGCCGTGCCGCCCTGCGCGGTGGCGATGTCGTCGATCAGCCAGCGGCCGTTTTCGCGCAGAAAGACGTAGCGCAAAACCGCATAGGGCCTTGGTTCGCCATGCCCGGTGAGCGACACGAGCATGTGGGTCCGCTCCGGACCCTCCTCCTCGACGCGCGCTTCGAAGCTTTTCAGGTTCGGGTCCTGCGAGGACGTGACCGGGTCGAACCCGACCGGCCCCATATCGCCCGCCGGAGTGGCGCGTTCCGCCCGCTGCCACAGGGCGGCCGTGCGGGCCGTGAAATAGGTCCGGCGCGCCGCGCGTTCGCTCCACACGAAGTTGCCGCCGGCATCGCCCTGTCCGGCCGCGGCCCGGCGGTAGATCGCCGCGACGATCGCGGCGGGGTCGCGCTCGCTCGCGGCCGCAAGCCCGGGCGCCAGCGCGCAGGCGGCCAGCATCAGCATGGCTGACCGGCGGTGTCTCGTGTGTGCGGCCATGGCGACCCTCTCCCGGCTTCCGCTTAGCAGCGCCAAAGCCCCGGGCGGAAGCCCTGCGAACGGGTTTGGCGGCTGCGGGTTGGTGCTGGCGCCGGGTGACGGCCGCGACAAGGGAGGGCGCGTGCGGGTCGACAGGGGAGTGCGGATCGCGGCGCTCGCCGCCGCCCTCCTGGTCGGCGCCGGCGGGAGCGCGGCGGAAGCGGCGCCGGAGGAGGGCGTCGAGCAGAGCCTCTGCCGGCTGGTCGAGAGTGCCGCCGCTGCCCGCGCGGTCCCGGTCGGCTTCCTGACGCGCCTTATCTGGCAAGAAAGCAGCTTTCGGCCCGGCGCCACCAGCCCGGCCGGCGCCCAGGGCATCGCCCAATTCATGCCCGGAACGGCGCGCGAGCGCGGCCTCGCCGACCCGTTCGACCCCGAACAGGCGATCCCGGCCGCCGCGTCCTTCGTGGCGGAGCTGCGCCGCGCCTTCGGCAATCTCGGCCTCGCGGCGGCGGCCTATAACGGCGGCCCGACGCGCGTGGGCAACTGGCTCGCGGGCCGCGGCGGCCTGCCGGAGGAGACGCGCGACTACGTCGCCCGCATCACGGGCCGCCCGGCCGAAGCGTGGCGGGCGGAGCGCGACGGCGCCGGCGTGGCCGCCCCGGACGCGGCCGGCCTTCCCGACCAGCCCTGCCTGCAGGTCACGGCCGAGCTGAAGCGGCGCGGCGGCGGCGGCCTTTCGGCCATCGCGGAGGGCGCCCGGGCGCCCTGGGGCGTGCAGCTCGCCGGCAATTTCTCCAAATCCGCCGCGCTCGCCGCCTTTGCCCGCAGCCGCACCCGCCTCGCCGCGCTGCTCGGCGACGTGCAGCCGATGGTGCTCGGCGCGCGCCTGCGCAGCCGCGGCCGGAGCCTGTTCTACCGGGTGCGCCTGCCGGCCCAGACGCGGATTGAGGCGGACACCCTCTGCACCCGCATCCGCTCGGCCGGCGGCGCCTGCGCCGTGCTGCGGACCTGAGCTGGTGCCCGCGCGACCCGGCGCCAAAAACCGCGCACGCGCCGTCCGTCCCCGGCCCGTGGTCTGATCTCGCGGCGGTGCAAAGAGCTGGGAGACGCCCGCATCGCGGACCTCTCGGGATAAGGGTCGAGGGGGCGCGGGACGCCGGGCACTCGATCATTTTTTATGTGTGGAGCGCCTTTCGGCGTCCCCGCTATGCTCGCCCTCGTCATCCTCGGGGGCCTGCCCTCGGACTTGATCCGAGGGTGACCCGAGGACCCAGAGACACGAGCACCACGTCCGGGTTGCCCCGGCACGCCGGCGATTTTCGACCGGACCTGCCGCTCTTCCGCTCCTCCGCCCGTGTCCGGGCGAAAGAACACTAGCCATGCTGCACTGGCACCCGGGCCGTATTACCCAGAGGACGGCGCTGGTCCGGCTCCCCGGGAGCGGGTTCGCGAACCCCGCCCGCAGGCGCCGATCCCGCCCCACGTCACGACGCCTCATGAGCGCGCCCCCCGGTGGACGAGACGGTCTGCTTATATTCCTAATTTCCTGATGGTGTCAAGATGGCCGACCGAGGCCCAGCCAACGCCGCCGCGCACCCTTTCCCGTGCGGGAGAGGGCTAGGGTGAGGGCAGGGCGCTTCAGGATGGGCTCGCCCCGCGCTTCACCTCCCTGAGTCCAGCCCTCACCCCTGCCGGCTTCGCCGTCCGACCCTCGGGTCAAGCCCGAGGGCAAGCTCCTCTCCCACACGGGAGAGGGTGCGCGCGCTGGTTTTTTCGCTCGCGGGCGGAAGGGATGTCGGATGAGGCGCAGCGAGCGCCGCCGCACACCCTCTCCCGTTCGGGAGTGGGATGGGGTGAGGGCAGGACATCGCAGGATGGGGCTCGCCCCCCACGCTCAACCTTCCGACGTCCACCCCTCACCCCGGCCGGCTTCGCCGTCCGACCCTC
>JAQGJJ010000172.1 GCA_028290695.1 Enterovirga sp. | reverse complement strand
CCGGGACGCGGTCGTCAGGGAGAGAGCGACGCATGGCATCGGTCACGATCCGTGACGTGCAGAAGGCGTTCGGTCCGACACGCGTGATCCACGGCGTGTCGGTGGACATTCAGGACGGCGAGTTCGTCATCCTGGTGGGCCCGTCCGGCTGCGGAAAATCCACCCTGCTGCGCATGATCGCAGGGCTCGAGAACATCTCCGGCGGCGAGATCCGCATCGGCGAGCGCGTCGTCAACGACGTGCCCCCGAAGGAGCGCGACATCGCGATGGTGTTCCAGAATTACGCGCTCTATCCGCACATGACCGTGCGGGACAACATGGCGTTCTCGCTGAAGCTCCGGAAGGCGCCGAAGAGCGAGATCGAGAGCCGGGTCGCCAAGGCGGCCGGCATCCTGGGCCTGGGCGCGCTTCTGGATCGCTATCCGCGCCAGCTCTCGGGCGGCCAGCGGCAGAGGGTGGCGATGGGCCGGGCGATCGTGCGCGACCCGCAGGTCTTCCTGTTCGACGAGCCGCTCTCGAACCTCGACGCCAAGCTCCGGGTCGCCATGCGGACCGAGATCAAGGAGCTGCACCAGCGGCTGAAGACCACGACAGTCTACGTCACCCACGACCAGATCGAGGCGATGACGATGGCGGACCGCATCGTGGTCATGCACGACGGTGTGGTGGAGCAGATCGGCGCGCCGCTCGAGCTCTACGACCGCCCGCAGAACCTGTTCGTGGCGGGCTTCATCGGCTCTCCCGCGATGAACTTCCTGTCCGGCCGCGTCAGGGCGAACGGCCAGGCGAGCTTCGTGGCCCAGAACGGGGTCGAGATTCCGCTCGGCCAGCATGCGCCGGCCGCATCGGACGGCCGCCCCGTGACGCTGGGCATCCGGCCTGAGCATTTCAGGGTCGCCGAAGACGGCGTTCCGGTCGAGGTGGTGGTCGTGGAGCCGACCGGCTCCGAGACCCTCCTGGCCGTGAAGGCCGGGGGCCAGGATCTGACCTGCGTGTTCCGCGAGCGCGTGCTGCCCAAGCCCGGCGAGACCATCCGGATCCGGCCCGATCCCAGCCTGCTGCACTTCTTCGACGGGGAGACCGGCCAGCGTCTCGCGCACTGATCTCGACCGACAAGCCGGCCCGGTCGCCCGGGCGGAACACGGGGTGTGAAGCCTCAAGCCACGTCACGGGAGAAACGTCATGACATTGGATCGTCGTTCCATCCTCAAGGGCGGTGCCGCGCTCGGCCTCGCCGGCACCGGCTCTCTCGCGGATTTTGCCAAGGCGTGGGCGCAGCAATCGCCCTGGAAGGTCGAACAGGGCGCAACCCTGAACCTCCTGCGCTGGAAGCGCTTCGTGGAGGCCGAGGACGTCCAGTTCATGAAGCTCGTGGCGGCGTTCGAGCAGGCCAATGGCTGCAAGATCAACGTCACCAACGAATCCTACGACGACATCCAGCCCAAGGCCTCCGTGGTCGCCAATACCGGCCAGGGGCTGGACATGGTCTGGGGCCTGTACTCGCTCCCGCACCTGTTTCCGGAGAAGTGCCTCGACGTCACGGACGTGGCCGACTACCTCGGCAAGGCGCATGGCGGGTGGACGGACTCGGCCCAGAAATACGGCCGCTCGGGCAACAAGTGGATCGCGATCCCGATCGCCACCACCGGCTCGCTGATGAACTACCGGCTCGCCGCCTCGGAGAAGGCCGGGTTCAAGGAATTCCCGAAGGATACGGCGGCGTTTCTCGAATACGCCAAGGCCATGTCGGCCAACAAGACGCCGATCGGGATGGCGTTCGGCCACGCATCGGGCGACGGCAACTGGCTGTACTGGTGCCTGTGGGCCTTCGGCGGCAACCTGGTCGACGCGAACGACAAGGTGGTGCTGAACTCGCCCGAGACCGCCAAGGCCCTGGAATACGGAAAAGCCCTGTACGAGACCTTCATTCCGGGGACGGCGTCCTGGAACGATTCCTCGAACAACAAGGCGTTCCTGTCCGGCGACCTGTATTGCACCAACAACGGCATCTCGATCTACGTCACGGCGAAGCGCGAGAACCCGGCCATCGCGGCCGACATGAACCACGCCTACATGCCGGTCGGCCCGGTCGGCCGGCCGACGGAGCTTCACCTCTCCTTCCCGATCCTGACCTTCAACTTCACCAAGGCCCCGAACGCCTGCAAGGCGTTCATCGCCTTCATGCTGGACGCCGCGAACTTCAATCCCTGGATGGAGGCCGCGCAGGGCTACCTGTCCCACTTCCTGCTCGACTACGACAAGAACCCGGTCTGGACGGCCGATCCGAAGACGACGCCGTACCGGGACGTCTCCAAGCGGACCATGACGCCGGCGGGCCTCGGCACACTCGGCGAGAAGCCTGCGGCCGCGATCGCGGACTTCATCGTGGTCGACATGTTCGCGAACTACGTGACCGGCCGCCAGGATCTGAAGACCGCCATGGCCGGGGCGGAGCGTCAGGCGAGGCGCATCTACCGCTGATCCCGGAAGGGGGCGGCGGCCCGGTCCGCCGCTCCCGGCAGGAAGGACCGCTATGGCGACGGCTGCGATGAACATGGGGCCGGGAACCGGCCGGAGCGCCGCGTCCGCCTGGACGCGAACGCGGCGCAGCCGGGGCTGGATGGGCTTCTGGTTCATGCTGCCGACCGCGCTGATCCTCGGCCTGTTCCTGGCCTTTCCGCTGGTGAAGGGGATCTGGATCTCGTTCACGGACGCCCGCATCGGGCGGAGCGGAGCCTTCGTGGGCTTCGAGAACTACGAATGGCTCTGGGACGATTCCGTCTTCTGGCTGTCCGTCTTCAACACGCTCGTCTACACGATCGTCGCCTCGACGATTAAGTTCGCCGTGGGCCTCTACCTGGCATTGCTGCTCAACAAGCACCTGCCGCTCAAGTCGCTGATCCGCTCGATCGTCCTGATCCCGTTCGTGGTGCCGACCGTTCTGTCCGCGATCGCGTTCTGGTGGATCTTCGACAGCCAGTTCTCGATCATCTCCTGGTCGCTGCGCCATCTCGGCCTGATCGAGCGCAACATCGATTTCCTGGGCGACCCCAACCTGGCCCGG
>JAQGJJ010000236.1 GCA_028290695.1 Enterovirga sp. | reverse complement strand
CGGCCCCGCCGGTTGCAGCGCCGGTCGCCGGCGCGACCGGCCCCGCCGCGCCGCTGCGCGTCGTCGAATCCGGACGCTGATCCATGGAACTGCCCGCCAGCCCGGAGAACCGGGTCCTCGCCTCCGCGGTCAATTCGCGCATCAAGGCCGACGCGCGGCTGCTGAACGCCCGCGCTGCCCTGTACCGGCTCATCGGCATCGGCGCCGTGTGCGCGCTGAGCGGCGTCGGGATCGGGGCGGCGTTCTTCGGCTATTCCTACACGGCCGATCCGACCTTCCCGACCGCCAAGGTCGCGAACACGGTCGCGCTGGCGCTCGAGAAGGTGACCTTCAAGACCGAAGGCACGGTGAAGCTCGATCCCGAATCCAAGCTGGACCTCTCCTCCCGGTCGGAGGTGCCGACCCCGACGGCGGCGCAGCTCGGGGCCGGCGCGACGCCCGACTCGAAGGCACCCGTGCTGACCAACTTCACCGTGTTCAAGAACGTGCCGCTCGGGGGCGGCCAGGTCGTGACCGGCTGGAACTTCACCTCGAGCGACCAGAAGGTGCCGAGCCACCAGTATTGCTATTTCTCCGAGCAGCTCGACGGGACCTCGAAGGTCACGGTGGACCTCGGCGAGAACGGCCGGGCCGTGCCGCAGCCCAAGACGCGGCCGAACCTGGACCCCAAGGTCGCGTATTCCAACTGCGTCTGGTTCAAGGCCGGGGCGATCTGACGGCCGCCTTGGGCCGTCAGCGCCCGTAGATCCGGTCAAGCGCGCCCGCCACCTCGACCAGGCGTTCGGCCTCGGAATCGTAGCGCTCGCCGGCCGCGAGCCGGCGCGCCCAATCCGCCGCCGCGCGGCCGCCCCAGGCGTCCGGCGGAGCCGCCAGCGTTTCCCGTGCGGTGCCCCGGAAGCGCTCGGCCGTGAAATCGTAGAAGGACCCGTTCACGTTGCGCAGGGCGGCCCCGCCCTCCGTGCCGTAGAAGGCGGCCGAGATGACGGCGTCCTGGCCGGCCTGGAGCCGCCACGAGCAGGCGAGCTGCACCGCCGTTCCGGTGTCGAGCCCGAGCGTCGCGACCGCGTAATCCTCGACCCGGTCCGGGCTCGCCCCGAGCGGCTCGCCGCCTGCGAAGAGCCTGGCCGACACGTCCCGGATCTCCGGAAAGCCGAGCGTCCAGAGCGCGAGGTCGACCAGGTGGACGCCGAGATCCATCACGCAGCCGC
This sequence comes from Enterovirga sp., assembly GCA_028290695.1. Lineage (GTDB taxonomy): Bacteria > Pseudomonadota > Alphaproteobacteria > Rhizobiales > Beijerinckiaceae > Enterovirga. Next base: position 4,506 of record JAQGJJ010000236.1, on the reverse strand, counting down.
CGCCCGATTGGGCGCGGTCGTAGAACCACGGCTTGTCCGGCCCGTAGGCGTTGTGGAACACGAGATCGACCGCATAGATCCGGCCGAGCCCGCCGGCCGCTACGATCTCGCGGATCCGCCGCATGCCGTCCGTGAAGCGGTAGGACAGGTCCACCGCGAGCAGCCGGTCCGCCGCCCTGGCGGCGTCGACCACGGCCCGGGCCTCGGCGGCGTTGCGGCCGAGCGGTTTCTGGCAGAACACGGCCGCGCCCGCCGCGAGCGCCAGGATCGATTGCTCGGCATGCAGGGCCGAGGGGGTCGCGATGACGATCCCGTCGAGCCCTTCCGCCAGCAGCGACTCCAGGGTGCCGACGCGCTTCGCGGCCGGGGCGAGCTTGCCCGCCTCGGCCGCCGTTTCGGGCGACGGATCCGCGATCGCGACGATCTCGGCCGCGCCCGTCGCGGCGATCGCCTCCATGCGGTGGCGGCCGATCCAGCCGACGCCCAGGAAGCCGATCCGCGGGCGCGGGGAGGAGCCGGGCCGGGCCGGGCTGGCGGGGGAGGCGGACATCACAGCGTGATCAGGGCCTTGAGGAAGCCGTCGGGCCGGTCGCGGGTCGCGTCGAGCGCCGCGTCCAGCCGGCTCAGCGGGAAGCGGTGCGTGTAGAGCGGGCTCGGGTCGAGCCGCCCGGACGCGACCGCGTCCACGGCCTCCCGGATGCCCTGCATGTACACCTTCGGGTCGCGCTCATGCGCGTTGATGACGTCGAGCCCGCGCCAGTTCCAGAGCCACATGTTGACCTGGCGCGGCCCGTCCTGGTGGTAGCCGGCGACGATCAGCCGGCCGCGCTCGGCCGTGAGCTCCGCCGCCAGGTCGAGCGGCCATTGCTTGCCGACCGCCTCGATCACCCGTTCGCAGAACCGGCCGCCCGTGAGCTCCTTCACGTGCGCGATGATGCCGGTGTGATCCTCCATCGGGATCGTCTCGGCGGCCCCGAAGGCGCGCGCCACGTCGAGCGAGAACGGCCGGCGCGAGATCGCGATCACCCGGGCGCCGGCATCGGTCGCGAGCCGGGTCAGGATCGCGCCCAGGAAGCCGATGCCCACGATCGCGACGGTCTGGCCGGCCTCGATGCCGCTGCGGCGGAAGATGTTCATGGCGCAGCCGAGCGGCTCGCCCGGGAAGGGCTGTCCGGCCAGGGCTTCCGGCAGCCGCACCACCGCCTCGGCGTCGGCCAGGTCGTACTGCGCGTAGGATTTGTAGGAGAGCGCCGCCACCCGGTCGCCGACCGCGAGGCCCTCGACGCCCGCGCCGAGCGCGTCCACCGTGCCCCAGCCTTCGTGGCCGAGCGCGCCCGGCTCGGCCGGAAAGGTCATCCAGTCCGGCCCGGCCCAGGGCGTCAGGTTGGAGGCGCACACGCCGCAGCCTTCCAGCCGCAGCCGCACCTGGTTCGGCCCGGGCTCCGGCCGGGCGATCGTGTCCAGGCGGATGAGGCCCGGTCCGGCCAGGGTCGCGGCATGCATCGTGCCGGCGGAGGAAAGCGCGTCGCTCATGGCGCGCCCCTAGCATGGGCGGAGCGGGCGAGCCTATGCCCGGGCGCGCGGGTGGGCCGCGTCATAGGCGGCCATCAGCCGCGCCGAATCGACCTGCGTGTAGATCTGGGTCGTGGACAGCGAGGCGTGGCCGAGCAGCTCCTGGATGGCCCTGAGCTCGCCACCCCGCGACAGGAGATGCGTGGCGAAGGAATGCCGCAGCGCGTGCGGCGTCGCCTTCGCGTCGAGCCCGAGCGCACCCCGCAGCCCGGCGACCGCGAGCTGGATGATGCGGGGCGAGAGCGGCCCGCCCTTTTGGCCGACGAAGAGCGGCCCGGTCGGAGGTAGGCTGTAGGGACACAGCGCCAGGTATTGCTCGACCGCGCGCCGCACGGCCGGGATCACCGGCACGCTGCGGGTCTTGCCGCCCTTGCCGAGCACCGTGAGCGCATCGACCTCGCCGATCGGGGCGTCCTGCCGGGTGATGCCGAGCGCTTCCGAGATGCGCAGTCCCGCGCCGTAGAGCAGCGCCAGCACGGCGGCGTCGCGGGCCAGGATCCAGGGCTCGCGCGCCTCGCCGTCCCGCGTGCCCGCATCCGCCATGGCGCGCGCCGCGCGGGCCGAGATAGGCTTGGGCAGCCCCTTGGCGACCTTCGGCGAGCGGATGGCCGCGAAGGCGGAGGCCGGCCCGTGCCCCTCCCGCTCGAGGTGGCGGCCGAAGGAGCGCAAAGCCGCGAGCTGGCGCATCAGCGTCCGGCTCTCGACCCCGCCGCGCCGCCGGAACGCCAGAAAGGCCCGGATGTCGGCCGGCTTCAGCCCGGTGACGCTCTCCGGCGAGGGCTCCTCGCCCAGATGCTCGACCAGGAACACGATGAACTGCCGCAGGTCCCGGGAATACGCCTCCACGGTGTTGGGCGCGAGCCGCCGCTCGGAGGCGAGCGCGGTCAGCCAGGACGCGACGGCGCCGCACAGGGCAGGGGTCGCGGGCAGGAGCACGGATGCGACCTCCGTCGGGGGACGCGTCGCGGTCGCCGGTTGCCTCGCCATGTCCGAACAGCCATGTTCACGATCTGATCCCAGCATCGTGACCGGTTCGGGTTGAGCCTTTGCCAATGACGGCGCGCGTCGCCGAGATCCTGATCCCGCTCGCGCTGGACCAGACCTACAGCTACGCCGTTCCGGACGGGCTCGAGCTCCGGGAGGGCGATCTCGTGGCCGTGCCGCTCGGGCCGCGGCAACGGCTCGGGGTCGTGTGGTCGCTGCGCCGCGGGGCGGGCGACAACTTCAAGCCGGTGGAGGGGCGCCTCGGCGCGCCGTCGGTTCCGGCCCCGCTTCGCAAGCTGATCGACTGGCTGGCCTGGTACACGCTGGCCCCGAAGGGCTCGGCCCTCGGGCTCGCCCTCAAGGTGCCGGGCGAGGCGCCCGAGGTGGCCCGGGTGGGCGTGCGGCTCGCCGGCCCGCCCCCGAAGCGCATGACGCCGGGCCGGGCCCGCGTGATCGAGGCGGCCTCGGGCGGGCTCGTCCATCTGAAACGGCACCTCGCGGAAACCGCCGGCGTCGGGGTCGGCGTGGTGGACGGGCTGGTGGACGAGGGCACGCTCGAGACGGTGGCCCTGAAGCCGCAGCCCGTGGCCGAGCGGCCCGATCCGGACTTCATCACGCCCCGCCTGTCGGACCGGCAGAGCGCGGCCGCCGAGGTGCTGGCCGCCGCCGTCGCCACGGTCGCGGCGCCGCCGCAGGACGGCGCTCCGGCGCGCCAGGCCCCGGTGATCCTGCTCGACGGCGTCACCGGGTCGGGCAAGACGGAGGTGTATTTCGAGGCCATCGCGGCGGCTCTTCGGATCGGCCGGCAGGCCCTGATCCTGGCCCCGGAGATCGCCCTCACGTCCGCCTTTCTCGACCGCTTCGCCGAGCGCTTCGGCACGCGGCCGGCGGCGTGGCATTCGGGCGTCTCGGGGCGCCGGCGCGAGCGCGTGCTGGCGGGCGTCGCGTCCGGCGAGGTGGCCGTGGTGGCGGGCGCGCGCTCCGCGCTGTTTCTGCCGTTCCGGGACCTCGGCCTCGTGGTCGTCGACGAGGAGCACGAGGCCGCCTACAAGCAGGAGGACGGCGTCTGCTATCACACCCGCGACATGGCGATCGTGCGGGGGCGGCTGGAGCGGGCGCCGGTGATCCTGGCCTCCGCGACCCCCTCCATCGAGACCCGCGTGAACGTGCAGCGCGGGCGCTTCTCGCGGGTCGCGCTGCCGGAGCGCTTCGGGGGCCGCACCCTGCCGTCCATCGCGGCGGTCGACCTGCGCAGAACGCCGCCGGAGCGCGGGCGCTGGCTGTCGCCGCGCCTCGTCGAGGAGGTGGCCAAGACGGTCGCGGCCGGCGAGCAGGCGCTGCTCTTCCTCAACCACCGCGGCTACGCGCCGCTCACGCTGTGCCGCGCCTGCGCGCACCGCTTCACCTGCTCGAGCTGCTCGGCCTGGCTGGTCGAGCACCGCTTCCGCCGCTCCCTCGTGTGCCACCATTGCGGTCATGCCGAGCGGGTCCCGGACACCTGCCCGGCCTGCGGCGGGGTGGAGACGCTGGCCGCCTGCGGGCCCGGGGTGGAGCGCATCGCCGAGGAGGTCGCGACCCTGTTCCCGGAGGCGCGCCGCATCACCCTGTCGAGCGATTTCCCGGGCGGGACCGAGCGGCTGCGCAACGAGCTCGCGGCCGTCGCGGCCGGCGAGGCCGACATCGTGATCGGCACGCAGCTCGTGGCGAAGGGGCACAATTTTCCGAACATGACGCTGGTCGGGGTTCTGGACGCCGATATCGGGCTCACCTCGGGCGATCCCCGCGCCTCCGAGCGCACGTTCCAGCTCCTGCAGCAGGTCACCGGACGGGCGGGGCGCGGCACGAAGCCCGGCCGCGCGCTCGTGCAGACCTACCAGCCGGAGCATCCGGTGATCGCGGCGCTGATCTCCGGCGAGGCCGAGCGCTTCTACCGCGAGGAGACCGCCGCCC
>JAQGJJ010000231.1 GCA_028290695.1 Enterovirga sp. | reverse complement strand
AGACCGGCGACAGCGATGCGGCGCGGGCGCGGCCGCGTCAACTAGGGCCCGCAGCCCTGCGGCTGGCCGACATTGCGACTGGCCCGCCTGGGGTGCCGAGCCCAGCCCGCGCCACTCCGTCCGACCTAGCCTGCGGTGCGACGCTCTTCGGCCAGGGCCGAGGACGGCACCGGCTTGGCGGACGCGCCGGGAAGAAGGTCCGGCGAGAGCGCCGCGAGCGCGCGATCCTGGCTCTGGAGCATGCCGAGCATCAGGTGCGCCTCCTCGACGCTGAGCGCCTGGAGGATGCAACCGCCGAAAGAGGCGACGCGCTGGCTCGCGGTGTCGATCACCAGCCAACCATCGTCCCGCATGCCGAGCTTGTACCGCATCGGACCATACGGTCTGAGTCGGGCTGCCCTGGAAAGCGAAATCGCGGTCCCGGGGGGACCTATCCCCAGTTCCCACAGGCACCCGATGCGGCGCGCTCCACCGACTGCAGCCGCGAGCGACAGAAACCCGGACCGGGTGGGGTCTGCCCGTCGCGGCACCCGCACCGAGACCTGCCGCCTGTTCTCAATGCAGCGTGACGCTCGCATCGATGGGGCCCGCCCGCACCGCCGGGTCGCCCGGCGTGGACATCATGACCTTGATGTAGGCGGCCAGCGGCCCGACCTCGGCCTCCAGCTCCTCGCGGGACAGGCCCGCCGCTTCCGCCTCGGCCAGGCATGCCTGCGCCTTCAATCGAGCCTGTTCCTCGTCTCCGTGTGGCGGATAGTCGTCCGGGTTGATGTTGCGGGGTATCCAGGCAATCAGAAAGTCCGCTCCGCGCTCGCTCATGATGTTCGCTCCCAGCCCGGCGACGCTACACCTGTCGATGCATTCCGGCCAAGGATGAATAGTTCGGACGGAAGACTACCGGGCGCTCGGGCGGGCGGGCGGGCCCGGTCCATGAATGAGCGGGGGTTTTGACCCCCCGTCGTGGCCGGGCCTAAGCTGTCGCGTTCGCCGGAAGATCATCGATCCGGCGGGAGGGCGTTCCCATGCAGGCGTTGTTCGCGCCCGGCAAAGGGCTGGTCGGCTGGATCCGTCCCGAGGCCTTCGTGTTCGACCGGGACATGGTCGCGGTCGCCTTTATCCGCAAAGGTCACGCCTGGAGCATGTCGTCCGGAAACTGGCTAGGACCGGTCGACGTTTCCACGGTGCAGGACCGCAACGGGCGGCCGGTCGCCTGGAACCCCGATCACGCCCCTGCAACCCGCTTCGGGGCCTTCATGCCGGGCAGGCCCGCGAAGCCCAACCCGCCCGCCAGGCCGCTGCGGCCGCTGCAGCCCGTTGCCCCGATCACGCCGACGACCCCGCCGGGCGGCTGGTCGCATCTGACTTTCGCGGCATGGCTCGAGGTCTAGGGAAGCGCTATCGGAACGGGCACCCTTCGGCCGCCAGTCCGGCCGCCGCCGAAGCTCCCCGTTTCCGGACAGGATTTCCATGCCGCGCCTTCCCGACATCGATCCCGCCTCCCTCACGACGGAGCAGCGGCGCGTCTACGACGCGATCCTGGCCGGGCCGCGCGGCGTCGTGCAGGGCCCCCTGCGGGTGTGGGTGAACAGCCCCGGCCTTGCGGACACCGCCCAGGCGCTGGGCGCGTTCTGCCGCTACGGCACCAGCCTGCCGGCCCGCCTGTCAGAGCTCGCCATCGTAACCACGGGCGCCCACTGGAAGGCGGGGTTCGAATGGGCCGTGCACGCGCCCATCGCGGTCGCGAGCGGGATCGATCCGGAAGCCCTGGAGGCCATCCGCACGGGTCGCGACCCCCACTTCGAGAGGCCCGACGAAAGGGCGGTGTACCGTTTCGCGTCCGAGCTGCTGCGCAACCGACACGTCTCGGACGAGACATACCGGGCAGCCATCGAGAGCCTGGGGCAGCTCGGTGTCGTCGACCTCGTCGGCGTGCTCGGCTATTACGGGCTCATCTCGATGACCATCAAGGCCTTCGAGGTGCCCCTGCCCGAGGGTGCGCCCGAGCCATTTCCGGTCTGATCCGGCCGGTGCGTCGGGGCGCGAGGGCCGGGTCGGATCGCGGCATCGTGGCCGCCGCTGCACCTGATCGAGATCCCAATAGGGTCCCCGGCGGAGTGGCGCAGGGGCGGCCGCTCCTGGTGATCGACGGCGATTCCTTCGCCCATCGCGCGTATCACGGGCTGCCGAAGACGATCCGGCGAAAGGGCGACAAGGGCGGCGGCGCGATCGTCGGCTTCGCCAACACGCTTCTGCGCCTCGTCGAGCAGGAAGGGCCGCGCGCGGTTCTGGTGGGCTGGGACACGCTCGAGGCTCCGACCTACCGGAGCCTGGCATTCCCGGCCTATCAGGGCGGACGCGCATTCGACGAGGAGCTTCTCGACCAGCTGCGGCTCCTGCCCGACTTCGTGGCCGCCTGCGGCTTCGCGAACGCCAAAGGCGCGGGCTACGAGGCGGACGACTTCCTGGCGGCCGCCGCCGCGCGGGAGGAGGCTCGCGGCGGGCGGGCGCTGATCGCGAGCGGGGATCGGGACGCCTTCCAGCTCGCCTCCGACCGCACCACGATCCTGCATCCTGTCCGGGCCGGTGAGATGGCCCGGATCGGGCCGGCCGAGGTGCGGGAGCGCTACGGGGTGGATCCGGCGCAGGTGCCCGACTTCATAGCCCTGCGGGGCGACCCCTCCGACAAGCTGCCGGGCGCCCGCGGCGTCGGCCCCAAGACGGCCGCGAGCCTGCTGCGCAACGGAGGCAGCCTGGAAACGCTGCTCGCGGGCGGGCGCTTCGGTGGCCAGGCCGACGATCTCCGCTTGTTCAAGCGCATCGCCACCATGGACTCAGGGGCGCCGCTGCCATCCATCGACGACCAGGAGCCGACCTGGGACAGGGCCGCGCAGCGTGCCGCAGAATGGGGGCTCGGGCGCCTGTCGGACCGTCTGAACGGCCTCGCGGCTGCCGCGAAGCCGCGCCCGGCTCGCCGGCAGGCGGGCAAGGCTCCGCCTCTCACAATCGCGACCCTGAACATCAACAACGTCAACAGGCGCCTGCCGAACCTCCTGGCCTGGCTCGCCAGGAGCGGGCCGGACATCGTGTGCCTCCAGGAGCTCAAGGCCGAGGACGGGAACTTCCCGGAGCAGGCCATCCGGGATGCCGGGTACGGCGCCGTCTGGCGCGGGCAGCGGAGCTGGAACGGCGTCGCGATCCTGGCCAAGGGGGCGGAGCCCGTCCTGACCCGCACGGAGCTTCCCGGCGATCCCGCCGACGAGCAGGCCCGCTACATCGAGGCGGCCGTGCGGGGTGTGATCGTCGGATCGCTGTACCTGCCCAACGGCAATCCCCAGCCCGGCCCGAAATTCGCCTACAAGCTCGCCTGGTTCGAGCGCCTCGTCGCGCATGCCGCGACGCTCCTGGAAGCGGGCGTTCCGGTCGTGCTCGCCGGGGATTACAACGTCGTCCCGACCGATCGGGACATCTATGCGACGCGCTCCTATGCCGGAAACGCGCTTCTGCAACCCGAGCCCCGAGCGGCCTTCCGGCGCCTGCTCGACCAGGGCTGGACGGACGCCCTGCGCAGCCTCCACCCGGACGAGCCCATGTTCACCTTCTGGGACTATAAGCGCGAGCGCTGGCCGCGCGACGCGGGCCTTCGGCTCGACCACCTGCTGGTCAGCCCTGACCTCGTTCCCCGGCTCGCCGAGGCCGGCGTCGACCGCTGGGTCCGGGGAGAGCCCGAGGCCAGCGACCACGCGCCGGCCTGGATCGCGCTGCGCTGAGGCGCGGCGCGCCCGTAGCGCGCTGCGCTTCGGCCGCGGCGGACGGCTCGAACCGGGTTGACGCAGCCCTCGCTCGAACCGACACAAGTCGCCGCGCCGATCCAGGGCGCAGGGAGAATGCGCCCCGTGGAAGGCAAGAGCGAGCGCGAGCTGATCGACGGCATCTCGGGCTGGGTCCGGGTCGAGAGCCCGACCTACGAGGGCGCCGCCGTCAGCCGCATGATGGACCTCGCCGCCGCCGACGCGGCGGAGGCCGGGATCGCATCGGAGCGCGTGCCAGGTCGGGACGGCCTGGGCGACAGCCTGGTTCTGCGCGCGGGACCGGAATCCGGTGATCCCGGGATCCTGGTCCTGTCGCATTTCGACACGGTCCATCCGCTCGGTACCATCGAGCGAGACCTTCCGGTCCGGGTCGAGGGCGACAGGCTCTACGGGCCGGGTGTGTACGACATGAAGGGTGGCGCCTATCTGGCGCTGCAGGCGTTCAAGCAGGTCGCGCGCTCGGGCGCAGCGAAGCTGCCGCTGCTGTTCCTGTTCACCTCCGACGAGGAGATCGGCTCGCCCACGACCCGCCAGCTCATCGAGGAACTCGGCCGCCGCTCGGCCTATGTGCTCGTGACGGAGCCGGCCCGGGACGGCGGCAAGCTCGTCACATCCCGCAAGGGTGTCGGCCGCTTCTCGGTGGCCGTGGAGGGACGGCCGTCCCATGCGGGCACGCGCCACCCCGAGGGGCGAAGCGCCATCCGGGAGGCCGCGCAGCAGATCCTGGCGATCGAGGGCATGACGGATTACGGCCGCGGCGTCACGACGAACATCGGCACGATCACGGGCGGAACGGCAGACAACGTCGTGCCGCAGCATTGCCGGTTCTCCGTGGACCTGCGGGTCGTGACGGCGGAGGATGGGGCCGAGTTCGAGCGTCGCATCCTCGGCCTCGCCCCCGTGGGGCCGGACGTGATGCTGACGATCGAGGGCGGAATGAACCGCCCGCCCTACGAGCGCTCCCCGGCGATCGGCCAGCTGTTCGAGCGCGCCCGCCAGATCGCGGCCGGGATCGGCCTCGACCTTGGCGAGGTTCCCCGCACGGGCGGCGGTTCGGACGGCAACTTCACCGCCGCCCTCGGCACTCCGACCCTCGACGGACTCGGTATCGACGGCGACGGTGCGCACACGCTCGCCGAGCATGCGCTGATCTCCTCGATGGTGCCGCGGCTGCGGCTCATGGAGCGCCTTCTGACGGAACTCTCCTGAGTGAGTCGCGCGGATCGGGCTTCGCCATTGCGGTGGGCCCGATCAGGCACTAGATCAGGATTGGCCCAGTAACGTACGGGCGCAGTTATCGAAAACGCGGTTCTCGGGTCTTGGCCGAAGGGGCGTTCTGGCACCCGGCTCGCAAATCGACTAACCGGGCGTCTGCAATCGGATTGAGTTTCATTGGCTGACGACAGCGACAAGCCGGGCGAGGGCGCCGGCCCGACCCCTGCCGCCGATATCCGGCCCATCTCCATCGTGGAGGAGATGAAGAGCTCGTACCTCGCGTACGCGATGAGCGTCATCGTGAGCCGGGCGCTTCCCGACGTTCGGGACGGGCTGAAGCCGGTGCACCGGCGCATCCTGTTCTCGATGCACGAGAACAACTACACGCCGGATCGGCCCTACAACAAATCCGCCCGTGTCACCGGCGACACGATGGGTAAGTACCATCCGCACGGCAACCTCGCGATCTACGACGCGCTCGTCCGGATGGCGCAGCCGTTTTCGATGCGGCTGCCGCTGATCGACGGGCAGGGGAATTTCGGCTCGGTCGACGGCGATCCGCCGGCGGCAGAACGCTACACCGAGGTGAGACTCGACCGGGCGGCGATGCCGCTGCTCGACGACCTCGACAAGGACACGGTCGACTTCCAGGCGAACTACGACGGCCGTGAGCGCGAGCCGGTCGTGTTGCCGGCCAAGTACCCGAACCTGCTCGTGAACGGGGCGGGCGGCATCGCGGTCGGCATGGCGACCAACATCCCGCCGCACAATCTCGGCGAGGTCGTCCAGGCCTGCATCGCCTATATCGACGATCCCGCCATCACGATCGAAGACCTGATGGAGATAGTGCCCGGTCCGGACTTCCCGACCGGCGGCGCCATCCTCGGCCGGGCCGGCATCCGGTCCGCCTACCAGACCGGACGCGGCTCGATCCTGATGCGCTGCCGCTCCAGCGTCGAGGAGGTGCGGGGCGAGCGCGAAGCCCTCATCATCCACGAGATCTCCTACCAGGTGAACAAGCAGACCCTGGTGGAGCGCATCGCCGAGCTCGTGCGCGAGAAGCGCATCGAGGGCATCTCGGCGCTTCGCGACGAGTCCGACCGCGACGGCATGCGGGTCGTGATCGAGATCAAGCGCGACGCCGTGGCCGACGTCGTGCTGAATCAGCTCTACCGCTACACGCCCCTCCAGACGAGCTTCGGCGCCAACATCGTGGCCCTGAACGGCGGCCGCCCCGAGACGATGACGCTGCGCGACATGATCCGCGCCTTCGTCGAC
>JAQGJJ010000223.1 GCA_028290695.1 Enterovirga sp. | reverse complement strand
CGGCCCCGCGGGGAGGGGGCCAGGCGCGGGCGGCCTCGCCGGCCAGCTCGCCGGCGGGCAACTCGCCGCGGGCGAGATCGCCGCGCAGGTCCCGGCCGGGCCGGCCGTCGATTCCGCCACGGTCTCGCGTCCGGGTCCGGCTCCCGACCCGGACGGCGCCGGGCCCGCGACCCTTTCGCCTCGACCCGCTTCGGCGAACGACCCCGTGCCGGGCAGCGCGCCCGCGGAGACCTCCCCCGGGACACCGCCCGCCGCGGCCGCGTCCCTCCCGTCGGCCGAGCCGCCGGCTGCTCCGCCAGCCCCGTCCGGGCAGGCGGGCGTTGTCCAAAGCGCCGCCGGGCCGGCCGACCCCGCAGCCGGAGAACCGGACGGACCGGCCCCGGGCGCATCCGCGCAAGCCGCCAGCGCGGCGGCGTCCGGCGCTGGCGTCAGGGCGGTTCCCGGCAGACCGGCGAACGGGCGGTTGTCCGTCCCGGCCGCGGCCGGGTCCGACCTCCAGGCCGGTGCTTCCGCGGACGCTCCCGCGATCCCGGCGGCGGCCGCCGCCCCGGCCGAGGCGCCCGGTTCCGCCGGTGCGCCTCATGCAGTCCCCGGACAGGGTCCGGACGACGCCAAAGCCGCTCCGGCGGATCCGGAGGCCGGCGCAAGCGGCAAGGCGACGATCGCGGACGTTCCCGTGCTCGCGGCGCCGTCGGGCGCGCAGTCCCCGGCCCGGCCCGTCGCCGCGGAGCTCCTCGTCGCGCCCCCGACCGGGCAGGCCGCGGCGAGCCAGCCCCCGGTTCAGGCGCCTGCTCCGTTGCCCGTGTTCCACAACGTGCCGCTGGCGGCCGTGCCGGTGGAGATCGGGCTGCGTAGCGTGGACGGCCTCCGGAGCTTCGCGATCCGCCTCGCGCCGGAGGATCTCGGCCGCATCGACGTGCGGCTCGACATCCAGGAGAGCGGCGAAGTCAGGGCGCACCTCGTGGTGGAGCGGCCCGAGACGCTGGCCCACCTGACCCGCGAGCGCGGCCAGCTCGAGCGCACGCTGGAGCAGGCCGGCCTCAAGCCGGGCGAGAACGGCGTCGCCTTTTCGTTGAAGGACGGCTCCTCGGACGGGGCAGGCGGACGGGGCGGCGGCGGCGAGTTCGCGCAGGGCCGGTCCGGCGGACAGGCGGCGCCTCCGGCGCGCGACGACCCCGCAACCGCATCACCCACGATGCCGATCGCCTGGCAGCCCCTGCGGCGCCTCGCCGGCATCGACCTGACAATCTGAGGGGACCCCCATGACGGCCATCCAGGACGCCACCTCCGGCAAGTCGGCCGCTGCCACGGTGGCGGCCGCGACCGGCAAGAACGAGATCGCGGGCAATTTCCAGGACTTCCTGCTGCTGCTCACGACACAGCTGAAGAACCAGAGCCCGCTCGACCCGCTCGACACCAACCAGTTCACCCAGCAGCTCGTGCAGTTCGCCGGCGTGGAGCAGCAGCTCAAGGGCAACGACACGCTGAACTCGATCCTGGGCGCCATGAAGACGACCTCGACCGCCAATGCGGCGAGCTATGTCGGGCTCGCGGTGACGGCGGACGGGAGCACGGCTCCGCTCGCGGGCGGGGCCGCGACCTGGACCATCAACGCAACCAAGGCGGCCTCGAAGGCGACGATCACCGTCGCGGATTCGAGCGGCACGGTCGTGGCCACCAAGAACCAGGCGCTGAAGCTCGGGGCCCAGAGCTTCACCTGGGACGGCAAGGACGCCAAGGGTGTCATCCAGGCGGAAGGGAACTACACGATCACCATCAAGGCCGTGGACGCCTCCGGGCAGCCCGTGCAGGTGTCCACGGATGTCGCCGGGACCGTCTCCGCCGTCGACGTGTCCGGCACCACCCCGGTTCTCACCGTCGGCACGAACCAGGTGCCGCTCGCCAGCATCAAGTCCATCGCGTCCCGGTGAGGCCGCCGGACGGGGATGCGACATCCCGTTCATTCAACTGATTCGCTTAGGCAAATTTTAAGCGCAGGTTCGTACGGTAGGACAGATAAGTCTGCGTACGAGTGCAAGAGCGTAAGATGTCGGAGCCGCTGCGACCTCGGGTGAAGTACGTTATCGGCCCCGACGGGTCGCCGCTCACGATTGCTGACCTTCCTCCGATCAATACTCGTCGCTGGGTCATCCGTCGTAAGGCCGAAGTGGTCGCCGCCGTACGGGGCGGATTGTTGAGCCTCGAAGAGGCGTGCAGCCGTTATACCTTGACGGTCGAAGAGTTTCTTTCCTGGCAGCAATCGATCGACGAGCATGGACTCGCCGGTCTGCGCACCACCCGCATCCAGCATTACCGCCAGTAGGCCGGTCCGGGCGCGCCCGGAGGGCCGCCCGAACGGAGCGCCGGCCGGCCGGACGGGGCCGAGCCTTGCATCCGGCGGCCCCGCCGACCAAAAGGAGGCTGCCGCCGGCACGGGCGGCCGGCGAGGACGCCCAGACAGGCCATGAGCTTCACCCTCCGGTTCGGCCCGGTTTTCGAGGCCTGGCGCGAACTCGCGGCCGGGGTCTGGCTCACCCTGCAGCTATCCGCCTCGGCGATGCTGATCGGCCTCCTGGTGGCGGTCGTGTGCGCCTGGGCCAAGGTGTTCGGCCCGCGCTGGTCCGGCTGGATCGTCAACGTCTATGTCGAGGTGATCCGCAACACCCCGTTTCTGGTCCAGATCTTCTTCATCTTCTTCGGGCTGCCGGCGGCTGGGATCCGGCTCTCGCCGGACGTCGCCGCGCTGGCCGCGCTCGTGGTCAATGTCGGGGCCTATGCGACCGAGATCATCCGGGCCGGCATCCAGTCCATCCACACGGGCCAGATCGAGGCCGGGCTGGCGCTGGGCCTGCGGCCCGTCCAGGTCTTCCGGCTCGTGATCATCAAGCCGGCGCTGCGGGCGGTGTACCCGGCCCTGACCAGCCAGTTCATCCTGCTGATGCTGTCCTCCAGCGTCGTGTCGGCGATCTCGGCCGACGACCTGACCTCGGTGGCCAACAACATCCAGTCGCGCACCTTCACGAGTTTCGAGGTCTACATCGTCGTCACGCTCATCTACCTCGTGCTGTCCCTGGCCTTCGCGGGGGCGTTCCGGGCCATCGACCGGCGCGTCTTCTCGTATCCGGTGGCCCGATGAGCCCGATCCTGGCGAGGCCGACCCGCCCCGGCCCGACGACGACGGGCGTGCCGGCCGCCGCCGAGGCGGCGCGGCCCCACGCCGTCCGCAAGCCCCTGCCGGGTCGGGGCGCCTGATGCTGCGTCCCTTCGGCCCCAACGAGGTCCTCTTCATCGTCCTGGCGGCCCAGTGGACGATCGCGCTGTCGGCAATCGCGTTCCTGGGCGGCGGGCTCGGCGGGCTCGCGGTGGCGCTCGGGCGGGTGTCGCCCCGCACCTGGCTGCGCCGGCTCGCGACCGGCTTCATTCAGGTCTTCCAGGGCACGCCCCTGCTGATGCAGCTGTTTCTCGTGTTCTTCGGCGCCAACGCCTTCGGGCTCGGGCTGAACGCCTGGGTGGCGGCCGCGATCGCGCTGACGCTGAACGCGAGCGCGTTTCTTGGCGAGATCTGGCGCGGCTCGATCCAGGCGGTGCCGAGCGGGCAATGGGAGGCCGGCACGTCCCTCGGCCTCCATTACGGCCGGCTGATGCGGCTCGTGGTGCTGCCGCAGGCGTTCCGGATCGCGCTGCCGTCCACGGTCGGGTTCCTGGTGCAGCTCATCAAGGGGACCTCGCTCGCCGCCATCATCGGCTTCACCGAGCTGACCCGGGCCGGGCAGATCATCAACAACGCCACCTTCAAGCCGTTTCTGGTCTTCGGGCTGGTGGCCGCGCTCTACTTCGCGATGTGCTGGCCGCTGTCGCTCCTGGCGGCCTGGCTCGAGCGCCGGATGGCCGCGGCGCACGCGCGTTGACGCAGCCGGCCCGATCGGCCACGGGACAGGCAATATGCCAGGGAGAATGCTCATGACCCGGTTTCCGTCCCGCCGCGCCCTTGCCGGCCTCGCACTCTCGGCCGCGCTCGCGGTCGGCCTCTCGGCCCGTCCCGCCGCCGCCCAGACGGTCGACGAGATCAAGAAGAAGGGCGTCCTCAACGTCGGCATGCTGGTCGACTTCCCGCCCTTCGGCATCACCAGCCTGGACGGCAAGCCGGACGGCTTCGACGCGGACATCGCCAAGGAGCTCGCGAAGTCGCTCGGCGTGCGGGCCAACATCGTTCCGGTGACCGGCCCGAACCGCATCCCCTACCTGCTGACCGGGCAGGTCGACGTCCTGGTGGCGTCGCTCGCGGTGACGCCCGAGCGGGCGAAGCAGGTCGCCTTCTCGGATCCGTATGCGGGCATCCGCATCGTGGTCTACGGCAAGGTGGGCGCGGCCGTGAAGGAGCCGGCCGACCTGAAGAAGTTCGCGGTCGGGGTCGCCCGCGCGTCGACCCAGGACGTGTCGCTCTCCGCCATCGCGCCCGAGGGCACCAACATCCGGCGCTTCGACGACGACGCCTCCGCCGTGCAGGCGCTGCTGTCCGGCCAGGTCGACGTGATCGGGGCCGCGACGCCGGTCGTGGGCGAGATCGAGAAGATCGCCCCCAAGGGCGCCTTCGACACCAAGATCACCCTGCGCGAGCAGGTGCACGGCATCGCGCTGCGGCCCGGCCAGGACGACCTGATGAAGGCCGTGAACGCCTTCGTGGCCCAGCAGGCCGCGAGCGGCGCGCTGAACACGACGTTCCGCAAGTGGCTGAACACCGATCTGCCGGAGCTGAAGAAGCCCGCCATCTGAGCCGGCCACATGCCGGCCACATGCCGGCAGCCTGCCGCGCCCCGGAGGGCGCGGCCGGTGGGGCCGGTCAGCCCTTGACCACGACCTTGGTGCCCACGCGGGCTCGGTCGTACAGGTCGACCACGTCCCGGTTGGTCATCCGGATGCAGCCCGACGAGACCGCGGACCCGATGGTGTCGGCCTCGTTGGAGCCGTGGATGCGGTACAGGGTCGAGCCGAGATAGAGCGCCCGCGCGCCGAGCGGGTTATCCTGCCCGCCCGCCATGTAGCGCGGCAGATCGGGGCGCCGCTGCAGCATCTGGGCCGGCGGCCTCCAGGCCGGCCATTCCTTCTTCATCGTGACCGTCTTGACGCCCGACCAGGAAAAGCCCTGCCGGCCGACGCCGACGCCGTAGCGGATCGCCCGGCCGCCGGGCAGCACGTAGTAGAGCCGGCGCTCGCTGGTCGAGACCACGATGGTGCCGGGCTTCTCGCCGCCCGCGTAGCGCACGAGCTCGCGCGGGATGGCCTGCTCGCGGAACTGGTTCAGGAAGTCCGCGATGGGGCCGGAATCGATGAAGGCCTGGGCCGGGGCCGGCGCGGCGAGGCCGAGGAAGGCTGCCGATAGCGCGGCGATAATAGAGCGCATGAGCGGTCTGCTCCTGTTCTGACGAGAGGCTGGTGGCGGAGGCTTGGCCGAGCCGTTCGGGGGCGTCAAGGCGGGTCCGGGCGGGGCGGCCGTTCGGTACGGGCTGGCCGCGGCGCCCGGAGGGATTGCAATTCCGGGCCCGGCGCCCCTTCTCTCGCGGCCCAACCCGGACGGAGCCATGCCGGAACTGCCAGAGGTCGAGACGGTGCGGCGGGGCCTCGAACCCGCCCTCCTGGGCCGCCGCATCGAGGCCGTCGAGCTGCGCCGGCCGGACCTGCGCTTCCCGTTTCCGGAGCGCTTCGCGGAGCGGCTCGCGGGCACGACCGTGGAGGCGCTGCGCCGGCGCGCCAAGTACATCCTGGCCGACCTGTCCTCCGGCGAGGTGCTGGTCATGCATCTCGGCATGACGGGCCGGTTCAGGGTGGAGGCGGGGCGGGTCACGGACGAGCCGGGCGCCTTCTACTATGGGGCACCCGCGGCGGCCGCGCACGACCATGTCGTGCTGCGGCTCTCGGACGGCGCCTCGGTCGTCTACAACGACGCACGCCGCTTCGGCTTCATGACCCTGTATGGCCGGGACGCCATCGAGGGCACGCCGCCCTTTTCCGCCATGGGCATCGAGCCGCTCGGCCCGGCGCTGTCGGGCGAAACGCTGGCGCGTCTCTTCGCCGGCCGGCGCACGCCCCTCAAGGCGGCGCTGCTGGACCAGCGCCTCGTGGCCGGGCTCGGCAACATCTATGTCTGCGAGGCGCTGTTCCGAGCGCGGCTCTCGCCCGAGGCTCCCACGGGCTCGGTCGTGACCGCGACAGGGCGCCCGCGCGCGAAGGCGCATGCCCTCGCGGCCGCGATCCGGGAGGTGCTGGAGGAGGCGGTCGCGGTCGGCGGCTCGACGCTGCGGGACTATGCCCAGGTGGACGGCTCGTCCGGGGCCTTCCAGGAGCGTTTCAGGGTCTATGCCCGCGAGGGCGAGGCCTGCACGACGCCGGCCTGCCGGGGGATCGTCGCCCGGACCGTCCAGGCCGGACGGTCGAGCTTCTTCTGCCCGGTCTGCCAGGGGGACGGGGCGGGCCCGGGGATCAGGCCTCGCCGTCCGGCAGGTTGAACTCGCGCCGGATTGCGTCGAGCCCGGCCTGGTAGGAGATCTCGCGCCGCTCGATCTGACGCACCAGCGCCATGAAGCGCGGCGGCAGCGCCTCGTCGCCGAGAAACGCCGGCTTGTCCGCTTCGAGCCGGAGCTCGGACCGCAGCCTGCGTCCCAGGTGCTCGAGCACGGTCTCGGGCAGCGCCGAGTCCGTGTCGGCGGGTCGCGGGCCGTCGGCCGGGTCGTCGCGTTGCGCCATGTCGGTCATCCGTGCCGAGCCTTAACGCCGCAGGACCCGGATGGTTCGCCCACGGCGCGAAGGGCGGCCACCGTCGGGCGCCCGTGCCCACATACGTGGCGGCAGAATCCACGTTTCGGCCGCTTTCGCGTCGCGCCGCCGCCCAAGCTCGGCGGCATCAACGGGCCAGTTGCCTCGGCGGCGAGCCGCACCTCGCGGACGTTTAGCCCCCAGCCTACGCGGGGAGCGCCGTTCGCTACCAAGTCGAGCAATCAGGGCCGCCCTCCGGGGCGGCCCTTCTCGTTTCGCGCGGTGCCGACCGTCAGGCGCCGAAGCCGAGCGCCGCCCGCATGCGGCGGTTGTGGCCGTACAGGTCCTCGAAGCTCTGCATCTCGCCGGACGGGTCCACCGCGAGGGTGAAGTAGGTCAGGTGCACGGGCAGCTTCTGCTTCAGGAAGATCGTGCGCTCGCCGCGGCCGATCAGCTTCTTGAGCCTGGCCTCGGACCACTCGGCCCCGAGCACGAAATCGGCCAGCGCGAAGGGCTGGTCCACCCGCACGCAGCCATGGCTGAAGGCGCGCCGGGCGGACGAGAACAGCCGCCGGTTCGGGGTGTCGTGCAGGTACACCGCGTGGCCGTTCGGGAACATGAACTTGATGAAGCCGAGCGCGTTCTTTTCGCCCGGTGGCTGGCGGATCGACAGCACCTTCCCGCGCCGCACGACCTCGTAGCCGAGCTTCGCCGCATAGTCGGGATCGGCCGCCATCTTGGGCAGGAACTCGTTCTTCAGGATGGAGGGCGGGATGTACCAGGACGGGTTCAACACCGCGTATTCCATCAGCCCCGAGAAGATCGGTGTCGGGGTCTCGGGCTTGCCGGTGATGACGCGCGTCTCGTGGGCGACGCGGCCGCCCTCGAACAGCCGCAGCCGGAACTCCGGCACGTTCACCGCGACGTAGCGGTCGCCGAGATCGGACGGCAGCCAGCGCCAGCGCTCCATGTTCGCGACCAGGTCGCCCTCCAGGCGCGGGTTGCCGAGCAGGCTCGCGGGCTTGACCGCCGGACCGTCGTTCAGAACCGCGATGGCCTGCGTGGTGAGCACGGGACCGCGGTCCCGCCGGGCCATCGGCACCTGGGAGGCGGGCCGGTTCGCCCGCACATCGGCGAGCTTGGCCTTCAGCGCCCGGTAGCCCGGGTGGCTCGGGTTGTAGCCCTCGAGCGCCGCCCCGGCATCCGGCGACCCGGCCAGCGCCGCCAGAACGGCGTCGGCGGTCGGCAGCTCCAGCTTCGGCGTGAGCAGCGCGGACAGCCGCGACGGCTCGATGCGGCCGCCGCGGGCGTCCCGCGCATAGAGTGCGGCGACGCCGCTGAGCTTGATGTCGGCCTCGGCCAGTTCGGCCGTGCCGGCCGGAACCTGGCCCGGCCGGAAGGTCGGCACCGGGTAGTCGGCCGGGTCGAGCCCGTTCTCGCCCGCCCGGGCGAGCCGGTCGATCATGCCCTGCGCGGCGGGGTTCCAGGTCCCGGCCGCCCCGATCCAGAGCGGCTTGCCGCCCTGGCGTCCGTAGAAGGCGACGATCGCCTCGGCGTCCTTCTTGGGAAAACGGCGCGGCCACAGGCCGTTCGGATCGGCCAGCCGGGTCTGGATCGCGCCCGTGACCAGGTCGGCGGCCGTCAGCACGACCGGGGCCGCGGGCTGCTCGGGCAGGCGGATCTCGGCGGTGCCGGGCGCGGTGCTGGCCGAGCCCGCCGGCGTGGGGGCCGGGTGGGGCTGGAGCCCGGCTGTCGGGTGGGGCTGGGCTGCGGGCGCGGCCGGGCCGGGTGCCGGCGGCGTCGGCAGCGCGATCCGGACGGGCGGCGGCTCCGGGAGAACGATCACCGGGTCGTGCA
>JAQGJJ010000220.1 GCA_028290695.1 Enterovirga sp. | reverse complement strand
TAGAAGGTGTAATTCCCGGCCGTATCAGCCTCGACCTTCCAGAGGAGGAACGAACCGATCGGGTACCCGCGCATCAGGCTGTCCATCAGCTGCCGAATCTGGTTTTGATCCCAGACGAACTCTCGCTGGATAGCCGGAAGCAGGTAGCGCTTCTCATGGATGCCCGCGAGGACGTCTTGCACTGTCACAGGCGTTTGAAAAGCCACGGATCCTCCGAGCAGTCTGACGGTTACCGAGTCTCCGGGAGACTAGGCGTCCGTCCGGCGCACCATCTCGCGACACGACACCTCCACCGCGTCGCGTTGCGGACGAGAGTCTCGGGAGACCGCAGCAGCACGCACGGAGGTCGCACCCGTCAACGCTTCGCGATCGAAAAGACAACATCCCCACGGCCGCAGGGACAGACGCCGCACCGGATGCACGCGGAGCCCTTCTCTGTGATCAGCGGCAGCCGTCTGCCGTTCTCCGGGCACGGGTAGCGCTTGCCGGGCAGGTCCGCGAGATCAGCTCGGCCGTCCGCGAACGTCTCGGCCAGGTAGGCCCAGTGCACCCACGGGCAACGCCTCCTGGCGGCCTTGGCCGCGGTGAGGTTGTCCGGGTCGACTGACAGATAGACGGTGAGGTTGGCGAGCCCGGCGAGTACGGGGAGGACGTCGAGTCGCTCGGGGTCGAAGCTGCGGGTGTAGACCCAGAAGCGGATGTCGGGATCGGCGCGGATGACCTCGGCCCAAGCCGCTGCGTAGTCCAGCGAGAAGAAGTCGCCATCCCAGTGGATGCGGAAGTCCCTCGGGACCTGGGCGCCCTTCCGCTCCGCTCGTTGGCAGTCCGCCCGGAAGTCGTCGATCATCTCGGCGATCAGCTCGACCATGGCCGCCCGATCGAGCGCGACGAGGGTTTGAAGGTTGCCGAGGAGGACCTCTCGGACGCCCTTGTAGAGCTTCTCGAGCTTGCCGGCGTAACAGACGCGCTCACAGGTGGCAGTCGCGCCGGGACAAGAGTGCTCATGGCCAGCGGGCAGTCCAAAGCTATTGGCAATCTTGGCGGTCTTACCGTTGGGGGAAGGCAGGTTCGTGACCTTGCGGTCGGCCGAACGACGGAGAGTCACGCCACCCACCGGCCGTCTGTCGAACGGCCGGGCGGAGGTGCGGACCGTGGTTCAGTCCGGCCGCGATGTGGCGGTCTTACGCGTTGTGTGGCGTTGCGGCCGCCGTGGCCGGAGGCTGGCGCGTGCTGGTATCGGGCGGGTCGGCCTTGCGAGCTCGACTGGTCAAAATGCGGAGGCCAGGATGTCGCACCCGCGTCTCGCCGCCGAGGACGACATCGAAGATCGCAGCTTGTCGGCCCGCCCGTGTCAACGGCTCATGGAGACCCCCTAGGGACTGGAGGTCAGGGTCGAAGGGGCTGTCGAGGCGGTCAAGGACCTATCGCGTCCAGGTAACGCCCCTCCGCGCGGTGCGAGACGCCGCGCGAAGCAGCCCTCACCCTGCGCAGATCGCGGCGATCTCGTGGAAGCGATCCGCGAATCGTTGACGTCTTGCGTGCCACGGCGCTTCCCGACTACCGCCCGGGTGCTCGTGCTCGAGGCCAAGCGGCGACGGGTACGTCGCGGGCTTCAACGTTCGACGTGGGTGGAGCCCTGCTCGACGCTCGGTGAGCTGGAGCCGGGCTCAAGCGCATCTCGTCGGATATCGTCTGCGCAGTTCCTGTACCCGTGTGTAACAACCTGCGGCCGGCAATCCCGGTGGTGCAAGGCGGCACGCTCGAGCCGCCAGCAGAGGTCATGTTCCACACGCGCCCGTCCCGCAACGTGCTGGTCCAGCACGCCGGGCTTTCGTACTTCCCGCTCGCCTTCATCGCCCGCCTGCCGTTCGCGATGATGACCGTCGGGGTGCTCACCCTCGTCGTCGCCGAGCGCGGCTCCGTCACCCTCGGCGGGCTGAACTCCGCCGCCGCCGGCATCGGCACCGCACTCGCCGGGCCGCTGCTCGGCGCGGCCGCCGACCGGCTCGGACAGCGCCGGGTGCTCGTGCCCGTAGGGCTGGTCAACGCCGCCCTGCTCGGGGCCTTGGCCCTCGTTGTCGCCAGTTCGGCCGCGAGACCTCGCCGTCCTGGCTCTCTCGGTGCTGATCGGCGCCTCCGCGCCGCAGATCGCGCCGATGTCCCGCACCCGGCTGGTCGCCATCATCAAGCGGTCGATCCACCCGGACCAGCGCGAACAGGTGCTCAGCCGCACGATGGCCCACGAGTCGGCCGCCGACGAGATGGTCTTCATCGTCGGCCCGTTCCTCGTCGGGCTGCTCGCCACGGCGATCGCCCCGTGGGTAGCCATCGCCGGCGCCTCGGTGCTAACCCTCGTCTTTCGTCACCCGGTTCGCGCTGCACCCCACCGGCCGGCTCGACCCCGCCGCGCACGACACCGAGCACCAGCAGGCCCCCGCCCGGGAGCTCGCCCGCTTCCTGCTGCTCACCGTGGTCGCCGGCGCGCTCGGCATCGGCCTCTTCTTCGGCGCCACCCTCACCTCGCTCACCGGCTTTCTCGCCGCCGACGGCGACGGCGACCGGGCCGGCCTGCTCTACGGCGTCATGGGCATCGGGTCGGCCGCACTCGCGCTCGGCTCCGCCGCCTTCCCAGCACGGTTCAGCCTGCGCGCCCGCTGGCTGGTCTTCGGCGCGCTGATGCTCGTCGCCGCGGTCCTCTATGCCACCGCCCGCTCGGAGCTGACCATCGTCATCGCGCTCGCGGTGCTTGGCTGCGGCATCGGCCCGACCTTGGTCAGCCAGTACAGCCTCGCTGCGCAGCTGAGCCCGGCCGGCCGGTCGGTCGGCGACCACCTTGACGATGCTCGGGTCCGCGGTCGTCGTCGGTCAGGCGGTCTCCTCCGCGGTCACCGGCGCTGTCGTCGAC
>JAQGJJ010000199.1 GCA_028290695.1 Enterovirga sp. | reverse complement strand
CACATATGCCTCGTGGGGGTGTTTGCCTACAAGTAGCCTTGTGGCGCCACTACGCCACTACGCCCGCTTCGGGCTTGTGCTACCCGTGGCGTTACCCGCTGGAAGATCAGGCAAGCCACGGACACATCTAAGTGCCTGAAATTATTGGTGAGCGCGTTGGGGCTCGAACCCAAGACCTACAGATTAAAAGTCCGTTGCTCTACCAACTGAGCTACGCGCTCTCGTCCGGGCGAGATAGGCGGAGCCGCAGGCCGGGTCAATCGGCGGGCCGCCCGCCCGCGTTCTGCACCGGCCATCTTGCTGCCTCCCGGCCCCGGGGTACCGTGATCCCGTGATCCGGGTGTAGGAGCATCCCATGACGGGATCCCCTCCTCGCCCGGTGAGATCACCATGGCTGTCGTTCCTCGGCGCGTTCACGATTGCGGCCTGCGCGACGGTGCTGGCCGGGTTCGGGGCCGTCGTGGCTCTCGATCCGTTCGGCGTGCGGACAAGCGCCACGCGCGCCGCCACGCCGATCATGGACCTGAACCAGCGCTACATGTACCCGCAGCTGGTGCGCAGCGGGATCTTCGATTCCGCGGTGTTCGGCTCCTCGACCGTGAGGCTGCTGGATCCGAAGCAGCTCGACGCCCTCTTCGGCGGACGCTTCGTCAATCTCGGCCTGAACGCCGGCACGCCCTGGGAACAACGGCAGCTCGCCGAGCTGTTTCTGCGGGTGGTGCGGCAGCCCCAGACCCTCGTTTTCGGGCTGGACCGGACGTGGTGCGACGCGGACGCGACAGAGCCCTCCCGGCGGCTGACCTTCCGGTCCTTCCCGCCCGCCTTCTACGACGAGGAGCCGCTGAACGACCTTCCGGAGCTCCTCAGCCTGAAGGCGCTCGAGATCGCGTCCCGGGTCCTGCTGCACCGGCTCGGGCTCATGCCCGAGCGGATCCGCGGCGACGGCTACGAAAACTTCCTGCCGCCCGACGATCTCTACGACCTCGCCCGCGCACGGACCCACATCCATGCCGGGCCGGGAGGGACCGGCATGCGTCCGGGGTCCCCGGACCCGCGCGTCGGCTTCCCGGCGCTCGCCTGGCTGTCCGACATCCTGGGCCAGGTGCCTCCCGGGACCCGCACGATCCTGGTCCTCCCGCCGATCCACGTCGCCGCCCAGGCAGCCGCGGATTCCCCGGACGACCTCCGGGACACGGCGTGCAAGACCGAGATCGGCCGCATCGCCGCCGCCCGCCGCGCCACGCTCGTGGATTACCGCTGGAGCAGCGCGCTCACCCGCGAGGACTCGCATTACTGGGACCGGCTGCACTACCGGCAGCCCTGGGCGGAGCGCATCGTCGAGGATCTGGCGGCGGTCGCAGCAGGCCGGGGTGGCGCCAGCGAGCGTTACCGCGTGCTCACGCTGGGCCGGAGCGACTAGGCTGGAGACAGCTCGCTCACCTCGTGCTCCGGCGTTCCGCGGGCCCAGCCTTCCCGTATCTCGGCCACGTGATCGTGGAGGCGCCCAGCTTCGATCGCGGTGCGAAGACCCGCCATCAAGTCCTGGTAATAGCTGATGTTGTTCCAGGTCAGCAGCACCATCCCGAGGATCTCGCCCGACCGCACGAGGTGGTGCAGATAGGCTCGCGAATAGGTCCGGGACGCGGGGCAGGACGATTCGGGATCGAGCGGACGCGGGTCGTCGGCATGGCGGGCATTGCGCAGGTTGAGGCGCCCGTGCCGCGTATAGGCCTGCCCGTGCCGTCCGGCGCGGGTCGGCATGACGCAGTCGAACATGTCGATCCCGCGCCGCACCGCCTCGACGAGGTCGTCCGGGGTGCCCACCCCCATGAGGTAGCGCGGCTTTCCGGCCGGGAGATGCGGTTCGACCGTCTCGATCACCCGCAGCATGGTGGCCTGCGGCTCGCCAACGGCCAGCCCGCCGATCGCGTAGCCCTTTAGGTCGAGCCCTACCAGGGCGCGTGCGCTCTCCACCCGCAGCGCTTCGCTCTCCCCGCCCTGGACGATGCCGAACATCGCCCGGCCGGGCTGTTCGCCGAAGGCGATCCGGCAGCGCTCCGCCCAGCGCAGCGACAGGCGCATGGCCTTCTCGGCCTCCGCCTCGGTGCAGGGCAGCCGGACGCATTCGTCGAGCTGCATCTGGATATCGGAGCCGAGCAGGCCCTGGATCTCGATCGAGCGCTCGGGCGTCAGGCGGTGGCGCGATCCGTCGATATGGGACTGGAAGGTGACCCCGTCCTCGTCGATGGTCCGCAGAGCCGACAGCGACATCACCTGGAAGCCGCCGGAATCCGTCAGGATCGGGTGCGGCCAGTTCATCATGGCATGCAGCCCGCCGAGGCGGGCGACCCGTTCGGCTCCGGGCCTCAGCATCAGATGATAGGTGTTGCCGAGAACGATGTCGGCGCCGGTGCCGCGCACCTGCTCAGGCAGCATCGCCTTGACCGTCCCGGCAGTGCCGACCGGCATGAACGCGGGCGTCCGGATGGTGCCGCGCGGGGTCGCGATGGCGCCGGTCCTGGCGGCGCCGTCCTGCGCCCGAACCGAAAAGGAGAAGCTGTCGGTCACGCGCCCGTTCCGGCCGGGTGGAGCAGGCAGGCGTCACCGTACGAGTAGAAGCGGTACCGGTCCGCGATCGCGTGCGCGTAGGCGGCCTGCATCCGGTCGAGCCCCGCAAAGGCCGAGACCAGCATGAAGAGCGTGGAGCGCGGCAGGTGGAAATTGGTCATGAGGAGATCGACTCCGCGGAACCTGTAGCCGGGGGTGATGAAGATCTCGGTCCAGCCGTCAAAACCCTGGATCTTGTGATCCTGGTCGGCCGCGCTCTCGAGCAGCCGGAGCGATGTCGTGCCGATGGCGACGATCCGCCCTCCCCGATCCCGCACCGCATTGAGGGCGGCCGCGGTGTCCCCGCCCACCGAACCCCATTCGGCGTGCATCCTGTGCTCGCCGGTGTCCTCCGCCTTCACCGGCAGAAACGTTCCGGCCCCGACATGGAGGGTCACGAGGTGGCGCGAGATGCCGCGCTTCTCCAGCGAGGCGAACAGCGCGTCCGTGAAGTGAAGCCCGGCCGTCGGCGCGGCGACGGCGCCGTCGTGCTGCGCATACACGGTCTGATAATCGCGACGATCGCGATCGTCGGCCGCGCGCTGCCCGGCGATGTAAGGCGGAAGCGGCACTTCGCCATGCGCTGCGACGGCTTCGTCGAGAGCCGGGCCAGAGAGCTCGAAACGCAAGCCGATGTCGCCGTTTACGTCCTTGTCCTCGACCACCGCATCAAACCCGCCGAGCTCGCAGACGAGGCCGCCGGTGGCGGCGCCGAAGCGGAGGCGGTCGCCGGGGGCGAGGCGCTTGGCCGGACGGGCGAAGGCGCGCCACCGTTCTGGTCCGACCCGCCGGTGCAGCAGGATCTCGAGACGGGCGACGTTGCCGTCACGCTCGCGGACGCCGCGCAGACGCGCGGGCACGACGCGGGTGTCGTTCAGGACGATCGCGTCCCCGGGCCGAAGGAGGTCCGGCAGATCGCCGATCGTGAGGTCGCGGAAAGCCTCATCGGGCGGCACGAGCAGAAGCCGCGCTGCGTCACGCGGCTCGGCCGGCCGAAGCGCGATGCGCTCCTCCGGCAGATCGAAGTCGAACAGGTCGACGCGCATTCGGGATCGGCCTACCTGTGAAAGAAGGCGTGGCGGCGGCTTCGCGCCGCCACGAGCGTGCGGCCGCTTACGCGGCGTCGGCCATGACCCGCATCGTGGTGATGCGGTCCGGATCGCGCACGGGCTCGCCGCGCTTGATCTTGTCGACGTTCTCCATGCCCTCCGTCACCTTCCCCCACACCGTGTACTGGCGGTCGAGGAAGCTGGCGTCGTCGAAACAGATGAAGAACTGCGAGTTGGCCGAATTCGGGTTCTGCGCCCGCGCCATCGAGCATACGCCGCGGACATGCGGCTCGGCCGAGAACTCGGCCTTCAGGTCGGGCAGCTTCGAGCCCCCGGTTCCGGTGCCGGTCGGATCGCCGCCCTGGGCCATGAAGCCCTCGATCACCCGGTGAAAGGGCGTGCCGTCGTAGAACTTCTCGCGCGCGAGGGTCTTGATGCGCTCGACATGGCCGGGCGCCAGGTCCGGGCGCAGCGCGATGACGACACGGCCCTTGGTGGTTTCCAGGATCAGCGTGTTTTCGGGATCAGACATGGTCAGGCTCCTCGACCCTTCGGTCCGTTGTAAATCAGGCGAATAGAAAGTGGCTGGCCCGCCAGGGTTGCGGCGAGGCCGGGTTCGGGATCAACCGGCTCGCACCGGCGCACGCCTCAATGGCGGGTCGGAGGCGAACGGCCCCCCCTCGCCTGCAGCCTGGGTCGGCGACGCAGATCCGAAGGCGGCGAGCAGGCCGGCCGCGGCAAGCCGCATCACGCGTCGGCGGCGAGCCGCATGCGAAGGATCTTGTCGGGCCCGGACACAGCGCCGTTGTTGGCCTGGTCTCCCTTCTTGATTTTGTCCACCACCTCCATGCCGGAGGTGACCTCGCCGACGACCGTGTACTGACCGTTGAGGAAGCTCGCGTCACCGAGGCAGATGAAAAACTGGGAATTGGCGGAGTTCGGAGCC
>JAQGJJ010000171.1 GCA_028290695.1 Enterovirga sp. | reverse complement strand
TTCGCGATGATCTCGCGTAGAAGTGCCGCTTGGCCCCGTAAGGCAGGCACAGGGGACGAGGACCTCCGATGGACGACAAGGTTGTTCAGCTCGCTCGACAGCTACTCGACAGCGGGCTGACGAGCCTCCCTGAGCGCGAGCAGAGGGTCATTCTCCTGATCGCGAAGCGACGGCACGTGACCCGGGACGTCAACGGGGTGGTCGCGGAGAGCCAGTCGTTCGGGGAGCGTCTTGCCGATCGGGTGGCCCAACTCGGTGGATCGTGGAGCTTCATCCTCGTCTTCACGGGGATGCTGGCCGGATGGGTGATCGTGAACACCGTCGTCCTCGCGAAGGCGGGCGGGGGTTTCGATCCGTATCCGTACATATTCCTCAACCTCATCTTATCGATGGTAGCTGCCCTTCAGGCGCCGGTCATCCTCATGTCGCAAAACCGGCAAGCTGCGCGAGATCGGCTGGCCGCGAGCTTGGATTACGAGATCAACCTGAAGGCCGAGGTAGAGATCATGTCCCTCCACGAGAAACTTGACCGTATCCGGTCGGAGCACCTGGAAGGCGTTCTACGGGAGCAGTCAGGAAAGGTGGACGAGTTGAGCAGAGCAGTACGGGCTGCGCTTGCCGAGCGGACCCCGCCAGCCGCTTAGCATCCCCGCCCTATGCCCCGTCGCCGAGCGACGGCTCGTGCGAAATGCATGAGGCGGCCGGAACCATCGACGGGCTCGTAGGTGAACCTCGCCCGGAGCCGGCCCTCGACGAGCGTGCGACTTAGCTGAGCCTCGCTCGGTTCAGTTCGCGGCCTATGACATTGGGGAAGACGATCACTGGGGCGTGCCGCGCGGCCACCTGCAGGTCACCGTTCGAGCGTTTCGAGATAGGCGATCAAGTCCCCGATCTGAGCGCCATCGAGCTGAAATTCCGGCATCGTGGGATGTCCCGTCATGATGCCTTCCGAAAAGGACTCTGCGAGTTCGGCGACTGGGTAGCGCTTATGCAGGTCGCGCAGCGGCGGTGCGGCCGCCAGTGGGCTGGCGTCGGCCCGGCGAACCGCGTGGCACGAAGCGCAGTTCGTCTGCACGAACAGCAAGCCTCGCTGTTCGCGCCCCTCCTGGGCGAGGCCCGGCTGAGATAACGCCAGAACGATGGCGCTGAGGAAGATGCCGCGTATCATGAGAACTCACTGCCAGGGCTCAAACGAAGTTCCGTGGTCCGTCGGATCCAAGTTCCAGCTGCGCGACCACGGACCCTGGCTCGATCATCTGACCCGATCCCACGCTCACCCTGAGCAGACCTGCGACCGGCGAAATGATCTCGTGCAGGGCGCCTTCAATCCTGACCATCGCCAAAGGAGTTCCGGCACGAACCGAGTCGCCGTCGGGAACGAGCCAGCGTTCCAGCACGCCCTCCGGCATCATGTTTGTCGCCCATAGGTCGTCGGGCACGCGGATGTCTGACATCGAACCGTCCTAGGTGGCGCTCAGCAGGATGCATTGCCCAGTTTGCGGCGCGTCCCGCCAGGCAGTCTGCTGTAAGCCACCTCGGTGGAATTCGGCCCAAGCTAAATCGGTGACCAAGTATGCACCTATGCCTAGGGGCAGGGGTACGGAAGCTTGCTCATGATCCCTCATGGGCGAACGAAGCAAGCCTAGGTCGCCGTCTCCGGGTCCAACACTTCCCTCATCTTCCGCACGGATTCGGTGATGTGTGTGAGCGCTACCCGGATGCGGGGAATGTCGCGGTTGTCTTTATGGACGATGAGGGAGAGCGTGGCACGCGGCGGCTCGGTCGGGGCCTCGATGCGGGCGAGGCCGGACTGAGTGTCGGCGCGAAAGCACGCCAAGCACGCCAACCCGCCGCCGTGGGCCGCCGCGAGGACGGACGCTTCGTGGCTGCTCGTCTGCATCGCCACGCGGGCACGCGGCGCGAGGTCGGTCAGCCAAGCGGTTTGCGTCATTTCATGATCATCGCCGAGCTGGGTAATGAGCGAATGCCCCGGACAGCCATCGTCCATGGCGAGTTCGCCGCGTTCCTTGAGATAACCAGAGCTTGCGTAGAGGCCGAACGCGACGCTCCCGATGCGCCGGACGACTAGGTCATGTTGCTCGGGGACTGTCAGTCGCACCGAGATGTCCGCCTCGCGCATCGCCAAGCTGAGTTCGCGGGAGTTCGGGATCAGTTCGATCACGATGTCCGGATGCGCTCTCTGCAGCGCCGCGAAACAGGGTGCCAGAATATGGGCTGCGACCGTCTCCACGCAGGTGATGCGAACCAGGCCGCTGAGTTGTGTGTCGCGTCCGCTGATGTCCCGCTCGACCGTGAGGACCTCCGCTTCCAAGCGTTCAGCCTTCAGGCGGAGCTCCTGGCCTGCGAGCGTGGGCACGTAGCCGTCAGGCGTCCTGTTCAGGAGCCGAACCCCTAGGCTTGCCTCAAGCGAGGTCAGTCTTCGCCCGACCGTAGACTGGGCCACATGCAGAGCCTTGGCGGCGGACGACAGGCTGCCATGGCGAGCGAGCGCGAGGAAGTAGCGAAGATCGTCCCAGTCGAGCATCAGCCGGCTGCACACTGTTTCTGCATTCCGAACCCCCGAACTTGCTTCGCCGGCCGGTTCAGCGATGCCCTATGATTTTCATTCGGGCGAGTGGCCCGAGCGGCATCGCCGTAAGGTGCCCCGAGACATGTTGGCCCGCTGCCCAGGCCGGAGCCTTGAGGGGCAACCCATGACCCAACCGGCCGATGATGCAGGCGTTCCAAGACAGGAAGGCGGAAGGGCCGCTCCCGCAGCCTTCCGAACACTCAGATGCCGGACGGTAGCGGAAGGACGCCTGCGTCAGTTGAATTACATTCGCGACCTTCCTCCACAGCGGGTGATGGAGGACGAACTGGCCGGACTGGACGGCGAAGCCGTCGCTCCGAACGCCTTGGAGGCGCTGCTCGCCGCGTTCGGTTCGTGCCTGGCCGTCGGCATCCACGCGCATGCTGTCGCTCAAAGGATCCCCATTCGAGCGCTGGAAGTTGACCTCGCGTCCGACATCAACAAATCGGCCGTCTGGGGCTCCGGCAACCTCAGTTCGAGGACGATTGGGTTCGAGGCAATTCGCGTATCCGTCCGGATCGAGGCCGACGCGTCTCGGATGGTGCTGGACGGGCTGGTGAAGCATGCCGTCCTGTGGTCGCCCGTTGCCAACACTCTGCACAATCCAGTTCATCTAGACGTCACCTCGGTGACGGCGAACGAAGAGGCAGGGCAAACGGGAATTCTCGGATGAACCCGCTTGCCTTGGTCTTGCCCGGGCTGATCGGCGTCGAGGCGGTCCTCGTTATCCTACGGCTCCGGAAGGTCATCGCCTGGAGATGGTGGATGATAACGCCCCTCTGGCTCGGCTCCGTGATCTTCATGGTCGAGGCGACGGCTGCGGCCACTGCCATAATGGTCGCGCGGGACCTGCTCCGCTGGCTTCTACCCTGAACGAACTTTGCAATCGAAGGACTGAGCTATGGCCGAACTGTTGAATCCCCCGGACGACAAGCAGCACGAAAACGCTGCCCACCTGGAGCAGCGGATACGGGAGACTGCCTACGGGATGTGGGAACGTGATGGATGCCCGGAGGGGCAAGAGAATCGATACTGGCTTACGGCGGAAGAACTGCTGCAGGACGAGACCAAAGCGGCCTACCCGCCAGCGCAATCAAGGGGCAACCGAAACTGAAAAGCGCCTCGGCCGCGCCCAGAACTGTGCCTTCCTGAGGCGGCGGACATGCATCCGTACAGGGGGTACGTCAACTGACGGCCGCGACCTCGAATGCGACGGGCGACACTCGCCTCCACGTGGGCCTACTCTGCTCGTTCCAGAAACATGTGTGCCGGGTCGAGCTCCCGACCGCCTACGACAGCGCCTGTCGTACTAAGATTTTTTTGATCTAGCGAGGGATTCAGACGCAAGCCGGGCAAATTTTTATCGTGCCGATCGTTGTGAGCATGAGAGAGACCAAGAAGCGGCAAGGAGCAATCCACGACTAGGTCGGGATCGATTGTGGCGCCTACCCGCGCTTCGGCTCCGGAGAAAAGCTCCTATGCTTCCGTCATCCCATCGGAGGTTGAAGTTCTAGCAGTCCGGACCAAGAACTAGGCGCCCGATTTCACTAGCACTCGGCCGGTCAGGGTGCTAAACGGGAGCCGCGGCCTTGCTCGCTGGAGCGGCTGCCGGATGCGAGCGGCGCTAATGAGCGCCCGCACCCACACCCAGCACATTGGAGGCTCTGATGAACTTTCGTCCGCTGCATGATCGCGTCGTCGTCCGTCGTATCGAGGGCGAAGCGAAGACCAAGGGTGGGATCATCATCCCGGATACCGCCAAGGAGAAGCCCCAGGAGGGCGAGATCGTCGCCGTCGGCCCCGGCGCCCGCGACGAGAACGGCAAGATCAACGCCCTCGACGTGAAGGCCGGCGACCGTGTCCTGTTCGGGAAATGGTCCGGGTCCGAGGTCAAGGTGGATGGCGAAGACCTCCTCATCATGAAGGAGTCCGACATCATGGGCATCATCGAAGGTCAGCCGGCTCTCGCGAAGGCCGCGTAAGCGCCGCTCCCCCATTCACTCCCACTCTGAGGTCATCACATGCCCGCCAAAGACGTAAGATTCTCAACTGACGCTCGCGACAAGATGCTGCGCGGCGTCGAACTTCTCGCCAATGCCGTTAAAGTCACGCTCGGTCCCAAGGGCCGGAACGTCGTCATCGAGAAGTCCTATGGTGCCCCGCGCATCACGAAGGACGGCGTGACGGTCGCGAAAGAGATCGAGCTTGGCGACAAGTTCGAGAACATGGGCGCCCAGATGGTGCGCGAAGTGGCCTCCAAGTCGAGCGACATGGCCGGCGACGGCACCACGACGGCGACGGTGCTCGCCGCCTCGATTGTCCGTGAGGGCGCCAAGTCGGTCGCGGCTGGCATGAACCCGATGGACCTGAAGCGCGGCATCGACCTCGCGGTCCTGGCCGTCGTGAAGGACATCGAAGGCCGGGCGAAGAAGGTCGCATCCTCGGACGAGATTGCCCAAGTTGGCACCATCTCGGCGAATGGCGACACTGAAATTGGCGACATGATCGCGAAGGC
>JAQGJJ010000137.1 GCA_028290695.1 Enterovirga sp. | reverse complement strand
ATCTTGTCGGCCATCGTCATGGCTTCGATCTGGTCATGCGTCACGTAGACGGTGGTGGTCTTGAGCCGCTGGTGCAACTCCTTGATCTCGGTGCGCATCTGCACGCGCAGCTTGGCGTCGAGGTTGGACAGCGGCTCGTCGAACAGGAAGACCTGCGGGTCGCGCACGATGCAGCGGCCCATGGCCACGCGCTGCCGCTGGCCGCCGGAGAGCTGGCGTGGATAGCGATCGAGCAGGTCGCCCAGGCCCAGGATGTCGGCCGCCTTGCGCACGCGTTCGTCGGCCACGGCTTTCGGCTGCTTGGCCAGCATCAGGCTGAACGCCATGTTGTCGCGCACCGTCATGTGCGGATACAGCGCGTAGTTCTGGAACACCATGGCGATGTCCCGCTCCTTCGGGGGCACGTCGTTCACGACGCGCTCGCCGATGCGGATCTCGCCGCCGGAGATGTTCTCCAGCCCGGCGATCATGCGAAGCAGGGTGGATTTTCCGCAGCCGGACGGGCCGACCAGGATGACGAACTCGCCGTCCCGGATGTCCACCGACACGCCGTGGATCACGCGGGTCGCGCCGAACGCCTTCTGCACGTCACGGATCGTGACCGATGCCATGCGTCGCTCTCTCCCTGACGACCGCGTCCCGGTGCCGGGCGCGGCTTCTCTTATGCGACAGGCGTAGCACGGCTCTCGGAGCTTCCGGAAGTTGTGCCGCTCTCATGCTTTCGGCCACGCGCGGCGCGAGCCCCGGACTTGACTCCTGCGGGGCGCGGTGAGCCGATGCCGCCCATGACGGGCGAGGACGAGCGGCAGCCACCCGGGCTTTCGGCCCCGGTCATCGCCGTGGAATGCCTGAGCTGCGGACGGACCGCGGAGCTGCCCGCCTCCGAGGTTCTCGAGCAGCCGCTGGTCCGGCTGACCCGGCGCTTCCGGTGCTCCGAATGCGGCTCCCGCGCCGTGAAGGCGACCCGGATCGCCAAACCACAGGACGTGGCCAAGCTCATCCGATCGCGTATGAGTGCGCGCGGCGAGTGATCGGGCGGCGGCCGTCCGGCCCGCTGCCGCCGTCCAGGAGGAAACGTTGCACGACATCAAGGTCCTCATGCCGGCGCCCATGCCGCCGCACGTCATCGACAGCCTGGCCGGCAGCTTCGATCTCCTGAAGGGCTGGACGGCGCCCGACCTGCAGGCGTTCATGGGCGAGGTCGGACCGGGCGTCCGCGGCGTCGCGCTCGGCGGCCATACCAGGGTCGACGCGGCCTTCCTGGACCGCTTTCCCAAGCTCGAGATCGTGTCCAGCTTCGGGGTCGGCTACGATTACATCGATGCCGGGGAGGCGGCGCGCCGCGGCGTGATGGTGACCAACACGCCGGACGTCCTCACGGACGAGGTCGCCGACCTGACGGTCGGCCTGCTGCTCGCGACCGTGCGGCAACTGCCGCAGGCCGACCGCTACCTGCGGGCCGGCAAGTGGCTGGACAAGGCCTATCCGCTCACCGCGACGCTGCGCGGCCGGAAGGTCGGCATCCTGGGGCTCGGCCGCATCGGCAAGGCCGTGGCGAGGCGGCTCGAAGGCTTCGGGGTCGAGATCGCCTATCACGGCCGCACCCGGCAGGCGGACGTCCCGTACGCGTATTATCCGACCCTGGTGGGGCTGGCCGAGGCCGTGGACGTGCTGGTCTCGGTCGCGCCCGGCTCGGCCGAGACGAACCGCATCGTGAATGCCGAGGTGTTCCGGGCGCTCGGCCCGACCGGCATCTTCGTCAATGTCGGGCGCGGCAGCGTGGTGGACGAACCCGCGATGGTCGAGGCGCTGCGGTCGAAGACGATCCTGTCGGCCGGCCTCGACGTGTTTACGGACGAGCCGCGCGTTCCGGCGGAGCTGGTCGGGATGGACCACGTCGTGCTCCTGCCGCATGTCGGCTCGGCCTCCGTGGAGACCCGCCGGGCCATGGGGCAGCTCGTTGTCGACAACCTCCTGTCCTGGTTCGCCGGCAAGGGCCCGCTCACGCCGGTCGCCGAGACGCCCTGGCCGCGGAGCTGAGGGACTAGCCGCTGCGCCGGGGCGCCGCCCGGGCGTCCCCGGAGGCAGGCGGGTCGGTGGCGGCATGGAGAAACGCCGTCATCTCGGCCAGAAGCGGGGCCTTGCCCCGCAGCAGGACCGACAGGGCGAGCAGCGTGTCCTTGTGGTCGAGGCCCGGATAGACGCGCTCCGCGACCCGGGCCCCGGCGGCTCGGAGCCGCTCCGCCAGCACGGCGGTGTTGCGGGGCCGGACCGTCGCGTCCTGGTCTCCGGTCGCCAGAAAGGCCGCCACGCCCGGGCGCGCGAACCGGATCGGCTGGGTGGCGGCCGGATCGGGCGCCTCGCCGAACACCGCAACCGTGGTCGGGTCGTCGAACGGCAGGAAGTCGTACGGACCGGACAGGCCCGCAAAGGCCCGGATCGCCCGCGGATCCACGCCGGCGCGCCGGAGATAGCGCCCGTCCAGCGCCAGCATGGCGGCGTTGTAGGCGCCCGCCGAATGCCCGACGAGCACGATGCGCCGCGGGTCGCCGCCGAAGGAGGCGGCATTCTCCCGCACCCAGCGCACGGCCTCCGCGCCGTCCTCGAGAAAGGCCGGAAAACGCACCTGGGGGTAGAGGCGGTAATCCGCCACCGCGACCACGAAGCCCTGCGCCGCCAGCGCATGGCCGACAAAGGCGTATTCGGTCCGCGAGCCCGTCTTCCATGAGCCGCCGTAGAAGAACACGGCGACCGGCAGCGGCCCGGCCTGCCCGGACGGGGCATAGAGGTCGAGGCCCTGGCGCGGATCGGGCCCGTAGGAGGCGCTCGCAACCCTGGTCACGCCACTGTCCCGGGGGGTGAGCGCCTGAAAGGTGCCCAGGGGCGAGCAGGCGGTGGCCCCGAAGGCCGGCAGTCCCAGGGCGACGGCACGTCTCGTCAGGTCCATGCGGCGATCTCGCGGCTCGGCGTCACCCTGCCGGAGAGTGCCCCGGCGCGCCCTCAAGTCCGCCGAACGCAGGCCGTTCCCCCGATCCGCCGCTCGGTTGTTTTTCATCCGGGCACCTGGCGCCGCTGCGGTCGCAGGCCGGCCGGATGTCCGGTGGACGAGGCGGCTCCCGCCGTGGCCCGGGCGTCACCGCCCTGCTAGCGTGCCGGGCGAACGATTCGTGAACGCCGATGCAATTCGACCCCCTCTGGCTCGCCGTCGCGCTGGGCTGCGCGACGACCGCCCTGTCCGCCCTCGCGGCCTTCCGGCCCCGCATCGCGGCCGACCCCCTGCTGCGGGATGCCGTGGACGACCTGCGGGGCGACCTCGGGACGCTGCGGACCGCCCTCGCGGACGACCTCAGGCGGGGCCGCGACGAAACCGGCGCCCAGGCTAAGGACCTGCGCGGCGAGGTGCAGGACGCCCTCGCCCGTCTCGGGGAGACGCTGGGCGGCACGATCGGGCGGCTCGGCACCTCGCAGGCCGAGAAGGCCGATGCGGTCACGGTGCAGGTCCGCACCCTCGGCGAAGCCAACGAGCGCCGGCTCGTCGAGATGCGGCGCGACGGCGAGGAGAGCGCGAAGGCGCTTCGCGAGGAGGTCCTGCGCCAGCTCACGGCGCTCGGCGAACTCGTCGGCGCCAACCTGGACAAGGGCGGAGCGGCCCAGAAGGAGCGGCTGGACGGGGTCGTCACCACCATCAACCGGCTGGTGCAGTCGAACGCGGAGGCCAACGAGAACCTGCGCCGCACGGTCGAGGGCAAGCTCGAGACGCTGCGGACGGACAACGCCGCCAAGCTCGAGGAGATGCGCCGCACGGTCGACGAGAAGCTGCAGGGCACGCTCGAGGAGCGGCTCGGAGAGAAGTTCAAGACGGTGAGCGAGCACCTCGAGCGCGTGCACCGCTCGGTCGGCGAGATGCAGTCGCTGGCCACCGGCGTCGGCGATCTGAAGCGGGTCCTGACCAACGTGAAGACGCGCGGCACCTGGGCCGAGGTGTCGCTGGGCAATCTGCTGGACCAGGTCCTCACCGCCGAGCAGTTCGACCGCAACGTCGAGACCGTGAAGGGCTCCGGCGAGCGGGTCGAGTATGCCGTCCGGCTGCCCGGGCAGGGCGAGGGCGAGAGCGTTTGGCTGCCGATCGACGCCAAGTTCCCGATCGAGGATTACGAGCGCCTGCTCGATGCGTCCGACCGCGCCGATCCGATTGGCGTCGAGGCCGCCCTGAAGGGGCTGGAGACGCGCGTCAAGCTCGAGGGCGCCAAGATCTGCCGGAAATACGTGAGCCCGCCCGCGACGACGGATTTCGGTATCCTCTATCTGCC
>JAQGJJ010000101.1 GCA_028290695.1 Enterovirga sp. | reverse complement strand
GCAGGGGCGGCGACGCTCTTGCCGCGGGACGCCGGGGAACCGGCTTTTGAAAACATTGAGGTTCCGCGGCGTCCCGCGTCCCCTCGATGCTTCCCGGCGGCTCCGACGCGAGCCGCCAGCCCGCCGGAGGCGACGGGCGCGGGCGCTCGCCTGCCGGGGATCGGCTTGCCGGGATCGCCCGCTCCGTTCGCCGGTTCCCATTCGCCGCGGCCGCACTCGCGTGACTTTCGCTCGCGTCACGGCGTAATGGGCACGCACATGGCCGCATCGCCCAAGAAGACCCTGGTCAGCCCGGAGCGCCGCGGCGACGACCCCGACGCGTCGCTGCGGCCGCTGTCGCTCGCCGAGTTCATCGGCCAGAAGGCGGCCCGCAAGAACCTCGGCGTGTTCATCGAGGCCGCGAAGGGCCGCGGCGACGCGCTCGACCACGTGCTCTTCGTGGGGCCGCCCGGCCTCGGCAAGACGACGCTGGCGCAGATCGTGGCGCGGGAGCTCGGCGTGAACTTCCGCTCCACCTCCGGACCGGTGATCGCCAAGGCCGGCGACCTCGCCGCGCAACTCACCAACCTGGACGAGCGCGACGTCCTGTTCATCGACGAGATCCACCGGCTGAACCCGGCCGTGGAGGAGATCCTCTACCCGGCCATGGAGGATTACCAGCTCGACCTGATGATCGGGGAGGGGCCGGCGGCGCGCTCGGTGAAGATCGACCTGCCGAAGTTCACGCTGGTCGGCGCGACGACCCGGGCCGGCCTTCTGACGACGCCGCTGCGCGACCGCTTCGGCATCCCGATCAGGCTCGAATTCTACGACACGGACGAGCTGGAGCTGATCGTGACGCGCGGGGCGCGCGTGCTCGGCATCGGCATCGCCCAGGACGGGGCGCGCGAGATCGCGGCCCGCTCCCGCGGCACGCCCCGCATCGCCGGGCGCCTGCTCCGGCGGGTGCGCGATTTCGCGCTGGTGGACGGCTTCGACCGCATCACGCGCGAGATCGCGGACGGGGCGCTGCGGCTCCTCGACGTCGATGCCGCCGGGCTCGACCAGATGGACCGTAAGTACCTGACCATGATCGCCCGCAACTACGGCGGCGGCCCGGTCGGGGTGGAAACGATCGCGGCGGCGCTGTCCGAGCCGCGCGACGCGATCGAGGAGATCATCGAGCCGTTCCTGATCCAGCGCGGCATGGTCCAGCGCACCCCGCGGGGGCGCCTCCTGACCGCGCATGCCTTCCGGCATATCGGGCTGCCGGAGCCGACCCGCGACCCGGCCTCCCAGTTCGGGCTGTTTCCGGAGGGCCAGGATGGCTGAGCGGGGAACGGCGATGTTCGACGAAGCCGCGCCCCGGGCGCCCCGGACGCGTCCGCTCGTCACCCGTCGCGGCCTCGTGCGCGGCCTGGGCGCGGGCGCCTTCGCGGGCCTGTCCGGCGCCGGTTACGCGGTCGCGGTCGAGCCGCAGCGGCTCGTCGTGACGCCCTATGCGGTGGCACCGGCGGCGTGGCGCGGGGGACCGGCGCTGCGGGCGGCCGTGATCGCCGACCTCCATGCCTGCGAGCCCTGGATGGGCGTCCGGCACATCCGGAGCATCGTCGAGCGCGCCAACGCGCTGCGGCCGGACATCGTGCTGCTCCTCGGGGATTACGTGGCCGGCATGCGGGTCACGACCGGCGTCGTCCCGCCGGTCGAGTGGGCCGGAGCCCTGGCCGGGCTCGTGGCGCCGCTCGGCATCCACGCCGTGCTCGGCAATCACGACTGGTGGGACGATCCCCGCATGCAGGTCCCCGGCACGGGAAAGCCTGCCGCCGGCCTGGCGCTCGAAGCGGCCGGCATCCGGGTCTACCAGAACGAGGCTGTCCGACTGGAGAAGGACGGGCGCGCGTTCTGGCTCGCCGGGCTCGGCGACCAGATCGCCTATGCCGAGGCTCTGCGGCAGGGCCGCGCAACCAGGGCCGGGGTGGACGACCTGCCGGCCACGCTGGCCCAGATCCCGGAGGGCGCCCCCGCCATTCTCATGGCGCACGAGCCCGACGTGTTTGCCCGCGTGCCGGGCCGCATCGCGCTCACCCTCAGCGGTCACACCCATGGCGGCCAGGTGAGGCTGTTCGGCTATTCGCCCGTCGTTCCGTCCCGCTTCGACAACCGCTACGCCTACGGGCACGTGCGGGAGCAATCCGACCTGATCGTGTCCGGCGGTCTCGGCTGCAGCATCGCCCCGATCCGGGTCGGCGTGCCGCCCGAGATCGTGCTCGTCGAGCTGCCGCGATCCTGATGGGCGCGCATCTCCTGCCCGTCCGGGTGTACTACGAGGACACGGATTTCTCCGGCGTCGTCTACCACGCCAGCTACCTGCGGTTCCTCGAGCGCGGCCGCACCGAGCTGCTGCGCTCGGCCGGGCTGGACCAGTCCGCCCTCCACGGCCAGAGCGGCGGCATCATCTTCGCGGTCAGACGGATGACGCTGGACTACCTCCGGCCCGCCCGGATGGACGATCTCGTGACGGTCGAGACGCGAACGAGCCAGGTGCGGGGCGCTTCGCTCCGCATGGGCCAGCGGATCCTGCGCGACGGCACGGTTCTGCTGGCCGCGGATGTGCAGGTGGCGGTTCTGGCAGGCGGCAGGCCGGTGCGGCTGCCGGAGAAACTCCGCCGCCTCCTGCCGGTCACGGAGGGCTGAGATGCTGCGGATCCTGCTTCTTCTCGCCACGCTGCTGCAGGCCGCGGCCTGGCCGGCCGCCGTTTCGGCCGCACCGGCCCAGACACCGGCGGAGGAGCCGGTCTGCCGCAAGGTGAGCCACGAGGGTGCCGGTTACGTCGTGTGCACGGCCGATCTGCGCCGGCACGAGATCGCCCTGTTCTGGAAGGGGCCGGACGGCGAGCCCTACGGAAACTTCCGCCGGCTCGAAGCCGCGCAGGGCGGGCGGCCTCTGCTGGCCGCCACAAATGCCGGCATGTACGACCGCGACCTCGCGCCGGTGGGTCTCTATGTCGAGGACGGGCATGAGCTGAAGGCCGCGAACACGGCCAGCGGCCACGGGAACTTCCACCTGAAGCCGAACGGCATCTTTCTCGTCGAGAAGGGGCGGGCCGCGGTGGTCGAGACGGGCGCCTTTCTGCGCCGGAGGCCGAAGCCGAGACCCGACCTCGCCACGCAATCGGGCCCGATGCTGGTGATCGACGGCAAGCTGCACCCCAAGATCTCGGACGAGGGGCCGTCGCGAAAGGTCAGAAACGGCGTCGGGGTGCGGGACGGCGGCCACACCGTGCTCCTGGCGGTGTCGGAGGAGGCGGTCTCGTTTGGCGCCTTCGCGCGCCTGTTCCGGGACGCGCTGGGCTGTCCCGACGCGCTGTTCCTGGACGGGTCGATCTCGGCGCTCTACGCCCCCGCGCTCGGGCGCAGCGACGGGCTCCTGCCGCTCGGGCCGATGATCGCGATCCGGCAGCGCAGCGCCCGCGCGGCGAGGTAACCGACCCTTAACCCTGCCAATGTGTTAAGTGGATCGCTGACACCTCCACGGCAGGCCGCTCTTACTTTCGACAGATTTGCGGAACACCGAGAGATGCTCTGCCCGAGATCTTTCGACGAACCGAGCTGACCTGTCGGGCCAGCCGCTCACGAGGATATGTCGAGAATGAACCCGGCCGACGCTCTTCCCGTTGCGCACGACCTGTCGCTGTGGGGCCTGTTCCTGAGCGCCTCGCCCGTCGTCAAGGCGGTGATGCTCGGTCTTCTGGCCGCCTCCATCTGGTGCTGGGCCATCATCATCGACAAGACTTTGATGTTCCGGCGCGCCAAAGCCGACATGGACCGGTTCGAGGGCGTGTTCTGGTCCGGGCAGTCGCTCGACGAGCTGTATCGGTCCTTGCAGGACAAGCCCGGCAACGGCCTGCCGGCGATCTTCGTCGCGGCCATGCGGGAGTGGAAGCGCTCCTTCGAGGGTTCGGGCCGGCAGATCGCCAGCCTCTCCCAGCGCATCGACAAGGTGCTGGACGTCACTATCCAGCGGGAGGTCGAGCGTCTCGATTCGCGCCTCGTCTTCCTCGCCTCCATCGGCTCGGCTGGCCCCTATATCGGGCTGTTCGGCACCGTGTGGGGCATCATGACCGCCTTCACGTCGATCGCCGCGTCCAAGAACACGAGCCTCGCCGTGGTCGCGCCCGGGATCGCCGAAGCGCTGTTTGCGACCGCGATCGGCCTGTTCGCGGCCATCCCGGCGGTGCTCGCCTACAACAAGCTCCAGTCGCAGGTCGGCAAGGCACAGAGCCGTCTCGAGGGCTTCGCGGACGAGTTCTCGGCGATCCTGTCGCGCCAGATTGACGAGCGCGTCGCGCTCGCCGCCTGAGGAACATCCGATGGCGATGGGAATGCCAGCGGCCGGTGGCCACGGAAGCCGCCGGCGGCGCCCCCGGCGCGGCGGCGCGATCAACGAAATCAACATGACGCCGTTCATCGACGTCATGCTGGTTTTGCTGATCATCTTCATGGTGGCCGCACCCCTGATGACAGTCGGCGTGCCGCTCGACCTGCCCCAGACCAAGGCCGCGCAGCTCAACGTCGACCAGAAGCCGATCATGCTGTCGATCCGGCAGACCGGACAAGTCTACCTCGCGGAGAGCGAGCTGAAGGACGACGAGATCGTGTCCCGCATCGGCCAACTCGCGAAGAGCGGCGCCGAGGAGCGCGTCTTCGTGCGGGGGGACAAGCGCGTCGATTACGGGCGCGTGGCGCAGGTCATGGCGATCGTGACGTCGGGCGGCTTCAAGCGGGTCGCCCTCGTGACCGAGCCGGACCGGAAGTAGACGCGAGCCGTCCGAAGGTGCGCATCCCGTTCAACCGGTCGGAGCCCGGCACCTGGGTCTCGGCGGGCCTGCATGGCGCGCTGCTGGCGGCTGCGATCGTCGGCTTCTCGTCCAGCAAGCTGCCGAACGCGGACGAGGGCATCCCGGTCGAGATCCTGACCGACAATCAGTTCTCGGAAATGACGAAGGGCGAGCGCCAGGCCGCCAAGGTCCTGCCCAACGCCAAGCCCCGGGCGGACCGTGTCGCCGACACCCGGCAGGAGCGCGATCCGGGCGAGGCGAAGCTGGACGCGCCCGCGCCGCCCAAGCGCCCGGCCGAGGTGAAGATCGCGGAAGCCGAAACGGAGGCCGCGAGCGCACCGCCCCCGCCCCGCCCCGAGCCACCGAAGCCGGATCCCAAGATCGAAGCCGCGAAGGCAGCGGCCGCGAAGGCGGCTGCGGCAGAGGCGCGAGCCAGTGCGGCCCGGGCCGCCGAGGCCAAGGCTGCCGAGGCCCAGAAGGTGGCGGAACAGCAGGAGGCCGAGGCGCTCGAAAAGGCGCGGGTCGAAGCCGCAAAGGCGAAAGCCCAGGCCGAGGCGAGGGCCAAGGCGGAGGCGGAGCACCGCAAGGAGCTGGCAGAGGCCAAGGCAAAGGCCGAGGCTGACGCCAAGGCGAGGGCGCTCGCCAAGGCCAAGGCCGACGAGGAGGCCAAGGACGAGCTCGAGGCCAAGATGAAGGCCCTGGCGGATGCGGAACGGCGCAAGGAGATCGCCGACGCGAAAGCGAAGGCTGAGGCCGAGGCGAAGAGCAAGGCTCTCGCGCAGGCCAAGGCCAAGGCCGATGCGGAGGCGAAGGCCCGCAGGCAGGCCGAGGCGGCCGACAAGTTCAGCCCGGGCGACATCCGGGCGCTGCTGGCCTCCAAGGAGGCGTCGCAATCCTCCGGCGCGACGGGCCGGGAGGTGCAGCGCACCGCCTCGCTCGGAACCGCGGCGGGCACGGCGCAGCGCCTGAACCCCAGCCAGCGCGACCAGCTCGTCGGGCTGCTCAGCGAGCAACTGCATCGCTGCTGGCAGGTGCCGATCGCGGCCCAGTCCGCCGACCGGCCGCCGGTTCCGACGGTACGGGTGAAGCTGAACCAGGACGGCACCCTCGCCGGGGAGCCCGTGGTGACGAACATGTCCGGCGATCAGCTTTTCCGGAGCGTGGCTGACAGCGCGACTCGTGCGACGCGCCGCTGCGCTCCGCTCAAGATCCCGTCGCAGTTCCAGCCCTTCTATGCCGATTGGCGTGATCTGCTCGTGAACTTCGATCCCCGCGCGGTCTGACGGCCGACCCTCTCCACCCCGCCTCGCCCGCAGGGCTGCGCCCGCGCAGCGGGCTGGTGAACATCCCCGAGCCCACCATGCCGACCATCACACGCCGCTCGATCATCGCCACCGGCCTCGCCCTCGGGGGCGGACCGGTTCTCACCGGTCCCGCCCGGTCGGAGCTCGTCATCGACGTGCGGCGCGGCAACTTCCAGCCCATCCCGATCGCGGTTGCCGATTTCGGCGGCGAGGGCGACACGGGCCTGCGGGTCAGCGGCATCATCGGCGCGAACCTGTCGCGGTCGGGCTATTTCACCATTCTGGACAAGGCGCGCTTCCCGGAGCGGCCGGCCTTCGATGCCGCCCCGGACTTCTCCGCCTGGAAGAGCACGGGCGCTCAGGGGCTCGTCGCCGGACGCGTGACCCGCGACGCCTCCGGTCGGCTGAAGGCCGAGTTCCGGCTCTGGGACCTCGTCGCCGGCCAGCAGGTTGCGGGCCAGCAATACGGGACGGATGCAGCCAACATCCGCCGGGTCGGGCACATCATCTCGGATGCCGTCTACACGAAGATCACCGGGGTCGGGGGCTTCTTCGACACCCGCATCGCCTTCGTGGACGAGTCCGGCCCCAAGGAGAACCGTCGCAAGCGCCTCGCGGTGATGGACCAGGACGGGGCCAATGTTCGCTACCTGACGCAGGGCGACGCGCTCGCGGTGTCGCCGCGCTACTCGCCGGTGACCCAGGACATTGCCTTCATGTCGCAAGCGCCCGGCCAGCAGCCGCGCGTCCAGGTCATCAACCTCGAGACCGGCACCCGACAGGTGGTCGGCAACTTCTCCGAGATGAGCTCGAGCCCGCGCTTCGCCCCGGACGGGCGCCGGCTCGTGCTGGCCCTTCAGGACGGCGGCAATTCGAACATCTACGGGCTCGCTCTCGGCTCCAAGGAGACCGTTCGGCTCACCAACACGAACGCGATCGACACCTCGCCGAACTACTCGCCCGACGGCTCTCAGATCGTGTTCGAGTCCGATC
Organism: Enterovirga sp.; assembly: GCA_028290695.1. Taxonomy (GTDB): domain Bacteria; phylum Pseudomonadota; class Alphaproteobacteria; order Rhizobiales; family Beijerinckiaceae; genus Enterovirga. The sequence continues at coordinate 1,466 of JAQGJJ010000101.1, read as the reverse complement.
GCGGGGGCAAGCAGCAGATCTACATCATGGGTGCGGACGGTGGGGCGGCTCGCCGCGTCTCCTTCGGGCAGGGCGCCTATTCGCAGCCCGCGTGGTCGCCGCGCGGGGACCTCATCAGCTTCACCAAGCAGACCACGAACGGCTTCGCCATCGGCGTCATGAAGCCGGACGGCTCGGGCGAACGCATCCTGACGGAGGGGTTCCACAACGAGGGGCCGAGCTGGGCGCCGAACGGCCAGTACCTCGTGATCTTCCGCGATCCGGGCGGGCAGGGCGGCGGCAAGCTCTACATGATCGACATCACCGGCAAGGTGGAGATGCAGGTTCCGACGCCGTCTTTCGCGTCCGATCCCACCTGGTCGCCATTGCTGTCCGGCGGGCGGTGACGACGAGGAGGATGCCTCGTCCGTCATAGGGGAGCCGCATTCACGGTCCATCAACTCGGGTGTGTCGCCCACCGCCGTAGTCCCGGCGGGAGCGTGACGAAGCAAGGTTGATGGAACCCCCCCTTAACCATCCGTGGCTAGCCCTGGGGACCACAATGGATTGCGTGAAGGAATTCCACTGATGTCGTTGTCCTCGCTCCTCCGAGGCGCAAGGCCCCTCAAGATCGCGGCCGCCCTGTCCCTGGCGCTCGCTGCCGCTGCATGCTCCACCGATCCCGACAAGCTCGCCGACGGTGCCGGTGGCATGGGCGGCATGGGCGGGGCGGGCGGTGCCGGCGGCCGCGGCGGAGCGGCGACGCCCGGCTCGGCGCAGGACTTCGTGCTCAACGTCGGCGATCGCGTGTTCTTCGAATCGGATTCCTCCGACCTGACCCCGACCGCCACCGGGACGCTCGACCGCCAGGCGCAGTGGCTGTCCCGGTATCAGCGCAACGCCTTCCTGATCGAAGGGCATGCGGACGAGCGTGGCACACGCGAGTACAACTTCTCGCTGTCCGCCCGGCGTGCGCAGACGGTTCGCGACTACCTGGCCTCCCGCGGGATAACCGCTTCGCGGATGCGCACGGTCTCCTACGGCAAGGAACGGCCGGTCGCGGTCTGCAACGACATCTCGTGCTGGTCTCAGAACCGGCGCGCGGTCACGGTGATCGAGGGTGGCGCGGGCTCCTGAGGCGCTCCGCTGCGGCGGGTCCGGCTCGGCCGGAGCCGCCACGGGGGCGGGCCTGACCGCTGTCAGAAGGGAGGTGCTTATGGTTCGCTTCGCGACACTCGCGGTTGCGGCGCTTGTGAGCCTGTCGGGCCTCGTGCTGCCGGCGCGGGCGCAGGACGCGGCTGATCTCGTGGTCCGGTTGAACCGGCTCGAAGGCCAGATGCGCCAGATGTCGGGCCAGATCGAGCAACTGCAATTCGACAATCGGCAGCTGAAGGATCAAGTCCGTAAGTTCCAGGAGGACGTCGATTTTCGCTTCCAGGAGCGATCCGGCGGCCGTGCCGCGGCTCCGGCCGCGCAGCCGGCCCGCC
>JAQGJJ010000091.1 GCA_028290695.1 Enterovirga sp. | reverse complement strand
GAGCTGCATGAAGGCCGCATCTACGGCCTGATCGGGCCGAACGGCGCCGGCAAGTCGACCATGTTCAACATGGTGACCGCCTATTACCCCCTCACCTCCGGCGAGATCCGGTTTCGCGGCGAGCGGGTCGACGGTATGCCGACCTACCGGCTGAACCAGCTCGGCATCGCCCGAGCGTTCCAGATCTCGAAGCCGTTTCCGGCGATCACCGTGCGCGAGAACGTGCGCGTCGGCGCGCTCTATGGCGTGCCGGGGCCGCGCGATGTCGATGCCGTCATTGATGACGTGCTGGCGCTGACCGGGCTGACGGAGCTTGCCGACCGAAAGTCGGGCGGGCTCCCGGTCGGGAACCTTCGCAAGCTCGAGATCGCCCGCGCGCTCGCGACGCGCCCCAAGGTCCTGCTGGCGGACGAGCCCTGCGCCGGTCTCAACCCGAGCGAGACCGAGGACATGATGGAATGCCTGCGCGCCATCAGCCGGCGCGGCATCGTGGTCTGGCTCGTCGAGCACGACATGCGAGCCGTGCTCGGCGTCTGCGACTGGATCTATGTCCTGGAAGCGGGGACCAAGATCGCGGAGGGCCCGCCCCAGGAGGTCGTCCGCGATCCGCGCGTCATCGAGGCCTATCTCGGCGTGCCCATGTCGGGCAACGCCGCAGAGGCAGGCGCATGATGCCGGCGCTCGACCTTCGGGACCTGTCCTTCGAGGCCGGCGAGATGCTCGACGGCCTCAGGCGATGGGTCGAGACCGAAAGTCCGACCCACGACGCCAACGCCGTGAACCGGATGATGGATGTCGCGGCACGCGATCTCGCCATGGCGGGCGCAACCGTCGAGCGCATTCCCGGCAGCCAGGGTCTTGGCGACAACGTCCGGGCGCGGTTCCCGCATCCCAAGGCCGGCACGCCGGGCATCCTGGTCCTCGGCCATCTCGACACGGTGCATCCGCTCGGCACGCTCGAGGCCCTGCCCTGGCGCATCGAGGGCGATCGCTGCTACGGGCCCGGCCTCTTCGACATGAAGGGCGGCACCTTCCTGGCGCTCCACGCGATGCGGGCGCTGGCCCGGAAGGGCGTCGCGACGGACCTGCCCGTGACCTTCCTGCTGACCTGCGACGAGGAGATCGGCAGCCCGTCCACGCGCGAGCTGATCGAGCGGGAAGCCGCCCGCCACAAGGTCGTCCTGGTGCCTGAGCCGGCGCGCCGCGACGGCGGCGTCGTGACCGGCCGCTACGCCATCGCCCGCTATCGCCTGACCGCGACGGGCCGCCCGAGCCATGCCGGGCTGCGGCCCGCGGAGGGCGTCTCCGCCATCCGGGAGATCGCCCACCAGATCATCGCGATCGACCGCATGACGGGCGAGGACAGCACGTTCAGCGTCGGCGTCGTCCGCGGCGGCGAGTGGGTCAATTGCGTCGCCACCACGGCGTCGATCGAGATCCTGAACATGTCCAAGACCGAGGCGCTGCTCGCGGAAGGCCAGCGCCGGCTCGCCGCGCTCGGGCCGACCGATCCCAGGGTGAGCCTGTCCCTCGAACAGGGCGTACGGCGCCCGCTCTGGAGCACCTCCGAGCAGGATCTGGCTGTGCACGCCCTGGCGGAGGGTATTGCGGCGGACCTCGGCTTCGCGATCCCGAAGCAGTATTCCGCCGGCGGCTCCGACGGCAATTTCACGGGCGCGCTCGGCATTCCGACCCTCGACGGACTCGGGCCGCGGGGCGAAGGACCGCACACGCTCGAGGAGCACATCGTCATTCCGAGCCTGGCTGAGCGCGGGCGCCTGCTCGCCGGCCTCCTCGCCCGGATCTCCTGAGCTTGCCAAGCCGCGGGCTCAAGCCGTCCGGCAGCGCCGGACAACCTCTTGCCGCCGGGAGTGAGAGCCCCGAGGCCGAATCGGATCGGCTTGCGATCCAGGCCGTCATGCGGGCGCTCGATGTGCTGGAGGTCTTTGGCGACACCCGCAAACCTCTCTCCCTGGGCGAGATCGCGAAGGCCGCCGGAACCACCAAGAGCGGCGCCCAGCGCATCGCCCACACGTTCCTGAAGCGCGGCTACCTGGAGCATGCCCCCGAAGGTGGGCTGCTGCCCGGGCGCCGGGTGCTCGACCGCAGCTTCGATTATCTCCGCCTGAACGGGCTGGTGGAGCGTGCCGTTCCGGTTCTCATCGAGCTCAGGCGCGCCTCCAACGAGCGCGTGGATCTCAGCCTCTTCGACGGGACCGAGATCGTCTACGCGGCCCGGCTGCAGAGCAAGCGCGAGACATTCTACGCAACCCTCCTCGGCCGCCGCGTTCCGAGCTTCTGCTCCTCCGGCGGCCGGGCCTGCCTCGCCGCACTTCCCGAGGAGCAGATGGAGGCCATCCTCGCCGCCTCCGATTTGCGGCCGATCACCCCGAAGACGGTCGTCGACCCCGACCTGATCCGCCAGGCCGTCCGGGAGGCGCGGGAGAGATCATACGCCCTCGCGGCCGAGCAGGCCCTCATCGGCGAGATCGCCGTCGCCGCCTCCATCCTGGATCGCTCCGGGCGTCCCCTGGGGGCGATCCACGTCGCCGGATCGCTGTCCGAATGGGTGCCGGTGGAATTCGGCCGGAAGTTCGCGCCCCTCGTCGTCGAGGCGGCGCGTGCCCTGTCGTGAGCTAGCAGAGGAGAGCGCCGCGTGTTCGACATGAGTGTGAGATGGCCGCACGGAGCCCGGGTGGCCGTGATGCTGACCTTCGATTTCGACGCGGAAACGCTCTGGACGTCGCGCGATCCCGATAACGCCCGCCGGCCGGGGGTGCTCAGCCAGGGACGCTACGGGGCGACGGTCGGGGTCCCGAAGATCCTCGACACGCTCGAGGACGCCGGCGTGAAGGGCACGTTCTTCGTGCCGGGCTGGACGGCCGAGAACCACACCAGCCGTCTCGAGATGATCGTGAAGGGCGGCCACGAGGTCGGCCACCACAGCTACTCCCACCGCTGGGCGGGCGATTCCGTCGAGGATTCCGTCGAGGAGATGGAAAAGGGCCTCGAGGCCCTGAAGAAGACCGTCGGCGTCGTCCCGAAGGGCTATCGCTCCCCGGCCGGCGAGGTCAACGACGTGCTGTTCAAGTTGCTGCAGCAGCACGATTTCCTCTACGATTCATCGCTGCTCGACCACATCAATCCCTACCGCCACACCCTGCCCGACGGCTCGAAGGGGCCGATCGAGCTGCCCTGGCACTGGAGCCTCGACGACGCGCCCTACGCGCTGTTCTCGATCAAGAACCCGCGCCCGATCTTCACCAACGACCACATGCTGACCGTCTTCCAGGACGAGTTCCGCGAGATCTACCGCTGGGGCGGCCTGTACGACCTCGTGATGCACCCGCAGGTGATCGGCCGGCCAGGCCGCATCGCGCTGCTCCGCGAGATGATCGCCTTTATCCGCACCTTCCCGGACGTCTGGTTCGCGACGGGCACCGAGGTCGCGGAAGCCTGGTCCGCCGAATACGAGAAGTAG
>JAQGJJ010000086.1 GCA_028290695.1 Enterovirga sp. | reverse complement strand
GGTCGGGCAGCTCGGGCAGGTGGCGGGCGAGCTCATCCACATAGGCCTGGGTGAACTCGAGCGGCAGCAGGTCCGGGTCCGGGAAGTAGCGGTAATCGTGCGCCTCCTCCTTGGACCGCATCGAGCGCGTCTCGCCGCGGCCCGGGTCGAACAGCCGGGTCTCCTGGTCGATCGTGCCGCCGTCCTCGATGATCGCGATCTGGCGCCGCGCCTCGTGCTCGATCGCCTGTCCGATGAACCGGATCGAGTTGACGTTCTTGATCTCGCACCGCGTGCCGAGCGGCTCGCCCGGGCGGCGCACGGAGACGTTCACGTCCGCCCGCAGGCTGCCCTTCTCCATATCGCCGTCGCAGGTGCCGAGGTAGCGCAGGATGGTGCGGAGCTTGGTGACGTAGGCCTTGGCCTCCTCCGACGAGCGCAGGTCCGGCTTGGAGACGATCTCCATCAGGGCGACGCCCGAGCGGTTCAGGTCGACGAAGCTCTCGGTCGCGGACAGGTCGTGGATCGACTTCCCCGCGTCCTGCTCGAGATGCAGGCGCTCGATCCGGACGGTGATCGGATCGCCCTCCGGCATGTCCACCAGAACCTCGCCCTCGCCGACGATGGGGCTCTTGTACTGGCTGATCTGGTAGCCCTGCGGCAGGTCCGGGTAGAAGTAGTTCTTGCGGTCGAAGACCGACCGGAGGTTGATCTGGGCCTTCAGGCCGAGCCCGGTCCGGATGGCCTGGGCGACGCATTCGGAATTGATCACCGGCAGCATGCCGGGCATGGCCGCATCGACCAGCGAGACGTGCTCGTTCGGGGGGGCCCCGAAGCTGGTGGATGCTCCGGAAAAGAGCTTCGACCGGCTCGTCACCTGGGCATGGATCTCCATGCCGACCACGACCTCCCAGTCGTCGATGGCGCCCTTGATCAGCTTCTTGGGGTCGACAGCGGCGTTCATACGTCTCTCGTCACGTGCTCGGCGCAGGTAAGGAATTGGCGTCCCGCGGGTCAACCTCCATCCCGGTGCGGCCGACGGGAGACCCCGTCCGGCCCGTCCTGTGGGCCCCGCCGGTCCATCCGGCCCGCAAGCCACTATCTAAGTTGTTCGACGACGACGCCGGAGTTCTGCGCTGAATAGTCAAGCTGCCAGAAGGCGTCGCATGCCAATTCGGGCGACAATGGGCCCGCTAAGCTTCCGAAAGCGAAGATGCGGTGAAACCGTTCGCCCGGACCTGCGTTGGCTCGGTACGAAAGCAGCCAAGAGGAGTTATCCGATGGCTCATATCCCGGACAACATGGCGGGGAACACCATCCCCGAATTCGAGTTGCGTGACGACGATCGGTTCACGGCCTACGACGACGACGGACACGAGCGATCGAGCTTCGTGGCGTTTCTGATGGGCGGCGTGGTGGTGGCGGGAGGGCTGTTCGCCTTTCTGCTCTACGACACCGATGCGCTGAACGGGCAGCCCGGTCGCGACGTTCTGGCGACCGGCAGCATCAACCGGCTCGACTCGCCGGCGACCGCGACCGTCCCGAGCATTCGGCTGGCGCCTGCCGCTCCCGAGCGGGCTTCCGCCCCGTAAGGGTCGGCGGAGGCGGAAATCGCGGAAGGCCGGGCGCCCTGCCCGGCCTTTCGTCGTGGTCAGGACCGGCGGCGCATGCCGCGATGGACCGCAAAGGCGAGCGCGGCCCAGGCGAGCGCGGCGACCGACCGCACGGGGAGCAGCATCGGGCCGGTGCGGGACAGGGGCGCCGGCAGCGGCACGCCGAGCGACGTCAGGATCCAGTCCGCGAGCAGGCTGACGCCGAGCGCGGCGATGGCCGCGATGAAGATCTTGCCGGCCTGGTCCGCCTTCCAGCCGAGATAGCCGGCGACGAGGATCAGCAGCGGGTCGAAGGCCGCCCAGATCCAGACCGCGAACGGGACGGAGGGTGCGCTCACGCCCACCACGCGCCCGGCATGGGGATCCGCCCGGCCGCGTCCTCGATGACCTGCCCGGCCGCGAACAGCGTCTCCTCGTCGAAGGCGCGCCCGACGAGCTGCAGCCCGAGCGGGAGGCCCTGCGCATCGAGCCCGGCCGGCACGGAGATGCCCGGCAGGCCGGCCATGTTCACCGTGACCGTGAAGACGTCGTTCAGGTACATCTCGACGGGATCGGCCGAGCCCTTCTCGCCGACCCCGAAGGCCGCCGACGGCGTGGCCGGGGTCAGGATGGCATCGACGCCGGACGCATAGACCTCCTCGAAGTCGCGCTTGATCAGCGTCCGGATCTTCTGCGCCCGCACGTAATAGGCGTCGTAATAGCCGGCCGAGAGCACGTAGGTGCCGATCATGATGCGGCGCTTGACCTCGCGGCCGAAGCCGTCCGCCCGCGTGCCCTCGTAGAGCCCGGCGACGTCGCGGCCCGGCACCCGCGCGCCGTACCGGACGCCGTCGTAGCGCGCGAGGTTGGAGGACGCCTCCGCGGGCGCGACGATGTAATAGGCCGGCAGGGCGTATTTGGTGTGGGGCAGCGACACCTCCACGATCTCGGCCCCGGCGTCGCGCAGCCACTCGGCCCCCCGCGCCCACAGGGCCTCGATCTCGGCCGGCGTGCCGCCCAGCCGGTACTCCTTCGGAATGCCGATCTTCAGACCCTTCACGCCGCGGCCGACCGCCGCCTCGAAATCCGGAACGGCGAGATCGACGGAGGTCGTGTCCTTCGGATCGTGCCCGGCCATGGAGCGGAGCAGGATCGCGGTGTCCCGCACCGTGCGGGCGATCGGGCCGGCCTGGTCCAGCGAGGACGCGAAGGCCACGACGCCCCAGCGCGAGCAGCGCCCGTAGGTCGGCTTGATGCCGACCGTTCCGGTAAAGGCGGCCGGCTGACGGATGGAGCCGCCCGTGTCCGTCGCCGTGGCGCCGAGACAGAGCCGCGCGGCGACAGCCGCCGCCGAGCCGCCGGACGAGCCACCCGGAACGAGATGAGCCCCGACAACCCCGTCGCCGGCCTGCGCATGGACGTTGGAGCCCTGCCGGCGCCACGGCGACACCACCGGGCCGAAGGCGGAGGTCTCGTTCGACGAGCCCATGGCGAACTCGTCGTTGTTGAGCTTGCCTAGCATCACGGCCCCGTCGCGCCAGAGCTGCGACGTGACGGTGGATTCGTAGGTCGGTGTGAAGTCGCCCAGGATGCGGCTGCAGGCCGTGGTGCGGACACCCTTCGTGCAGAACAGATCCTTGATGCCGAGCGGCAGCCCTTCGAGCGGGCCGCCCTCCCCGCGGGCGAGCTTCGCGTCGCTGAGCGCCGCGCCCTCGAGCGCCCGCTCCGGCGTCTCGAGCACATAGGCGTTCAGCACGCTCGCGCGCTCAACCGCGGCGACATGCGCCTGCGTCAGCTCCGTCGCCGAGATGCGGCGCGCCTTGAGGGCGTCCCGCGCGTCCGCGAGGGTGAGGTCCGTCAGATCGGTCATCGGCTGCTCGGCGCCGAACCTGACCGGCGCTCCTGTCGGAAAGCGCACCGCCTCTCACATCGGGCCGCTCGCGACAAGTGCGGGACCGTCGCGGCGCGAAGGCGGTAACCGTGCGCGTGGCTTCCCCTCGTGAACCGGTTCGCCGCCCGGACGTTCGAACAGGCCGCATGGCCGATCCCTGCGGGAGACGTGATGAACAGGGCGAGCACCACGACGGGCGAGGGCAGAGCGGCCGCGTGGCGGCCCAACCTCACCTGGATCACCGACCACCTCGCCGTCGGCGGCCGGTTTCCCGCCGAGCGGGCCGAGGACCTGGCCCGAAGCCACGGCGTCAGGGCGGTGATCGACCTGCGCAGCGAGGACCGCGACGACGAGGCCCTGCTCCACCGCCACGGCATGACGCTCCTGCACCTCCCGACGGACGACCATTGCGCGGTGAACGTGCCGCGGCTGGAGGACGGGGTCGCGTTCGCGGCCGATTATCTCGACCGCGGCGAGCGCGTCCTGGTTCATTGCGAGCACGGCATCGGCCGCTCGGCCACGCTTGCGCTCTGCATCCTGGTGGAGCGCGGGCTCGAACCGCTGGAAGCGCTCGAGCTGGCCAAGACCCGGCGCGCGCTGATCTCGCCCTCGCCGGCCCAGTTCGAGTGCTGGACGCGGTGGCTCGCCCGGCACGGCCACGCCAGCCGGGCCGGCTGGGAGGTCCCGTCCTTCGACGCCTTCAAGGCGATCGCCTACCGGCACCTGCAGCCCCCGACGGTCGGTCGCTGACCGACGGAACCGCCCTCCCCGGCCGCGGTTCTCAGCTCCACCCCCTCCCTTGGGCTCTCATCACATGGTTGCTGCCGCAAGGCGCCAGACGCCGGCTCCCCAAGCGGAGCCGCGCGCATCCGAACGACCCTTCCCGTCCGAGGAGGGCGCTCTCGCCCTCATGCTGGCCGGGCTGGCCGGCGAGGCCGGCGCGAGCGGGCTCGTTCACGTCGCCGGCAGCGAGGGCCGGCTGGAACGGCTGGCGCGCCTCCTGTGGGGTCTCGCCCCGCAAATCGACACCTACCTGTTTCCGCCCTGGGACTGCCTGCCCTACGATCGCATCTCGCCGTCTTTCCGCACCATGGGCCTGCGCATCGCCACGCTGGCCGCCCTGGCCGGCGGGCGGACGCGCCCCTTCATCGTGCTGACGACCCCCGAGGGGCTGCTGCAGAAGGTGCCCCCGCGCCCGCTCTGGCAGGAGGCGACGCTCGGCCTGAAGGTCGGCGACGCCCTCGACGTCGCGACCCTCGGACCGGCCCTGAGCCGCCTCGGCTATGTCGAGGACGAGCGCGTGGACGAGGCCGGCGAGTTCGCCATCCGGGGGCAGGTCGTGGACGTGTTCCCGGCCGGGTACTACCTGCCGGTCCGGCTCGACCTGGAAAACGGACGCATCTCCGCCATCGCGTCCTTCGACGCCGCGAGCCAGCGCCGCACGGACCCGTTCGAGGTGCTGGAGTTGCGGCCGGCCTCCGAGGCGGTGCCGCCGGAAGGCCAGGAGAGCGCGCGCCACCCGGGCCTCGAGCACCGGCTGCCCGAGCTCTACCCCGAACTGGACGCGCTCCTCGACCACGCGCCGGACGCGATGCTGGTCTTCGAGCCGAAGGCGGAGGCGCGCCGGCATGCCTTTCTCGAGCAGCTCCGGGACTCCTACGAATCGCGGCTGCGGCTCGGCGGCGGCGACGCCCGGCCCGTGGCGCCCGAGCGGCTGTTTCTGGACGAGGCGGCCTATGGCCGGCGGATCGCCGGGCACGCGACGGTGGCACTCGTGGAGGACGGCGAAGCGGCGGCGGCCCCGTCCGTGCCGAATTTCGCCCTCTCGGACCGCCCCTGGAAGGCGGCCGCGTCCTTTATCGCGGAGCAGCGGGCGGGCGGCCGGCGAGTCGTGGTCGCGGGTGCGGATGCTGGAGCCCTCGCCCGGCTGTCTGCCCGCATCGAGAAGGCGACCGGCACCGCACCGGTCCCCCTCGAGAGCTGGGACGAGGTCGTGGCCGCGAGCCCCAGCTCGCTCGTGTCCCTGGTGCTCGGCCTCGAGCACGGCTTCGTCGCGCCCGAGCACGGCGTCGCCGCCATCACGGAAGCAGACCTTCTCGGCAGCCGAGCCAGGGCGGGCCGGGTGCGCGACAGCGGGCTTGCGGCTTTCGGCGAGGAGGAGTTCCGCCTCGGGGACGCCGTGGTGCACCTGGCGCACGGGGTCGGGCGCCTGGACGGGCTCGAAACTGTGGAAACCGAGCCCGGCCGGCCCATGGACACGATCCGGCTCACCTATGCCGGCGACACGACGCTGATGGCGCCGGTCTCCGACATCGATCTGATCTGGCGCTACGGCGCCGCCGACACCGTGTCGCTCGACAAGCTCGACGGCGAGTCCTGGCCGAAGCGCCGGGCCAAGGTCGAGGCCGAGATCGGCGTCGCGGCGCGCGAACTCGCCCGGCTCGCGGCGGAGCGGCGCGCGGCCGACGCCCCGAAGCTGGTGCCGCCCCGGCGCGACTACGAGCGCTTCGTGGCCCGCTTCCCGTTCAGCGAAACCCCGGACCAGCACGCCGCCGTGTCCGACATCCTGCGCGACCTCGCCTCCGGGCATCGGATGGACCGGCTCGTGTGCGGCGACGTCGGCTTCGGCAAGACGGAGGTCGCCCTCCGGGCGGCAGCCGCCGCCGCCATGGCCGGCAAGCAGGTCGCGGTGGTCGCGCCCACGACGGTGCTGGTGCGCCAGCACCTGCAGACCTTCGCCCGCCGCCTCGCCGGGTTCGGCCTGGAGGTGGGGCACCTGTCCCGCCTCGTGAAGCCCGCCGAGGCGAAGCAGGTCAAGGCGGGGCTGAAGGACGGGAGCATCCGGGTCGTCGTCGGCACGCATGCGCTCGCCGCCAAGGACGTCGCCTTCGCGGATCTCGGCCTGCTGATCGTGGACGAGGAGCAGCGCTTCGGCGCCGCCGACAAGGAGAAGCTGCGCGCGCTCGGCACCTCCGCGCATGTTCTGACGCTCACCGCGACGCCCATCCCCCGCACCATGCAGTCGGCGCTGGTCGGGCTGCACGAGGTCTCGACGCTCACCACCCCGCCGGCCGAGCGTCAGCCGGTGCGGACCTTCGTGATGCCGTTCGACGACGCAACCGCGTGCGAAAGCCTGAAGCGCGAAAAGCGGCGTGGCGGACAGAGCTTCGTGGTCTGCCCGCAGATCGAGGATATCGCGCCGATGGCGGAGCGGCTCCGGGCGCTCGTGCCGTACCTCGCCGTGAAGGTCGCCCACGGCAAGCTGCCGGCTGACGAGATCGACCGGGTGATGGTGGATTTCGCCGATGGCGAGGGGGACGTGCTGCTCGCCACCAACATCATCGAGAGCGGCCTCGACGTGCCGCGCGCCAACACCATCCTGATCTGGCGTGCGGACCGCTTCGGCCTGGCGCAGTTGCACCAGCTGCGCGGCCGCGTGGGCCGGGGACGGGCGCGCGGCGTCGCCTACCTGCTGACCGACCCGGCGGCCGAGGTCCCGGAGGCGACCCGCAAGCGCCTCGGCACGCTGGAGCGGCTCGACCGTCTCGGCGCGGGATTCGCGATCAGCGCGGAGGACCTGGACCAGCGCGGAGCGGGCGACCTCCTGGGCGACACCCAGGCGGGCCACGTGAAGCTGATCGGCGCCGGGCTGTACCGGCGGCTGCTCGAGCGCGCCCTCGCGGCCGCCCGCGGCGACGCCGTGGCCGAGGAATGGATCCCCGACCTCAACATCGGGCTGTCCGGCCGCATTCCGGCCGACTACGTGCCGGAACCTGAGGTCCGGCTGAACCTTTACGCGCGGGTCGCGCGCAGCGCCGACCCCCGCGCCGATGCGCGGCTGGCGGACGAGATCGAGGACCGCTTCGGACCGCCGCCCGAGCCGGTGACCCGCCTCCTGGCCGCGAGCCGGCTACGCCGCCTCTGCCGGGCGGCCGGGATCGCCAAGGTCGATGCCGGCCCGCAGGCCATCGCGCTCACCTTCAAGGAGCGTCGGGAGGACGACCCCGCGGTTGCGGCGATCGTGGCGGAACGCGGGGAGGCGCTGTCCTGGCGCGGGGAACGGCTCGTCCTCGCCCAGCCGGAGGCCGAGGGCGAAGACCGGCTCGAGACGATCGAGGCGCTGGTGCGGGACGTCGGCCGACCCTCCTGAGCGGACCTGCGGCTTGGGGGCGGACAGAGCCGCCGGCATCGCGTAAGGACGGTGCCGGCCCGGCTCACGACGTCACGGGTCCGGGACAGCTCTGATGCCGAAGTCGCTTCTCCGCGCCGCCGCCCTGGCAGGGACGGCCCTCGCGCTCGCCGCCTGCTCCTTCGACGCCTTCACCTATACGATCGACCGCTACGGCACGGTGGCGGCGCGCCATGTCCGCCTGTCCTGCAAGGACACCTACGAGGTGTTCGACCGCCCCAAGGATCACACCCTGCTGGTCGTGACGAACGGGGTGAACGAGTCGCTCGCCTGCGGAAGCGGCGACGCCGCGCCCCGGCCCGAGCGCATGCAGCGGGTCGCCTCGCTGTTCTTGTCCGAAACCAGCGACCGGCCGGAATGCCGCCTCGGCGCTGGACGACCCCTGACCGAGTTTCACACCGAATTCGTCTATAGCTGCCCGGCCGTGGCCGATCGGCGGGCCGCGGCCCAGGCGGAGGCGACCACGGCCCGGCCGAAGTCCCGGCGCTGAGGACGGCGGAAACCTTCCCGAGACGCGGCCCGGGTCGAAGTGTTGACCTCGGGGAGAGCTTCGGCCAAGCGGTCGCGCCCTCCTTCCCGATCCGGCGAGCGCCCGTGACCTCCCTCGACTTCCCGAAGCGCCTCGACACCACCGCGCAGGCCATCGAACGCCTGCTGGACCGGCTGCTCGCGCCCGAACCGCTGCCCGGCGAGATCGCCCGGCCGCGCCACCTCATGGAGGCGATGCGCTACGCCATGCTGGGCGGCGGCAAGCGCCTTCGGCCGCACCTGGTTGTGGAAACCGCCCGCTTGTTCGGTCGCGACGACGAGGGCGTCCTCAGGGCGGGCGCGGCGGTGGAATGCATCCACGGCTACAGCCTCGTGCACGACGACCTGCCGGCGATGGACGACGACGATCTGCGCCGGGGCAAGCCGACCGTGCACCGCGCCTTCGACGAGGCAACCGCGATCCTGGCCGGAGACGGGCTCCTCACGCTGGCCTTCGACATCCTGGCCGACGAGGCGACCGATCCCGATCCCGCGCTCCGCATCGCGCTCACGCTGACGCTCGCCCGGTCCTCCGGCCTGGGCGGCATGGTCGGCGGGCAGATGCTCGACCTCGAGGCCGAGGGCCGCTTCACGCCGGACGGGCAGCCCCTCAGGGCAGACGAGGCCTCCACGCTGCGGCTCCAGGCCATGAAGACGGGCGCGATCCTGGCCGCATCGGTCGAGATGGGCGCGATCCTGGGCCGGGCGGGTCCCGCGGAGCGACAGGGACTCGCGTCGTATGGCCGCGCGCTCGGGCAGGCGTTCCAGATCGCGGACGACCTCCTGGACGCGGAGGGCGAGGCCGCGACCGTCGGCAAGGCCACCGGAAAGGATGCCGCGAAGGGCAAATCGACGCTTCTGTCCCTTCTCGGTACGGAGGCGGCCCGAACGAGGCTCGCCGATCTCGTGACGGAGGCGAATGCCGCTCTCGCCCCCTTCGGGGAGCGCGCCGAGACCCTGCGCAGGACGGCCGCTTTTGTGGCAGAAAGACAAAGCTGAGGGCTGGCATTAAGGCCAAGCCTGGGTTTAGGGTTCTCTTTTAGGCAGAAAGCGTGCAGGACATAGCCTGACCGATCATACCACCACGAGTCCCGCGTTGGCCGTTTCCACCCCTCTCCTCGACACGATCCCCACGCCAGACAAACTTCGCGAGCTGCCCGAAGCGAAACTTCGGCAGGTGGCGGACGAGCTGCGTCTGGAGACCGTCGATGCCGTTTCCGTCACGGGCGGGCATCTTGGTGCCGGGCTCGGCGTCGTCGAGCTGACGGTCGCCCTGCACTACGTCTTCGACACCCCGCGCGACCGCATCATCTGGGACGTCGGCCACCAGGCCTATCCCCACAAGATCATGACGGGACGCCGCGGCCAGATCCGCACGCTCCGTCAGGGCGGCGGCCTGTCCGGCTTCACCAAGCGCTCGGAGAGCGAGTACGACCCCTTCGGCGCGGCGCATTCCTCGACCTCCATCTCGGCCGGGCTCGGCATGGCGGTCGCCCGCGATCTCGACGGCGGCTCCAACAACGTCATCGCGGTGATCGGCGACGGTGCGATGTCGGCCGGAATGGCGTACGAGGCGATGAACAATGCCGGCGCCCAGAATTCGCGCCTGATCGTCATCCTCAACGACAACGACATGTCCATCGCGCCCCCGACGGGCGCCATGTCGGCCTATCTGGCCCGTCTCGTCTCGGGCAAGACCTACCGGTCCCTGCGCGAGATCGGCAAGCAGCTCGCGAATCACCTGCCGAAGTTCTTCCACGACAAGGCCGTGAAGGCGGAGGAGTTCGCCCGCGGCTTCGTCACGGGCGGGACGATGTTCGAGGAGCTCGGCTTCTACTATGTCGGCCCGATCGACGGGCACAATCTCGACCACCTGCTGCCCGTCCTGAAGAACGTGCGCGATTCCGAGACCGGGCCGATCCTGGTCCATGTCG
Source organism: Enterovirga sp. (assembly GCA_028290695.1). Taxonomy (GTDB): domain Bacteria; phylum Pseudomonadota; class Alphaproteobacteria; order Rhizobiales; family Beijerinckiaceae; genus Enterovirga. Next base: position 9,648 of record JAQGJJ010000086.1, on the reverse strand, counting down.
TGACGCAGAAGGGCAAGGGCTACGGCCCGGCCGAGGCGGCGCCCGACAAGTATCACGCGGTTGTCCAGTTCGACGTGATCACCGGCGCGCAGGGCAAGGCTAAGGCGAACGCGCCTTCGTACACGAAGGTGTTCGCGGAAAGCCTGATCAAGGCCGCCCGCGAGGACGATCGGGTCGTGGCGATCACGGCCGCCATGCCGTCCGGCACCGGCCTCGATGCGTTCGAGAAGGAATTCCCGCACCGCACCTTCGACGTCGGCATCGCCGAGCAGCATGCGGTGACCTTCGCGGCCGGGCTCGCGACGGAAGGCTACAAGCCGTTCTGCGCGATCTACTCGACCTTCCTGCAGCGCGGCTACGACCAGGTCGTGCACGACGTGGCGCTGCAGAAGCTCCCGGTCCGCTTCGCCCTCGACCGGGCGGGGCTCGTCGGGGCCGACGGTGCGACGCATGCGGGCGCCTTCGACGTCGCCTATCTCGGCTGCCTGCCGGACATGGTCATCATGGCGGCTGCCGACGAGGCGGAGCTGGTTCACATGGTCGCAACCGCGACCGCCTACGACGAAGGCCCGATCGCCTTCCGGTTCCCGCGCGGCGAGGGCGTCGGCATCGAGATGCCGGAGCGCGGCTCCGTGCTCGAGATCGGCAAGGGCCGCATCGTCCGCGAGGGAACGCGCGTCGCGATCCTGTCGCTCGGGACGCGCCTCGGCGAGGCCCTGAAGGCGGCCGAGGAGCTCGAAACCCGCGGCCTGTCGACCACGGTCGCGGACGCCCGGTTCGCCAAGCCGCTCGACGAGGCGATGATCCTGCGGCTCGCCCGCGACCACGAGGTGCTGATCACCGTCGAGGAGGGTTCGGTCGGCGGCTTCGGCTCCTATGTGCTGCACCTCCTGGCCGAGCGCGGCATGCTGGATCGCGGGCTGAAGGTCCGCTCCATGGTGCTGCCCGACACCTTCATGGACCACGACAAGCCCGACCGCATGTACGCGAAGGCCGGGCTCGACGCCCAGGCCATCGTGGCCCGCGTGTTCGAGATCCTGGGCCGCGAAGGCGGAGCGCTCCGGGTCCGCGCCTGACGCGGACCGCCATGGACGAGGGTTTCGGCGCCCGCGACAGGGTCCTGGTCACGGGCGCGTCTGGGTTTCTCGGATCGGCGATCGCCAACGTGTTCCGGGAAGCCGGGTTCGCGGTGCGCATCCTGGCGCGGGCCGAATCGCCGCGCACCAACATCTCGCCGCAGGACGAGGTCGCGACCGGCGACCTGCGCCACCCTGCGAGCCTCGCGCCGGCGCTCGCCGGCGTGCGCTACCTGATCCACGCGGCGGCCGATTACCGGCTCTGGGCGCGGCATCCCGACGAACTCGTCGCAACCAATGTCGAGGGCACCCGCAACCTGATGCGGGAAGCGCTGCGGGCCGGGGTTGAGCGGGTCGTCTACACGTCGAGCGTCGCCACGCTTACGCCCGGGGGCAACGAGAGCCACCCACTCACCCCCGAGACGGCCATCGGCATGTACAAGCGCTCAAAGGTGCTGGCAGAGCGCGCCGTGGAGGCCATGGTGGCGCAGGACCACCTTGCGGCCGTGATCGTGAATCCCTCGACTCCGATCGGGCCGCGCGACGTGAAACCGACCCCGACGGGCCGGGTCATCGTCGAGGCGGCGTCCGGGCGGATGCCGGGCTTCGTGGATACCGGGCTGAACCTCGCCCACGTGGACGACGTCGCTGCCGGGCACCTCCTGGCGCTGCGGCGCGGCCGCGTCGGCGAACGCTACATCCTGGGTGGGGAAAACGTCTTGCTGTCGCGCATGCTGGCCGATATCGCGGAGATCGTCGGGCGGCGGCCGCCGAGCCTGCGCATCCCGCGGCTGGCGGTGTGGCCGCTGGCGATCGGGGCCGAGGCCTTGGCCCGCCTGACCGGCCGCGAGCCCTTCGTGAGCCGCGACGCTCTGAGGATGGCGGCCTACACGATGTTCTTCGACGACACGAAGGCGCGCCGCGAACTCGGCTACGTTTCCCGCCCCTACCGGGAAGGCCTGGCCGACGCCGTGTCGTGGTTCCGCCAGGCGGGATACGTCCGATGACCTCCGCCACGGAGGCGAAGTCCGGGAAGGGCCACAAGGACGAGAACTTCCCGGTCGCCTCGCACCTCATCAGCCCGCGCCATCGCGGGCCGATCCTCGCCTTCTACCGCTTCGTCCGGGCAGCGGACGACGTCGCCGACCACGCGACGCTCGCCCCGGACGAGAAGATCGCGATGCTGGACGCGCTCGACGCCGCCTTGACCGGCAACGGCCCGGCCGACCCGGAGGCCGAGCCGCTGCGGCTCGCGCTGGCGGAACGCGGGCTGCCGCCTACCCATGCGCGCGACCTCCTCGACGCGTTCCGGCTCGATGCCCGCAAGTCGCGCTATGCCGATTGGGGGGAGCTGATGGCCTATTGCGCCCTGTCGGCCATGCCGGTCGGGCGCTTCGTGCTCGACGTGCACGGCGAGAGCCGCTCGACCTGGGCGGCCTCGGATGCGCTCTGCGCCGCGCTGCAAATCATCAACCACCTGCAGGATTGCGGCGAGGATTTCCGCGAGCTCGACCGCGTCTACCTGACCGGCGAGGCGCTCGGCCGGCATCGCGCGGATGTCCGGGACCTCGGCGCGCGCGCCGCGAGCCCGGCCCTGCTGACCGCGATCCGGGAGCTGAACGAGGGCGCCGCGGAGCTGCTCCGGCAGAGCGCCGCGTTCTCGGGCCAGATCCGGGACGTGCGGCTCGCGCTCGAGGTGTCGGTCATCCAGAGCCTCGCCGAGGCACTGGTACGCAAGCTGCGCACGGGCGATCCGCTGTCCGAGCGCGTCCATGCGACGAAGCTCGAGGCCGTGGCTGCCGCCGGGTCGGGCATCGTGCGCGGCCTGCTCGCGCGGGGCCGCCGGGGCACCGGGCTCGCGCTCGGCACGCCGCGATGAGCGCCCCTCACCCGTCCGGCGAGGAGCAGCTTCCGGCCTCCGGCAGCTCCTTCTACCTCGGCATGCGCATCCTGCCGAAGCGGGAGCGCGAGGCGATGTACGCCATCTACGCGTTCTGCCGCGCCGTCGACGACGTCGCCGATTCGCCGGGGCCGCGGCCCGAGCGGAAAGCCGCGCTCGAGGAATGGCGGCGCGACGTCGATTCGCTCTACGACGGCGGCGACCTCCACCCGAACGTCGCCCCGCTGGCGCCGTTCATCGAGCCCTTCGGGCTGCAGCGCCAGAGTTTCCACGACGTCATCGACGGCATGGAGATGGACGTCGACGGCGACATCCAGGCGCCCGACTGGGCGACGCTCGACCTCTATTGCGACCGGGTCGCAAGCGCGGTCGGCCGCCTTTCGGCGCGCGTCTTCGGCCTAGAGAACGGCGAGGCCGACCTCCTGGCGCACCATCTCGGGCGCGCCCTGCAGCTCACCAACATCCTGCGCGACATCGACGAGGATGCCGAGATCAACCGGCTCTACCTGCCGCGCGAGGCGCTGCTCAGGGCCGGCATTCCTCACCAGCAGCCAAAGGCGGCGCTCGCCCACCCGGCCCTGCCGCAGGTCTGCGCCGAGGTCGCCGAGCGTGCCGCCAGCCATTACGACGAGGCCGACCGCGTCATGGCCCGGCACCCGGCGCGAATCGTCCGCGCGCCCCGGATCATGGAGGCCGCGTACAGCTCTGTGCTGCAGCGCCTGGTGAAGCGCGGTTTCGCCGCGCCCCGGGCTCGCGTGCGGACCGGCAAGCTCCGGGTCCTTCTGGCCGTCCTCCGCTACGGCTTTGCGTGAGCCGCGGCGCGGCGTGAGCGACGGCACCATCCATGTGATCGGCGCGGGCCTGGCGGGGCTCGGCGCCGCGGTCCGGCTCGCCGAGGCGGGGCGGCGCGTCGTCGTGCACGAGGCCGCCAAGCAGGCCGGCGGTCGCTGCCGCTCCTACCACGATGCAGCCATCGGCCTCACGATCGACAACGGCAACCATCTGCTGCTGTCCGGCAACCGCTCCGCGCTCGATTTCGCGCGTCTCGTCGGCGGCGCCGCCGCCCTGTGGGAGGCCCCTGAGGCGGCGTTCGACTTCGCCAGCCTCCCGTCCGGGGAGCGTTGGCGACTCCGGCCCAATCGCGGCCGCCTCCCCTGGTGGATCCTCTCGCCCGGCCGGCGCGTGCCGGGCACGCGTGCGCGCGACTATCTCGCCCCCGCGCGCCTGCTCACCGCCGGGCCGGCTGCCCGGATCGGCGACCTGATACGGTGCGAGGGCCCGCTCTACGAGCGGCTGTGGCATCCGGTTCTGCTGGCGGCGCTCAACACGGAGGTGCCGCAATCCTCCGCCCGCCTCGCGGGCGCGATCATCCGCGAAACCCTGGGTGCGGGGGGCGCGGCGTGCCGCCCGGTCGTGGCGACCGGCGGGCTGTCCGCGGCCTTTGTCGATCCGGCTCTTGCCTATCTGGCGGCCCGCGGCGCGGAGGTGCGGCTCGGGACGCGGGTGCGGGCCCTTGTCGCGGGCGACGGGCGCCTCGAGCGGCTCGTCTTCTCGGACGGCGAGATCGCGCTCTCGCCCGCCGACCGGGTCGTTCTCGCGGTGCCGCCGTGGGTCGCCCGTGACCTCGTGCCGGGGTTGAGCGCGCCGACCGCGTTCCGCAGCATCGTCAACGCGCATTTCCGGCTCGCGCCGCCGCCGGGCCAGCCGATTCTCCTCGGCATGGTGGGCGGCCTTGCCGAATGGCTGTTCGCCTATCCGGACCGTCTGTCCGTGACGATCAGTGCGGCGGACCGTCTCCTGGAGACGGACCGCGAGGAGCTCGCCCGGTCGATCTGGGCGGAGGTTGCGGCCGTGACCGGCCTCCCGCCCGCGCTGCCGCGCTGGCAGATCGTGAAGGAGAAACGGGCCACCTTCGCGGCCACGCCGGAGCAGGACGCGATGCGCCCCGCCGAGGGGAACACGGGTTACCCTAACCTCGTTCTGGCCGGCGATTGGACCGCCACGGGGTTGCCCGCCACGATCGAAGGCGCGATACGCTCCGGCGCAAATGCCGCCGCGCTGTTGCAGCGCGGCGATACCGGCTTTTCCCGTTTCGTGTCAAAGGCGTAGGCGTGAACTTTATCTCCCCGATCAGGAGCGGCATCCCCGTCGGCTCGGAACCAGCCGATCTGGACGCGCGGATCGCTGCCGCGACCGACGCGCTGCTGGCCGCGCGCCACGCGGATGGCCATTGGTGCTTCGAGCTGGAAGCCGACGCCACCATTCCGTCCGAATACGTGCTCCTCGTCCACTTCCTGGCCGAGACGCCGAACCTCGAGCTCGAGGCCAAGATCGGCAACTACCTGCGGCGCACCCAGACGCCCGACGGCGGATGGCCGCTCTTTCACGGCGGCGAGATCGACCTCAGCGCGACCGTAAAGGCCTATTTCGCCCTGAAGATGATCGGCGACGATCCCTCCGCGCCGCACATGGCACTCGCCCGCGAGGCGATCCTGGCCCGCGGCGGAGCGGGCGCGGCGAACGTGTTCACCCGCTTCCAGCTCGCGCTCTACGGCGAGATCAGCTGGGACCGCGTCCCGACCATGCCGGTCGAGATGATGCTTCTGCCGCGGTGGTTCCCGATCCACCTGTCGAAGATGTCCTACTGGGCCCGCACGGTGATCGTGCCGATGCTGGTGCTCCAGGTGCTGAAGCCCCGCGCCCGCAACCCGCGCGGAATCGGCGTGCGCGAGCTCTTCGCACCGCCCGGCTCGCCGCCCCCGCCCAAGAAGCCGAGCCACGCCCATCCCGCCTGGAAGACGCTGTTCGACGGTCTCGACATCGTCTTGAAGAAGGTCGAGCGCTTCTGGCCGGCACGGGTGCGGGGACGCGCCATCGCGCGCGCGGTGGCCTTTACGACCGAGCGCCTGAACGGGGAGGACGGTCTCGGCGGCATCTACCCGGCAATGGCCAATTCCGTGATGATGTTCGACGGGATCGGCTATCCGGACGATCATCCCGACCGGGCCATCGCCCGCCGGGCCATCGAGAAGCTGCTCGTGGTGAAGCCGGACGAGGCGTATTGCCAGCCCTGCGTGTCGCCGGTCTGGGACACCGCCCTCGCGGCCCACGCCCTGCTGGAAACGGGCGACCCGCGCGCCGAAGCCGCCGCGCTCGAAGCGGCCGACTGGCTTCGCCCGCGGCAGATCCTGGACCTCGCCGGCGACTGGGAAGAGCAGCGTCCCGGCCTGCGTCCGGGCGGCTGGGCGTTCCAGTACGCGAACGGGCATTATCCCGACACGGACGACACCGCGGTCGTCGTGATGGCTATGGACCGGCTACGCGCCAAGTACCCGCAGGCTGCCGCCAACGACGCCGCGATCGCGCGCGCCCGCGAGTGGATCGAGGGCATGCAAAGCGGGAACGGGGGCTGGGGCGCCTTCGACATCGACAACAGCCACGAGTACCTGAACAACATCCCCTTCGCCGATCACGGCGCCCTGCTCGACCCGCCGACCGTGGACGTGTCCGCGCGCTGCGTCGGCATGCTGGCGCAGTTGGGCGAGTCGAGCGACAGCCCGCGCATGAAGGAGGCCGTCGGCTACCTTCTGAAGGACCAGGAGGCGGACGGCTCCTGGTTCGGCCGCTGGGGCGTGAACTACATCTACGGCACGTGGTCGGCGCTGTGCGCCCTCAACGCCGCGGGCGTTGATCCCGCCTCCCCGCCGGTCCGCAAGGCCGTCGACTGGCTGGTCTCGATCCAGAACCCCGACGGCGGCTGGGGCGAAGATTGCGACAGCTACAAGCTCGATTACCGCGGCTACGAGCCGGCGGAATCGCGCGCGTCGCAGACGGCCTGGGCCGTGCTCGGCCTCATGGCGGCGGGCCAGGCCGACCACCCGGCTGTGGCCCGGGGGGTGTCCTACCTGTCCGCCACGCAGCGGGCCGACGGGCTGTGGCCGGAGGACGACTACACGGGCGGCGGATTCCCGCGCGTGTTCTACCTGCGCTATCACGGCTACGCGAAGTACTTCCCGCTCTGGGCGATGGCCCGCTACCGCAACCTGCAGCGCTCGAACTCGCGCCAGGTGGCGTGGGGCATGTGAGGCCGCGCACGGTTCTCGTCGTCACCGGGCTGAACAAGGAAGCCCGCATCGCGGCCGGACCCGGGATCACGGCGATCGCCGGCGGCGGAAGCCCGTCCGGCCTGCGCCGGCGGCTGGACGGGACGGACCCGGCTTCCCTCGGCGCGGTGGTCAGCTTCGGCATCGCGGGCGCCCTCGATCCGACGCTCCGCGTGGGCGATCTCGTGCTCGCGACCGCGGTGCTGGGCTCAGGGGGGCCGCATTCCGCCTCGGCGCCAATCAGGGAGGCCTGGATCCGCCGCCTCGGGGCCGCGAACATAGCCCATCGCGAGGGCGCCCTCGCCGGCGTCGACGCCCCTCTCATGGGCGCGGCCGACAAAACAGCGCTGCGGGCCCTCACGGGGGCCGGCGCGGTGGACATGGAATCGCACATCGCGGCCGCCTTCGCGGCGCGTCACGGCCTGCCGTTCGCGGTTCTGCGGGTGATTTCGGACGCCGCCGGGCACAGCCTTCCGCACGCGGCCGGCGCGGCCATGCGGCCTGACGGCTCGGTCGACGTGCTCGGCGTCCTGAAGAGCCTCGCGGGCGATCCCTCTCAGATCCCCGCCCTGGTCGCGACGGCGCGCGATGCCGCCGTCGCGTTCCGGCAGCTAGGCCGCGTTCGCCGCCTTCTGGACCTTGGCGGCGGCCTTGTCGGCCTGGATCTCTGACAGCTTCTTCTGGACGTTGCGCGAGAAGACGTATTCGGCGGGGCGCTGCTTATCGAGCGCGATATCCGGTGCGAACGCCCCCTCGGTCTTCACGCCGAACAAGGCCACCTTCGCGGCCGCCCACGGGCGCCGCACGGTGTCGTTCACGGCCGTCGCCTCGAAGCCCGAGTGGACCATGCAATCGGCGCACTTCTCGTAGTTGCCGACGCCGTAATTGTCCCAGTTCGTGTCGTCCATCAGCTCGCGGAAGGTCTTCGCGTAGCCTTCGCCGAGGAGGTAGCAGGGCTTCTGCCAGCCGAACACCGTGCGGGTGGGGTTGCCCCAAGGCGTGCATTTGTAGGTCTGGTTGCCGGCCAGGAAGTCGAGGAACATGCCCGACTGGTTAAAGGCCCACTTCTTGCCGCGGTTGCCCCGGCGGAACACGCCGCGGAAGATTTCCTTGGTCTTCTCCCGGTTCAGGAAGTGCTTCTGGTCGGGCGCGCGCTCGTAGGCGTAGCCCGGCGACACCGTGATGCCGTCGACGCCCAGCTCCGTGACCGTGTCGAAGAAGTTCGCCACCCGCTCCGGATCGGCGTCGTTGAAGAAGGTGCAGTTGATCGTGACCCGGAAGCCCTTCTGCTTGGCCAGCTTCAGAGCGTCCACGGCCTTCTCGTAGACGCCGGCCTTGCACACCGACTTGTCGTGCATCTGCTCGTCGCCGTCGAGATGGATCGACCAGGTGAAGTAGGGCGACGGCTTGTAGTCGTCGATCTTCTTCTCGAGCAGCAGCGCGTTCGTGCAGACGATCGCGTATTTCCGACGGTCGATGATGCCCTGCACGATCTTCGGCAGGTCCTTGTGGATGAGCGGCTCGCCGCCGGCCATCACGATCACGGGCGCGCCGCACTCGTCCACGGCCCCGAGCGCGTCCTCGACCGAGATGCGCTTGTTCAGGATCTCATCCGGATAGTCGATTTTTCCGCAGCCGGCGCAGGCCAGGTTGCAGCGGAACAGCGGCTCCAGCATGAGCACGAGCGGATACCGCTTGTTGCCCTTGAGGTGCTGCTTGACGATGTAGCTGCCAACGTCGACGACCTGGCGAAGAGGAATACCCACGGCTGCTCTCGTTCCTTTATGCGCTCATCGCCACCGGCTGGGGGGCGTCAGGGATGCGCAGAACCTGGGGAAGGTTGAAAGTGATGTTTTCTTCGGTCCCATCCATGACCGAAACCTCGAGCGGCCCGATGCGACGAAGCGCCTCGATGACGCTGTCGACCAGAACCTCCGGCGCGGACGCCCCGGCCGTCAGTCCCACCCGACCCGCACCTTCGAGCCAGGCCGGATCGACCTCGCTGCCGTCCGCCACGAGGTAGGACGGAACGCCCGCCTCCTCGCCGACGTCGCGCAGGCGATTCGAGTTGGAAGAGTTACGGGCTCCGACAACGAGCAGCACGTCGACGATCCGGATGAGGTCGCGCACGGCGGCCTGCCGGTTTTGCGTCGCGTAGCAGATGTCCTTCGTGTCCGGCCCGATCACGTCGGAGAAGCGCGTCGTCAGCGCCTCGATGATGTGGCGGGTGTCGTCCACGGACAGCGTCGTCTGCGTGATGTAGGCGATCGGGGTGTCGAGGGCGAGCGGCAGGGTCTGCACCTCGGCGGCCGTCTGGACGAGATGCACGGCCGCATCGATCTGGCCGAGGGTGCCGACCACCTCGGGGTGACCCGCATGGCCGACCAGCACGAGCGTACGCCCCTGCGCGACGTAGCGACGGCCCTGGTTATGCACCTTGGTGACGAGCGGACAGGTCGCATCGAGCACGGGAAGCTGGCGCTCCTCGGCCTCGTTCTGGACAGAGCGCGCCACGCCGTGCGCGGAGAAGACCGTCACGGCACCGCTCGGAACCTCTGAGAGCTCCTTC
>JAQGJJ010000074.1 GCA_028290695.1 Enterovirga sp. | reverse complement strand
ACTTCTGGATGAGGTCGCCGATGTAGACGATGTTGTCGTTCTTCAGGCAGTTCGCCGAACGGACCGACAGCTCGAGCTCGTCCACCTTCTTGAGCAGCGCCGGGTTGAAGGGCAGCTGCGGTGCGAGCGACTGGGCCTCCTCGCGACGCGGCTCCTCGAAGTTCACGAAGGTCGAGAGCTGGTCCTGGATGATGCGGGCGGCATAGGCGACCGCATCCTCCGGCGTGACCGCGCCGTTGGTTTCGACCGTCAGCGTCAGCTTGTCCTTGTCGAGGTCCTGTCCCTCGCGGGTGTTCTCGACCCGGTAGGAGACCTTCTTCACCGGGCTGAACAGGCTGTCGACCGGAATCAGGCCGATCGGCGCATCCTCGGGACGGTTGCGCTCGGACGGGACGTAGCCCTTTCCGCTCATCACCGTGAACTCCATCCGGATCTCGGCGCCCTCGTCGAGGGTGCACAGGATCAGGTCGGGGTTCAGGACCTGGATATCGCCCGAGGTCGCGATGTCCCCGGCCGTGACGGTGCCAGGCCCCGTCTTGCGCAGGGTCAGGCGCTTCATCGTATCGCCCTGCATCCGGATGGCGATCGTCTTGATGTTCAGGACGATGTCCGTCACGTCCTCGCGGACGCCCGGGATCGAGGAGAACTCGTGCAGCACGCCGTCGATATGGACGGAGGTGACCGCCGCGCCCTGAAGCGAGGACAGCAGCACGCGCCGGAGCGCGTTGCCGAGCGTCGTACCGAAACCGCGCTCGAGCGGCTCGGCCACCATCGTGGCGACGCGGCTCGGGTCGTCGCCTGCCGACACCTCGAGCTTCTTCGGCTTGATCAGTTCCTTCCAGTTCTTCTGTATCACGGCAATTCCCCTCGGAATGCGGGCGCGGGGCAACGGCAGATTGCCGGCCCCGCAGAAAAGTTGAGGATCACGGGCGGGGCCGATGCCCCGCGCGGATCAGACGCGGCGGCGCTTGCGCGGCCGGCAGCCGTTATGCGGGATCGGCGTCACGTCCCGGATCGAGGTGACCATGAAGCCGGTCGCCTGCAGGGCCCGCAGAGCCGATTCGCGGCCGGAGCCCGGACCGGACACCTCGACCTCCAGCGTGCGCATGCCATGCTCGGCCGCCTTCCGGGCAGCATCCTCGGCGGCAACCTGGGCGGCATAGGGGGTCGACTTGCGCGATCCCTTGAAACCCATCGAGCCGGAGGAGGACCACGAGATCGTGTTGCCCTGCGCGTCCGTGATGGTGATCAGCGTGTTGTTGAACGAGGCGTGCACATGGGCGACGCCGGACACGATATTCTTGCGCTCGCGTCGCTTAACGCGGGTTGCTTCCTTGGCCATCAATCGATCCTTCAAGCGCGCCCGTCGTTCCAGGCGCTCGGGATGTGGAGGTGATCAACCGGCCGAAGCCGGACGCTCGTGCGGCCGGACCATTCCGGCCTCCCCGGTCCGAGAGATACTCGCGGTCCGGGGGATTCTCGGGCTGCCCGAGGACGATCCTGCGCGGCTCAGCCGCGCTCGATCACTTCTTCTTGCCGGCGATCGGCTTCGACTTGCCCTTGCGGGTGCGTGCGTTCGTGTGGGTGCGCTGACCACGAACCGGCAGGTTGCGGCGGTGGCGGAGCCCGCGGTAGCAGCCGAGGTCCATCAGCCGCTTGATGTTCATGGACACGTCGCGGCGGAGGTCGCCCTCGACCATGTAGTCGCGGTCGATCGTCTCGCGGATCTGCAGCACCTCGGCGTCGGTGAGCTGGTTGACCCGGCGCTCGGCCGGAATCTGCACCTTCTCGACGATCTCCTCGGCCTTCTTGGAGCCGATGCCGTGGATGTATTGAAGCGCAATCACGACGCGCTTGTTCGTTGGAATATTGACGCCTGCGATACGGGCCACGTCCGCCTCTCCTCGCGCCGGACTGGCTCCGGTGCTAAAATCTCTCGGCCTCCCGAGGGAAACCGTGCTCAACAAAAGCAGCGCGCCGACGCCCCTGACGGGGCACCGCGCGACTCTGCTAGAAGTCGATTGACCGGCGGCGTCTACCGGGGCGCCCGGTGCCTGTCAACCTGACCGGACGCGGAAGCGCCTCGGGAAACACCCTGCCGCCCGCTCAAGATGGTGTCGAGCGACACCGGGCGAAAGTCCCAAACGTCCACGCCGACATCCTGCTGGCGGGGCATGGGCCGAAGCCGTCCATGGCTGTGGCCGTGCAGGTTCAGCGCGCCCCGTCCCATGCCGTTCCAGGTCCGGAAGGCGTAATGGCACAGCACCAGCCGCCGGCCCCCGTGCTCCAGTTCCACATACGGGGAAGTGCTGGCCCATTCCGGCGACGCCAAGGTGGCCGGGCCGTCGTTGTTGCCGGGTACGAGATGCTTGATCCCGTTCAGGGAGGAGAGAAGCGCGTCCACCCGCCCCCGGTCCCGCAGCCCCGTCACGTCACCGAGATGCCAGACGACGTCGTCCGGCGCGACCGCCGCGTTCCAGCGCTCGGTCATGGCCCGATCCATGTCCGCGACGGAGGCGAAGGGGCGTTTGTCGAACGCAAGCCGGCGATGGTCGCCGAAATGGTGATCGGACGTGAACAGGACCGCCATCGCGGGCGGCCCGTCTAGTTCCGGTCGTCCGGAATCAGCGGCAGGGAATGAACCTCGATGCCCTCCTCGGCCAGCGCCCTGGCCTGCATGGCGTCGGCCTCGCCGTAGATCGAGCGGTGCTCGATCTCGCCGTAATGCATCTTGCGGGCTTCGTCCGCGAAGCCCGTGCCCACGTAATCCGAGGTCCGGGTGACATGCTCGCGCACGGCCCGCAGCATCGCGCGGATCGCCTGCTCGCGTTCCGACAGAAGTGCGACGGGCTGCGAACGAGGCTCCTCGCCGGATGCCGACCCGTCCGGAACAGGGCGGGCCTGACCGGGCGCTTCCGCGGCCGTGCGGCCCAGCGCGGGCGACATCAGCCGCTTCACGACCTTGGTCGAGCTGCAGAACGGGCACTCCACCAGGCCGCGCTCGACCTGCAGGTCGTAATCGGAGCCGGATCTGAACCAGGACTCGAACTCGTGGCCGGCCTCGCAGGCCAGTGCGTATCGGATCATTCCGCGTCCCTGAGCGGTCTCGTCATCGAGCAGTCAGATGGGAGCTGTGCGTCCGCTTACGATGGTTCATTCGGCAGCGGCAAGGCGCCGCGCTCGCCTCACCACCTCCACGTCGAACGGCCGCGCGTTCTTGAGAGCCGGGATGCGGCCCCGTGCGTCGGCCACGAGCGACAGGTCGATCTGCGCCAGGACCACGCCCGGCTCGGTGCCGCCCTCGGCCAGCACCCGGCCCCACGGATCGACGATCAGCGAATGGCCGAAGGTGTCGCGCCCGTCCTCGTGCGTTCCGCCCTGGGCCGCGGAGATCATGAACGAGCCGGTCTCGATGGCGCGCGCCCGGTGCAGCACGTGCCAGTGCGCCTCGCCGGTCTGCCTGGTGAAACACGCCGGCGCCGACAGGATCTCGGCTCCCGCCTCCGCCAGGGTCCGGTACAGGGCCGGGAAGCGCACGTCGTAGCAGATGGTCAGGCCGAAGGTCCCGAGCGGCGCGAGGTCCGCCACGACCGCCTTGTCGCCGCCCGAATAGGTCGCCGACTCGCGCCACGATTCGCCGTTCGGGAGGTCGACATCGAACAGGTGGACCTTGTCGTAGCGGGCGGCGATGTCGCCGTCCGCGTCGATCAGGAAGGCGCGATTGGCGATCTTGTCGCCGGCCTTCACCGCGATCGAGCCGATATGCACCACGACCCCGAGCTCGCGCGCGACATCGCGCAGGCCGGCCAGGGTGGGATCGGCTTCCTCCGGCCCCACCTTCTCGAACAGCGAGGCCCTGCCCCGGTCGACGAGCGAGGTCATCTCCGGCGTTTGAACGTAGTCGGCGCCGCGCTCCGCCGCCTCCCGGACGAGCGCGATCGCGCGGTCCCGATTGGCGAGCGGGTCGCGCCCCGAGCGCATTCCAGCGCACGCCGCCACGAAGGTCCGGATCTTGCTCACAGGGCTCTCCGGCGTTCAGGCTGAGAGGAGCCTATCCAATTCGCCGCCGCGGTCCAGCGCGTAGAGATCGTCGCAACCGCCGACATGCCGCTCGCCAATGAAGATCTGCGGCACGGTGGAGCGGCCGCCGGAGCGCGCGATCATCTCGGTCCGCTTCTCGGCCTGGCCCTCGATCTCGACCTCGTCGAAGGCCGCGCCCTTCTTCTTGAGAAGGTCCTTTGCGGCCGAGCAATAGGGGCACCAGGATTTCGTGTAGATCGTGATCGGGGGCATGGCGTGCAGAACGTAGCAAGCCCTCGGGCGTTCCCGCAACGCCGCAAGCCGATCGGCACGCACCTCACATTCGCGTGCGGCGGCCTGCGGCCGCGAACAGGGACGCGGCCAGGCCGTTGACCGGCATGGACACCAGCCAGGCCCCCGACCCGAAACCCGCCACGGCCCCGCGCAGGCCCATGCGGCTCGGCTTCCCTGTCAAGGTGATGAGCCGGCCCGACCTCAGGAGCAACGACACGCGGCGCTGGCAGAAGAACCCCCACCTCAAGGTCTCGCTCGAATACCTCGACGGCATCCTCGACCACCTCGCCCGCCACCGGATCGACATGTACCGGATGTCGTCCGACCTCGCGCCCTACGCGACGCATCCCGACATGCCGCAATTCCACGCCATGGTGGCCGAGAGCGACGCGGAGCTTCGGGCGATCGGCGACAAGGCCAGGCGCCTCGACATCCGCCTCTCCTTCCACCCGTCCCAGTACGTTCTGCTGAACAGCCCGAACCCCGAGCTGACCCGGAAGAGCATTTGGGACCTCGCCTCGCAGGCCGAGATGCTCGACCGCATGGGGCTCGGGCCGGAGGCGGTGCTGGTCACGCATGTCGGGGGTGTCTACGGCGACCTCGAGACGAGCCGTTCGCGCTGGGCCGAGACCTGGCCGACCCTCCCGGAGCCGGTGCGCCGGCGGCTGGTGCTCGAACACGACGACCTGCGCTTCAGCGCCGCCGACGTGCTGTGGATCCACGCCCGGACGGGCGTGCGGCTGATCTTCGACTACCAGCATTTCTGCTGCCTCAACCCCGGGCGGCACGACATGATCGAGACCCTGCGGTCGATCCTGGCGAGCTGGCCCGACGGCGTGCGCCCGAAGGTGCATTTCTCGTCGCCGCGCACGGAGTTGCGCGAGTTGAAGCGCCGCGACCGCGCGACCAGGAAGCTGAAGACGGTGCTCCTGCCTCCCGTCTGGACCGGCCACGCGGATTTCGCGAACCCGTTCGAGTTCGTCCGTTTCATGCGGGATGCCGAAGCGCTCGAATTCGACGTGATGCTGGAGAGCAAGGCCAAGGATCTGGCCCTGCTCAAGCTGCGGCCGGACCTGCTTCGCTACGCGCCTGACGTGGCGAGCCGGTTCGGTCTCACGAGCGCCGACGAAGCCGCGTTCGCACAGGACGAATCGGAGCTGGAGGCTGGAACCGCCGCGGACCAGGACCTCGACGAGGCGGCATAGCTCAGCCGTCCGGCACGACACGGGCGAAGGCGAGCACGTCGACCGCGCTGGCCCCGGCCCGCAGGAGAGCCCGCGACGCCGCGTTCGCCGTGGAGCCCGTCGTCAGGACGTCGTCCACGAGGAGCACGCGTCGTCCCTGGACACGAGGCTTCGCGCCAGCCGGCACCTTGAACGCGCCCTGCAGGTTCTCGCCCCTCTGGTGACGGCTGAGTCCGACCTGCGGCTGCGTCCGCTTCACCCGGGCGAGCAGCAGCGGGTCGCATGGCTTCCCCGAGACCGCCGCCACGATCCGGGCCAGCTCCATGGCCTGGTTGAAGCGGCGCCTCCAGAGCCGGAGCGGGTGCAAGGGCACCGGCACCACCACGTCCGCGTCGCAGGCGATCTCGGCACCGGCGCGCGCCATCATGGCACCGAGCGCGTGGGCGAGATCGGGTCGGTCCGAATATTTGAGGCGATGGACCAGCCGGCGAGCCGTGTCGTCGTAGCGCGCCACCGCACGGGCGCGAGCGAAGACCGGCGGATCGGCGATGGCGGCCGGCGACACGAGCGGCAGGCCGAGATCGACCGCGAACGGTGTTCCGAGCCGCTCGCAGAACGGTCGCTCGATGAAGCGCAGCCCCGTCCAGCAACGGCTGCACACGGCATGCGGTTCTGCGACGGAGGCGCCGCAGGACACGCATCCGGGCGGATACACGAGCCCGAGCAGCGCCCGCCCGCCCTCGCGCAGGGCCGACGCGAGGGACCGGCGCGCGACCGCTGCGAGCCGCAACGTGGGCATGGGTTGGGAGCTGTCTCCTGAACCGGGCATCATGGCAGAGTAACGGGCTTGCCGGCCCGTCGGAAACACGCCTTTGGGAGCGGTCTCAGCGCGCAGCGCCGGTCGTTTTCCGCTTGTGGAACACAGCACGAACATGTAATTTGTTCATGCTTTGTTTCAGCGACCGCTCGGTCGAGGTGAGGTGACAATGCTGACCCGCAAGCAGAACGAACTTCTGCGCTTCATCAACGACCGCCTCAAAGAGACGGGAATTCCGCCCTCCTTCGACGAGATGAAGGAAGCGCTGGCCCTGAAGTCGAAATCGGGCATCCACCGCCTGATCACGGCCCTGGAGGAACGCGGCTTCATTCGGCGGCTGCCGAATCGGGCCCGCGCCCTCGAGGTCATCAAGCTCCCCGAGCCGATGACGCGTCCGAAGCTCACGACCAACGTGGTGGAGGGGAATTTCGGCAAGCCGCGCGCGATCCCGGCACCGCAGGCCGTTCCCGTCGCGGATGGCCGGGCCATGCAGATCCCCGTCATGGGGCGGATCGCGGCCGGAACGCCGATCAGCGCCATCCAGAACCGCTCCCACTCGATCACGGTCTCGCCCGAATTTCTCGGCGGCGGCGAGCATTACGCGCTCGAGGTGAAGGGCGATTCGATGGTGGAGGCCGGCATCCTGGACGGCGACACCGTCGTGATCCGGCGCCAGGACACCGCTAATACGGGCGACATCATCGTGGCGCTGGTCGACGACGACGAGGCGACGCTGAAGCGTCTGCGCCGGCGAGGGTCGTCCATTGCGCTCGAGGCCGCGAACCCTGCCTACGAAACGCGTGTGCTCGGCCCGGACCGGGTGAAGATCCAGGGGAAGCTCGTCAGCCTCGTGCGGCGCTACTGACTTACTGACCGGGGTCGCCGTCCGGCTCCGCCGCGGCTGGAAGCTCCGGATCGGGGGCGGCAGGCTCCGCGGGCGCCGGGAGGGGCCCGGGAGGCGGCGGACGCGCAGAACCGGCGGGCTGAGCGCGGGCCCGGGATGCGGGCGCTGGCGGGCGCCGCAGCCAGGGGCGGGTGTCGTCGGGGGTTCGGGACGAGACGACCTCGAGGGCGTCACGCCGGGCCAGAACACCGATCGCCCCGCGCGACGCGAGCAGGTTCCGGTCGACCACGAGCCTGGCCGGGCAGTCGGGGGGCGCGGCCAGCCGCGACACCACGATCGCGGCGCGGCGGCAATCCTCCGCGAAGCCACGCCTGTCGGCGAGGTATGAAACCACGCGGCCGTCCGGCAACGTCACGGTGCAGCCGATCACGTCGCAGCGCGAGCCGCTCCGGACGTCCGGGTCCGCCGCCCGGCGAAGATCGCCGTCGGCCCTGAGCCATTGCTCCACCGTGAAAGCGGAGCTGCGGCCCACCACGACGAGGCGCCCGTCACGGCCCCGGATCGCGGCGCTCGCGCCGTCGCGCGCCACGTAGATGTCCGGACGGGCGGCAGCCCAGGCGGAGGCCAACCCCAGGGCAGCCGGCAGGATCGCCACCCATCGCAGGGCGGATACGAAGATCGTGGCGCACAAGATGGCCAAGGCCAGCAGCCCGAGCGCGCCCGTCCCGAAGCTCGGGACCGCGACGACCGAGCCCCCGAGGGCGGCGACCCATTCGGAGAGCTTGAGCACGCCGGAGACGCCGAAGCCCATCACCCACCAGATCGGCCGGTCGAGCCCGAACGGGTAGAGCAGCGTGCCGAGCACGGCGCACGGCATCACGACGAAGGATACGAGCGGCAGCGTGGCCGCGTTGCCGAGCAGGGAATACGGCTGCAGGGCTCCGAAATGGAAGCCGCTGAACGGCGCCGTGGCCAGGGAGGCCACGAGCGTCGTGCCCACGACCCCGAACAATGCGGCCAGCAGCCAGCGGATCGTTCGGCCGATCGGGTCGGTGGGCTCGGCCGGCCCGCGCGCACGGCGGGTGGCCTCCGCCAGGGCGATCAGGCCCGCAACCGCGGCAAAGGACATCTGGAAGCTCGGCCCGAGCAGCGTTTCCGGCTCCCGGGTCAGGACCAGGAGCCCGGACAGGGCGAGATTGCGCATGGACAGCGCGGGCCGATCGAACAGGATCGCGCCTTGCATGACGAGGATCATGCAGAGCGAGCGCTCGGCCGCGACATCCGATCCGGAGAAGATGCAATACGCGGTCGCCCCCGCCATGCCGGTGCAGGCCGCGATCTTCTTCACGGGCCAGGTCAGCGCGATCCGCGGGGACAGCGCGAGCAGCGCGCGCGCGGCCCAGAACAGCACGCCCGCGGCCAGCATCATGTGCAGCCCCGAGATCGAGACCACGTGGTAGATGCCGGCCGCCCGCAGAACGTCGTTCGTCGGCTCGGCGATGAGCCCCCGCTTGCCGGTGACGAGGGCCGCCGCGACGGCGCCCGCCTGTCCGCCGATGGCGTCCGCGATCCGGCTCGTCAGGGCGTTCCGGGCACGATCCAGGGCCGCGTCGGCCGCGAGCCCGGTCGGGCGAGACACCGGCGGCGGATCCACCACGGCGAGCCGCCCGGATGTCGAGCCCACCGCCCCGATGCCGCGGAACCAGGCGTCGCGGGCGAAGTCGTATCCGCCCGGCCGCGCTGCCTCGGGGGGCGGCAGGAGGCGCGCCGAGCCGGTGACGTAATCGCCGGGCCGGATACCCTCGGCGGCCCGGGCGCTGATGCGGATCCGGGCGGGCCGGGCGCCCTCATCCAGACCGGACATCTTGACCGGCCTGACCACAATCCGACCTCCGGCGCCGCGCTGCTCCAGGCTCTCCACGAAGCCCTCGAAGCGGGTGACGATGGTGAAGCCGAGCACGGGCGCAGCGACGCCATCCGTGCGGATCACCGCGACGGCGAAGCCGAAGGCGAGTGCGCCGAGCGCGATGAAGACGGCACGCGTGAGCGGGCGTGCCCGGGCGGCGACCGCCGCCGCGGAAGCCCCTGCCCCGGCCAGGAGCGGCGGCCAGGTCGAGAGCGGTCCGTCGGCCGCAAAGGCGAGCACGATGCCGAGGCCGTAGGCGACCGCGATCCAGGGGAAAAATCGCCGCTGCTCGGACTCCCGTTCGAGGCACCGGCCGAGGGTGCCGAGCGGATCGGCACGGAGCGCCGGCCAGCGCAGAGGAACGCCTGCAAGCGGAAGAGCGCGGGCGGAGGCCGCGGATCCCGATCCCGGTCCTGGGTCTCTCTGCATACGCGCACTTAACGCCGGCTCGGCGCCCATGCTAAACGACGGCGCGCCGGCGGCCAGAGCCCCGCTCCCTTCTTCCTCCGCACAGACGAATCCGATGTCCGACCAGGTGGTCACACGCTTTGCGCCGTCGCCGACCGGCTTTCTCCACATCGGCGGGGCCCGAACGGCCCTGTTCAACTGGCTCTATGCCCGCCGCCACGGCGGCCGCATGCTGCTCAGGATCGAGGACACGGACCGGGAGCGCTCGACCGACGCGGCGATCGGCGCGATCCTGGACGGGCTGGACTGGCTCGGCCTCGATTGGGACGGAGACGTCGTCTACCAGTTCTCACGCGTCGCGCGGCACCGCGAGGTCGCGGAAAGCCTGCTGGCCTCGGGCGGCGCCTACCATTGCTACGCCTCCCAGCAGGAGCTGGAGGAGATGCGCGAGTCGGCGCGCCGCGACGGGCGCCCGCTGCGCTACGACGGCCGCTGGCGCGACCGCGATCCGGCCGACGCGCCGCCCGGCGTGAAGCCGGTGATCCGGCTGCGCGCCCAGAGCGAGGGCGAGACGGTCGTCCAGGACCACGTCCAGGGCCGCGTCGTGTGGCAGAACAAGGACCTCGACGACCTCGTGCTGCTGCGCTCCGACGGCACGCCGACCTACATGCTGGCCGTCGTCGTGGACGACCACGACATGGCCGTCACCCACGTCATCCGGGGCGACGACCATCTCACCAACGCGGCCCGGCAGAGCCAGATCTACCGCGCGCTCGGCTGGAGGGCGCCCGAATGGTCGCACGTGCCGCTGATCCACGGAGCGGACGGGGCCAAGCTGTCGAAGCGGCACGGCGCGCTCGGCGTCGACGCCTACCGGGACCTCGGCTACCTGCCGGCCGCCCTGCGCAACTACCTGGTCCGCCTCGGCTGGAGCCACGGCAACCAGGAGATCTTCTCCGACGAGGAGATGGTGGCGGCCTTCGACCTGGGGCAGATCGGCCGCTCGCCGGCCCGGTTCGACGTCGCCAAGCTCGAAAGCCTGAACGGCCACTACCTGCGGCAGGCTCCGGACGCGGAGCTGGTATGCCGCCTGGAGACGCTTCTTCCGGTGCTCGGCCCGGCCCGGGGCCTCGGAACGAGCTTCACGCCCGAGGTGCGCAGGCGGCTCGAAGCCTCGATGGCGGGGCTGAAGGAGCGCGCCAAGACGCTGATCGAGCTGCTGGACAGCGCCTATTACCTGCACGCCTCGGCGCCGCTCACCCTCGACGCGAAAGCGGCCGCGCTGCTCGACGAGGCAGCGCGCGCGCGCCTGGCCTCGCTCCTGCCGATCCTCGAGGTCGTGGCCGAGTGGCGTGCCCCGGAACTGGAGGCCGCGATCCGGTCCTTCGCCGAGACGGCGGGCACGAAGCTCGGCCAGGTCGCGCAGCCCCTGCGGGCGGCGCTGACCGGCCGCACGACCTCCCCTCCCCTGTTCGACGTGATGGAGGTTCTGGGCCGCACCGAGTCGCTCGCACGGCTGCGCGCGCAGGTCGAAAACGGAGCTGATGCGTGAGCGCCGCCGCGCCCTGCTTGAACGCGTTCCGGCGATCCGATACCGAGCGGACGAAAGAGCCTCGGGGAGTTCCTCGCCGCGGCTGGCAGCAGCCGTTTGGCTCGCCGCAGGCTTCGGCCCGCGACGGCGCCCGCGCGTGACGAGAGGCGAGAGCTCGATGAGCACCAGCAGCACCTTCACCTTCGGCGACAAGACGCTCGAGTTTCCGGTCAAGCCGGGCACCATCGGGCCCTCCGTGGTCGACATCTCGAAGCTCTACGCGGGCTCCGGGGCGTTCACCTACGATCCGGGCTTCACGTCCACCGCGAGCTGCGAATCCAAGATCACCTACATCGACGGTGACGAGGGCGTGCTGCTCTACCGGGGCTACCCGATCGAGCAGCTGGCCGAACACGGCGACTTCCTGGAGACCTGCTATCTCCTGATCAACGGGGAGCTTCCGACCGCGGCCGAGAAGGCGGATTTCGATTACCGGGTCACGCGCCACACCATGGTGCACGACCAGATGACCCGCTTCTTCCAGGGCTTCCGGCGCGACGCGCACCCGATGGCCATCATGGTGGCGTCGGTCGGCGCGTTGTCGGCGTTCTATCACGACTCGACCGACATCTCGGACGAGACCCAGCGGATGATCGCCCAGATCCGCATGATCGCCAAGATGCCGACGCTCGCCGCCATGGCGTTCAAGTACTCGGTCGGCCAGCCGTTCATCTATCCGAAGAACGACCTCGACTACACCTCGAATTTCCTGCGCATGTGCTTTGCGGTGCCGTGCGAGGAGTACAAGGTCAATCCGATCCTGTCGCGGGCGCTGGACCGCATCTTCATCCTGCACGCGGATCACGAGCAGAATGCCTCGACGTCGACGGTGCGTCTTGCGGGTTCGTCGGGAGCCAACCCCTTCGCCTGCATCGCGGCCGGCATCGCCTGCCTGTGGGGGCCGGCCCATGGCGGCGCCAACGAGGCGGCGCTCAAGATGCTGAGCGAGATCGGCCGGCCCGAGAACGTCGGCAAGTACGTCGCCTAGGCGTAGGACAAGAACGACCCGTTCCGCCTCATGGGCTTCGGGCACCGCGTCTACAAGAACTACGACCCGCGCGCCCGCATCATGCAGAAGACGACGCACGAGGTGTTGAACGAGCTCGGCATCAAGGACGATCCGATGCTGGACGTCGCCCTGGAGCTGGAGCAGCTCGCCCTGAAGGACGAGTACTTCATCGAGAAGAAGCTGTACCCGAACATCGACTTCTACTCGGGCATCACGCTGAAGGCGCTGGGCTTCCCGACCTCGATGTTCACCGTGCTGTTCGCCGTCGCCCGCACGGTCGGCTGGATCTCCCAGTGGAAGGAGATGATCGAGGACCCGTCGCAGAAGATCGGCCGTCCTCGGCAGCTCTATGTCGGCGAGCCGCGCCGGGACTACACGGGCATCACCCAGCGCGGCTGAGCAAGGCGGCCGCCTAGAGCGGCCGCCGCATCTGCGCGATCACGATCGCGGCGGCGCGCTCCGAGGGCGTCGTCGCGGCGCCCGTTTCCATGATGCCGTCGAGCCGTGCGAACGCATCGAGCTGCCGCCGGCGTTCCGGCCCATCCCGCAGGAGCGGCAGCAGAGCCTCCGTCATCTTCGCCGGCGTGCAATCCCACTGCACGCGTTCGGGAACGGCGTTCTCGCCGAGGATCAGGTTGGCCAGCACGATGCTCGGCACCTTGATCAGGTACTTCAGCTGTTCCTCCAGCTTGGAGACCTTGTAGGCGACGACCATCGGCACGCCCGCGAGCGCCAGCTCGAGCGTGACCGTGCCGGAGGCCGCCAGCGCGAGATGCGCACGCCGAAACGCCGCGTGCTTGGCATCCACCCCCTCCGCGATCGCGACCGGCACGGGCCAGTCCGCCACGCGGGCGCGGATCTCGTCCGCCAGGTGAGGCACCACGGGAACGATCACGTCCAGCCGCCGACCGCAGCGTTGCGCCAATTGCCCGAGCGTCTCCCCGAACGGCGCGAGGAGGCGCCCGATCTCGGACCGGCGGCTGCCGGGCAGAACCAGCATCGTGACCGGATCGGCCGCGATGTCGGCCCGCTCGCCAGGGCCGGCCCGCAGCCGATCGAGCTGCTCCACGAGCGGGTGGCCCACATAGGTGCAGGGCGGCCCGCCGAGCCTGAGATGCGCCGCCGGCTCGAAGGGCTTCAGGGCGAGCACGTGGTCGATATAGGCGCGCATGCGGGGCGCGCGGCCCGGACGCCACGCCCAGACGCTCGGGCTGACATAGTTCACGATCGGCAGGTCCGGCAGGCGGCGCCTGACCCGTCGGGCGACCGCATGGGTGAATTCAGGACTGTCGATCACGACCAGAACGTCCGGGCGCGTGCGCACCACCTCCTCGACCACCTGCAGGCCGCGGCGATAGATGGCCGGCAGCCGGGCAAGGACGGCACCGAGCCCCATCACCGCGATCTCGGAGAGCGGGAACAGGCTTGCGAGGCCCTCCCGCTCCATGGCGTGGCCCCCGACGCCGCGCATGACGATGTCGTTGCCGAGCTTCGCCTTGAGAGCGCGCAGCAATCCGGCGCCGAGCTGGTCGCCCGATTCCTCGCCCGCGACGAGGAAGACGCTCGGTGTGGCGGCGGTCATGGCAGTTCCGCTTCGGCGCCGGGCTGCCGCCCCTCGGGGTCGACGCCGACGAGAAACAAGCCGAGCCGGTCCGCCGCCGCGACGGTCGCGCCGCGCTCGAGCACGATGGTATAGCCGCTCGCCACCGCGATCCCGGCGAGCCCCGCTCGGGCGGCGTTCACGACCGTGCGTGGTCCGACGGCCGGCAGGTCCA
Organism: Enterovirga sp.; assembly: GCA_028290695.1. Lineage (GTDB taxonomy): Bacteria > Pseudomonadota > Alphaproteobacteria > Rhizobiales > Beijerinckiaceae > Enterovirga. The sequence goes on along the minus strand of JAQGJJ010000074.1, from coordinate 12,865 downwards.
CGCGCAAATCCTGGCCGTGCTTGGGCGCCTTGACCAACACGCCGCCACGGTCGGGCCTGCGGAAGAGCCGTCGGCTGGCGAGCGCGCCGGCGCGGGCCAGCATGCGGTCGGTTCCCTCCGGCCCCTCCAGGGCGAGGACACGCCGGCCCGAGACGACGATGGCCTGGCCGATGTCAAAGGACGACAGGCAGCCGAGCGCGGACAGTCCGACCGCCACGGAGGCGAGCTCCGCATCCGTCGGACGGACCGCACCATAGACACCCGGCGGGGCCAGCAGCTCGGGCGCGAGGTCGTGGATGCCCAGCACGCCGAAGCCGTGCTCTTCCAACAGGCCGAGGGCAGCCCGCAGGAGGTTGTCGTCGCCGCGCGCGAGCACGTCCGCGATCTCGCCGCGGCTGCGCAGCGTGGAGAGGGCGTCGATGAAGGCCCCGGCATTCGGCCGGCGCAGTCCCCCGGCGAGGGTCACGCAGCCGGGCGCCCACCGGCGGAGCCAGCCGAGCGCCCCCCTGACGTCGAGCAGCCCGACCGTGGCATCGGCGCGCTTGCGGACGGCGCGGCTCGCAAACCCGCGAAAGGCGAGGATGCGATGCTCGCGGCCCCGGGCCGCCAGGCTGTCGGCCAGCAGCACCGGGAGATCCCCGGAGCCGGCCAGGATCGCAACCGGACCGGTCGCGGCCGGACCGCCGATCACAGGCGGGTCGGCGTCTCGCGCGGCGTGCACAGCGCACGGTCGCCGCCGCCCCGGATGAAGTCGAGGATCTCGTGCACGATCGGATGGATCGTGAATTCCTCGGCCACGTCGTCGACCCGCTCGGCCAAGGTGCCTTCGTCCGCGAAGAGGAGCCGGTAGGCGCGCCGCAGATCGTGGATCTGCTCGCGCGAGAACCCGCGCCGGCGTAGCCCCACGATGTTCAGGCCGGCCAGATAGGCGCGGTTGCCGAGCACCATCCCGTACGGGATGACATCGTTCTCGACGCCCGAGAGCCCGCCCACGAACGCATGGGGGCCGACCCGGACGAACTGATGGATGCCCGCGCCGCCGCCGATGATGGCGTAGTCGCCGATCTTGCAGTGGCCCGCCAGCATGACGTTGTTGGTCAGGACGACGTTGTTGCCGACCCGGCAATCGTGCGCCACGTGCGAATGTGCCAGAAAGAAGCAGCGCTCGCCGACGACGGTCTTGCCCGTGCCCTTGGCCGTGCCCGGATTGATCGTGACGCCTTCGCGGATGATGCAGTCCGGCCCGATCTCGAGCGTGGTGGGCTCTCCCGCGTAGCGCAGGTCCTGCGGGGCGTGCCCCACGGAGGCGAAGGGAAAGATGCGCGTGCGGGCGCCGATCCTCGTGTGGCCCATGACCACGGCATGGCTGACGAGCTCGACGCCGTCCTCCAGCTCGACGTTCGCCCCGACCATGCAATAGGGCCCGATGCGGACGTCGTTCCCGATCCGGGCCGAGGGATCGACGATCGCGGCCGGGTGGATGACCCCCTGGAAGGTCACTCGCTCACCAGCATCGCGCTGACCTCGGCCTCGGCGACGAGCACGTTGTCGACCTTCGCCTCGCCGCGGAACCACCACATGTTCCGGCGATTCCTCAACTTCGTCATGTGGTAGTGCACGACATCGCCGGGTTCGACGGGCTTGCGGAACTTGGCGTTGTCGATGGTCATGAAGAACACCTTGCTGGGTGCCTTCTTCTCGGCCCATTGCGCGGCGACGCAGAGCGCCCCGGCCGTCTGGGCCATCCCCTCGATCAGCAGGACGCCCGGAAACACCGGCTTGGCCGGGAAATGGCCCTGGAACTGAGGCTCGTTGAAGCTGACGTTCTTGATGCCGATGCAGGAGCGGTCGCCGTCCATCTCGATGATACGGTCGACCAGCAGGAACGGGTACCGGTGCGGCAGCAATTCCAGCACCCGCACGATGTCCGCGCTTCCGAGGCTCCGCCTCGCCTCGCCCAAGACCTGGTCGCGCTCTCCGTCCGGGGAGCCCTCGTCACGCATCGCCGCCATCCGACTCGTCTTTGGCCGGAACACGTCGCGATGCAAGCATTTTGACCGCGGTGATCTCGCGGAACCACTCGCGAACCGGCTTCGCGGGCGTCCCGCCCCAACGCGCGCCGGCCGGCACGTCGCTGTTGACGTTCGACGATGCGGCGATCTGCGCACCCTCGCCGATCTCGTAGTGGCCGACCACGCCGACCTTGCCGCCGAGCACCACGTAATCGCGCAAGGTCGCAGAGCCCGAGATGCCGGTCTGCGCAACGATGACGCAGTGGCGCCCGATGACGACATTGTGGGCGATCTGGACGAGATTATCGATCTTCGTCCCCTCGCCGATCACCGTGTCCCGGGTGGCGCCACGGTCGATGGTCGAGTTCGCCCCGATCTCCACGTCGTCCTGAATGATCACGCGCCCCACCTGGGGCACCTTCAGGTGCTTGGCGCCGAGCGCATAGCCGAACCCGTCCTGGCCGATGCGGACGCCGGGATGGACGATCACCCGGTTGCCGAGGAATGCGTGGAGAACGCTGGCCTGCGGCCCGACGGAGCAATCGCGTCCGATCCGGACCTCCGGGCCGATCACCGCGCCGGCCCCGATCACGGTGCCGCGGCCGATCTCGGCGCCGGGACCGATCACCGCTCCGGGATCGACGGTCACCTGGCTCTCGAGCCTGGCGGTCGGATGCACGAAACTGCCGGGGTTGACGCCCGATGCGCCGAACACCGAGCGCGGGCGAAGCGCGCTCGGATGAAACCGCGCCAGGACCGTCGCATAGGCGCGATGCGGGTCCGCAACGACGAGCGCGATCGTGGCGGGCGGGACCCGACCCGCAAACCGCCGCGAGACGAGGCAGAGGCCGGCCCCCGTCGTCTCGAGCGCCGCGACGTAGCGGGCGTTGTCCATGTAGGTGAGGTCCGAAGGCCCCGCCGTCTCCAGCGGTGCAACCGCCGTGAGGACGAGGTCGGCGGCGGCTCCTTCGGGAGTGGCGGCACCGACGAGGGCTGCTACCTCGGCCACCGTGAGCGTGGCCTCGGGCGCGAAGAACATGCGGTCAGCTATCGTGTGTTCGGCCGGCCGCACATGTGCGGCCGGCCCGTCGGATTGCGTCGATCAGAAGCGCGTGCCGCCCGAGAAGCGGAAGGCCTGCGTCTGATCCTGGCCGACCCGAACCCAACCGAAGGTCGGGAAGTTCACGAGCTGGCCTTCGTCCTTGGAGAGCGCATAGGCGTAGTCGAACCGGATCGGCCCGAGCGGCGAGTTCCAGAGCAGGCTGGCGCCGACCGACGAGCGGATCGTCATCTTGTCCCGAGCCACCACGCATTCCGGCTGCACGTTCGCTGTCGCGCACTGGAAGCTGCCGTTCCGGTTCACGTCGAACGCACGCGGCCCCTGATAGCCGAACAGCGTGCCGGCATCCGCGAACACCGCGCCCTTCAGCCCGAGATCGCGCGGAACCAGGGGGAGCGGGAACTGCGCCTCGACGGTCGCGCCGAGGTAGGTGGTGCCGCCGAGCGCGTTGGAGTTCGCGTCCGGGGTCGAGATGTCACGCGGACCGATGCCGGATGGGGCAAAGCCGCGCACGAGCGTCGGACCCATGAAGAAGTGGTCCACCAGCCGGAGGTCGCCACCGGCGGTCGCGATGCCGCTGGTGCGCTGGTTGTCGGCGATCGCGTTGATGTGGCCGCCCTGGAACTTCACCACACCGACGATGTCTTCCCACAACTCGCGATAGTAGCGGGCCTCGCCGGTCACCCGGAAGTACTTGGAGTCGCCGCCGAGGCCGGCCACGTCCGGCTTCAGCTCGGCATAGATGCCGCTGCGCGGGTTCTTCAGATTGTCGACCGTGTTGTAGGCGAGCGTGACGCCCGCCAGCGAGGTCAGGGTCGTGCCCTGGGACTCCTTCACCGCGACCGACGCTTCGCCGTCATAGGCGCAGTTCGGGTACAGCGAGGTGCCGTCCGCGTTCCGGGCCGTGTAGCCAGCCAGCGGAGCCGAGCAATCGTTGTAGGGACGACGCAGCGTGTTCGGCACCTTCAGCGACTGCTCGAACAGCGAGTAGCGCAGGGTGATGCCGGATTCCTCCGTCAGCGGCAGCCCGAGGCGGATCTGACCACCGGTCAGCCGGTTCTCGTAGCGGGCGTACTGGGTCTGGTCCGAGTACTTCGAGAAGAGGTCGAAGCCGGCCGACATGCGGTAGCCGAGGAAATACGGCTCGGTGAAGCTGAAATCGACGCCCCGCGAGCGCTGGCCAAGCTGGCCGGCCAGGCGGACGAACTGGCCGCGACCGAGGAAGTTCGATTCCGAGATCGCGATCTCGCCGATGGCTCCGTCGGAGGTCGAGTACCCGCCCGAGATGGAGAAGGCACCGGTCGGCTGGTCTTCGACGTCGATGTTGACGACGACGCGGTCGGCCGCGTTGCCGGGCTCGGTGGAGACCCGCACCTTCTTGAAGTAGCCGAGGGCGTTCAGGCGGCGCTCGGCCCGGTCGATCAGGACCTTGTTGAAGGGGTCGCCTTCGCCGATGTCGAGTTCGCGCCGGATGACGTAGTCGCGCGTGCGGGTGTTGCCGCGGACGTTGATGCGCTCGACGTAAACCCGCGGGCCTTCCTCGATCACGAAGCCGAGGTTGACCGTCTGGGTGGCCGGATCACGCGCGCCGGTCGGGCGGACGGAAACGAACGGATGGCCGCGGCGCACGGCCTCGTTGGTCATGTTGGTGAGGGTCTTCTCGACCGCCTCGGCGTTGTAGACGTCGCCGGCGCCGGTCTCGATCTGGTCCCGCAGGATCTCGGGATCGATCTGGGCGACCCGCGAGTCGAAGCCGACCTGGCCCACGCGGTACTGCCGGCCTTCGTTCACCGTCACCGTGACGACATAGCCTTCCTGGGCGTCGTCGTACTTCACGTCGGCGGACACGACCTGGAAGTCGGCATAGCCGTTCTTCAGGTAGTAGCGGCGCAGAAGCTCGTAATCGGCGGCAAGGCGGTCCGGGTCGTAGGTGTCGTTGGTCTTCAGGAAGCTGAGGAGATTCATCTCGCTCGTGTTCATCAGCTCCCGAAGCCGACGCGAGGAGAAGGCGTCGTTGCCGACGAAGTTGATCTCGGCGATGCCGGTCTTCGAGCCCTCCTCGACCGTGAACACCACGTCGACGCGGCCGTTCGGCAGATCCACGGTCCGGGACGTGATCTTCGCGGCGGAGCGACCGATGCGGGTGTACATCTCCTGCAAGCGTCGGACGTCAGCGTCGACCGTCGCCTGGCTGAAGGGGCGGCGAGCCTTGGTCTGCAGTTCCGGCTCGAGCGCGTCGCGGTTGAACTTGCGGTTTCCCTCGATCACGACCCGATTGATGGTCGTGTTCTCACGGACGCTGACGACGATCCGGTTGCCCTGACGCGACAGGCGCACATCGGAGAACATGCCGGTCTGCAGCATGGCGCGGCGCGCCTCGTCGAGGGAGCCGGTCCCGGTGACGTAGGAGCGGACGGTCTCGGTATCGACCCGGCCGTTCCCCTGCACCACGATCTCCTGAGCCGACGCGGCCCCGGAGAACGCCATCACCACGGCGCCCCCGAGGGCAGCCGCGGCAAGCGCCGACCAGAGGCGTTGGACCGTTTTCATCAGCATCATCTATTGCCCGTCTCGCTCTTGCTTCTCTCGAAGCGAGGCCTAATTCCGGCGGCTTTCCCCCGCTTTCGCACGAGGGGACCGCTTCTAACCCGTGCCCAATCCCTTGGACATCAGGTTAAGCTTAATGCCGCGTCATTCTGGTCGCGAGTGGCGTTCGTGTCACGTCCCGCGGCCGGCAAATGATGCACCAAGGTGAACAATGTCATTCCAGGTGGCGAAGAGCATCAGCATCACGACGATCGCTAGACCGATCCTGAAACCGATCTCCTGCGCACGATCGCTGAGCGGCCGCCCCCGCACGGCCTCGACTGCGTAGAAGAGCAGGTGCCCGCCGTCGAGCAGCGGGATCGGAAACAGGTTGATAAGCCCGATCGAGACCGAAAGAACCGCGATGAGGCCGATCAGCGGGCCCATTCCGCCGATTGCGGCGACGTCGCCGGAAACCCGCATGATGCCGATCGGACCGGACAGCTGCTGCGGCGATTCGCGGCCGCTGACGAGCTTGCCGAGGTAGTTCATCGTCCGGTCGACGACGTTCCAGGTCTCGGTGACGCCGAGTTCCAGCGAGTCGACGATGCCGTAGCGCACGAGCCGCATGTCGGCCGGATCGCGCGAGCCCTGGAGCCCCAGGAGACCCATCTTCTGCTTGCCGAAACCGGGAACCTCGACCTCTCGCACCGCGGGCGTAGCCTCGATCTCGACGCGCGAGCCGCCCCGGTCCACGACGAACAGCAGGTTGTCGCCCGCGCTCGTGGAAACGAGCCGCTGCATGTCGGCGAAGCTCGCGATCGAGCGACCGGAGATCGACAGGATCAGGTCGTCGGGCCGAAAGCCGGCGCTCTCCGCGACGCTGCCCGGCTGCACCGTCTCGACCCGGGGCGCGAGGACATGGCGGCCGCTGACATAGGTCACGCCCGCGAAGACCACGATGGCGAGGAGGAAGTTGGCCACCGGGCCCGCGGCCACGATGGCGGCGCGCTTCGCGAGCGACTTGTGATGAAAGCTCTGGGCGCGCTCGGCCGGCGACATGCGCGACAGCGTCTCGTCGTCGGGCGCGCTGGCCGCGTTCATGTCGCCCACGAACTTCACGTAGCCGCCGAGCGGAATGGCGGAGATCTTCCAGCGCGTGCCGTGCTTGTCCTCCCAGCCGAACAGCTCCTTGCCGAAGCCGATCGAGAACGCCTTCACGCCGACGCCGCACTTCCGGCCCACCCAGAAGTGGCCGAACTCGTGAACGAACACGACGATCGTCAGAACAAACAGAAACGCGACCGGGTAGACGAACACGGCGCCCATCTTGCCCAACGCCGCACCAACCGCTTCCATTCCGCGCTCCCTAGAACCCTGCCATGGCGGGCGCGGACGCCTCCGGCAGGAAACCTGCCGCGATCCGCCTCGCATCGTCATCGAGCGCGAGGGCTTCCTCGATGCTGCCCGGCTCCGAACCCGACGTGACGCCGCTCCGTGTGCAGGTCTCCTCGACGATCCGGGGGATGTCGAGAAAGCCGATGCGTCCGGCCAGGAAAGCAGCGACCGCGACTTCGTTGGCGCCGTTCAGCACCGCGGACATGGCCCCGCCCGTGGCCAACGCCTCACGCGCCAGGCGCAGGCACGGAAACCGTGCCTCGTCCGGCGGCTCGAACGTAAGCGCTCCGATCGCGGCAAGATCGAGACGGGGCACGGTCAGGCCGAGCCGCCGACCCGTCGCGAGGCAGTTCGCGATCGGGATCTTCATGTCCGGATTGGCCATGCCGGCCGTGACCGCGCCGTCCCGCCAGTGCACGAGGCCGTGGATGATCGATTGCGGGTGAACCACCACGTCGAGCTGGTCCGGGCGAAGCCCGAACAGGTGGTGCGCCTCGATCAGCTCGAGGCCCTTGTTCATCAGGCTCGCGGAATCGACGTTGATCTTTGCGCCCATCGAATAGGTGGGGTGCTTGGCCGTCTGCGCCGGGGTCGCCGCGGCGATCCTGCTCGCCTCCCAGGTCCGGAACGGACCGCCCGATGCGGTCAGCGTCATGGTCACGACGTCGCCCAGATCGCCCGAGCCGAGCGCCTGGGCGAGCGCGTTGTGCTCCGAATCCATGGGCAGGATGGTCGCACCGATGCGCTGCGCGTCCCGCATGAAGGCGCGGCCGGCACAGACCAGGCTCTCCTTGTTGGCGAGCGCGATCCGGCGCCCGGGCTTGAGGGCGGCGTGGGTCGGTGCCAGGCCGGCCACCCCGCAGATGGCCGCGATCACCGTGTCCGCGTCCCGCGCCACCGCCTCGGCTACGGCCGACGTCCCTGCCCCGCAGGCAATGCCGTCGCCGGCGAGCTCGCGGCGCAGCGCGGACAGTTTCGAGGGATCGGCGAGAGCCGCGTACCGGGCGCCCAGGCGCCGCGCCATGGCGGCCAGGCCCACGGCGTCGCTGCCGGCGACAACCGCCTCCACCGCGAAACGGTCGCGGTGCTGCTGCAGAACCTCGGCGGTCGATTGCCCGATCGAGCCGGTCGCCCCGAGGATCGTTACGCGCTCCGTCACAGCAAACGCCTCATCGAGCCGCGAGCCGCAAGCCCGCGAGCGCCAGGCCCATCAAGAGCGCGAGGGCCACGAAGCCGTCGAGGCGGTCCATGACCCCGCCGTGGCCCGGAATGAGCCGACCCGAGTCCTTCACGCCGAAATGCCGCTTCATGGCGGATTCGGCCAGATCGCCGATCTGGCTCGCCAAGGACCCGAGCGCGGAGGCCGCGGCCGTCGTCGCCAGATCGAAGCTGTGCGACGCGCCCAGGCGGGCCGCGAGGGTGATCACCAGGCATCCCGCGAGCACCGCCGCGCCGACGCCGGCAATGAACCCGGACCAGGTCTTCTTCGGGCTGACGCTCGGCCACAGCTTCGGCCCGCCGAACCGGCGGCCGGCGAAATAGGCTGCGATGTCGGTGCCCCAGACAACCGCGAACATCCATAAAACCGCGACGAGGCCGAGCGCAGGGTCGTCCCGCACGATGGGCGGCACGATCGCGACGATCGCCGCATAGGCGAACCCGGCCGCAGCCCAGAGCCGCACTTCCATGCCGCGCGCGAGACCCGCCAGAAGGAGAGCGATCCCGACAGCCAGGGCCGTGCTGACGAGCGGCCCGACGTCCGAATTCCGGGCCGCCGTCAGCGCGAGCAGCCCGATGGACGCCGTTCCGATCAGAAGAAGCCGCGGCTCGGCTCTCACCATCAGCAGCCACTCGGCCGCCATGGCGAGCGCTGCCGCGAGCAGCAGGGTCGTGAACAGCGCTCCGCCTGCCCAGGTCGCGGTCAGCGCGGCCGCGGCCAGCACGAAGGCCGAGCCGACACGCAGCTCGAGCTCGGAGCACGTGCGGGCGATCCAGGGCCCCTGACCGTCACCGCGCAAAGGGCTCACGTCAGCGCGCCTCCGGGCTCCGGCCGCCGAAGCGACGATCCCGCAACTGGAACTCCTCGATCGCAGCCCGGAACGTGGCGTCGTCGAAATCCGGCCAGAGGTCCGGAAGAAACACGAATTCCGCATAGGCGGTCTGCCAGGGCAGGAAGTTCGATACGCGCATCTCGCCGGACGTCCTGATGACGAGGTCGGGATCGGGGATGCCACGGGTGTCGAGGGCGGCCTCGACCGTCGCCATGTCGATGGCGTCGGGATCGATCAGGCCCGCCCGGACTTGGTGCGCGATGCGCCGGATGGCCTGCACGATCTCCTGGCGCCCGCCGTAGTTGAACGCCACCACGAGGTTGAGCCCCCCATTGCCGGCGGTGAGCTCCTCGGCCTCCCGGAGAAGGGTGCAGATGTCCTCGGACAGGGGCCGGCGGTCGCCGATCACCGTGACCCGCACGTTGTTGGCGTGGAGCTGCGCGAGGTCGACCCGGATGAATCGCTTCAGGAGGCCGAACAGGTCCGCAACCTCCTCCGGAGGGCGACGCCAATTTTCGGCCGAGAAGCCGTAGACCGTGAGGTGGCGGATGCCGAGGTCGATCGCGGTCCGCACCGCGCGCCGCACCGCGTCCACGCCCCGGCGGTGACCTTCCAGCCGCGGCAGCCCGCGCCCGGACGCCCAACGGCCGTTTCCGTCCATGATGATGGCGACATGACCCGGCAGCCCGCGCGCCTCCAGGCGGGGCGCGACAGCATAGCTCAAGGCCGTCGAGTCAGATGGCATGCGTTGATCGAGTCCGCCCTACTCCGCCTACCATAAACCTGCATGATTTCCTTTTCCTTTGCGGCCACGATGCCGTCGATCTCGCTCACGGTCGCGTCAGTGGCTTTCTGGACCTCGGCCGCGTGGCGCTTCTCGTCGTCCTCGCTGATCTCCCCGTCCTTCTGGAGTTTCTTGAGGATGTCGATGCCGTCGCGGCGAACGTGACGGGCGGCGACCCGCGCCTCCTCCGCGTATTTGTGCGCGACCTTCACCATCTCCTTGCGGCGCTGCTCGTTCATCTCGGGAATGCGCAGCCGGATCACTTGCCCCTCGGTCTGCGGGTTCAAGCCGAGATCGGACTGGCGGATCGCCTTCTCGACGGCCGCCACCATGCTGCGATCCCAGACCTGGATGGACAGAAGCCGCGGCTCCGGCACGCTCACCGTCGCGACCTGGGCCATCGGCATCGTGGCGCCGTAAGCCTCGATCTGGATCGGCTCGACGAGGCTCGGCGTCGCCCGGCCCGTCCTGAGGCTGCCGAGATCGTGCTTGAGCGAGGCGATGGCGCCCTGCATCCGGCGCTTGATGTCGCTGACATCGAAGGTCGTCACTGGCATAGGTCTAAGTCTCTGATGCTGCGGTGGGCTTACGCCCGGGTCCCGGTCCTATCAAGGGGCCACAATCGTCCGGGCAGCCTCGCCTGCCAGGATGGCCTGGACCGAGCTCGGGGCGTGGATCGAACCGACGATCACGGTGAGCCGCGACTCGCGCGCCAGCGCGAAGGCGGCCGTGTCCATCACCTTGAGGTCGCGCCGTATCGCCTCGTCGTGGGTCAGCGTGTCGAAACGGGTGGCATCGGGCGCGACCTTGGGGTCCGCCGAATAGACGCCGTCCACCTGGGTCGCCTTCAGGACGGCATCGCAACGAAGCTCGGCGGCCCGGAGAACAGCCGCCGTGTCTGTCGTGAAAAACGGATTGCCGGTGCCGCCGGCGAGAACCACGACCTGACCCCGGTTCAGGTAATGCAACGCGGGCTGCCGGGCATAGGTCTCGCAGATGGACGGCATGGACACGGCCGACATCGTGCGGGCCGAAACGCCCGCGGCGTTCAAGGCCGTCTCCAGGGCGAGCGAATTCATCACCGTCGCCAGCATGCCCATCGCGTCGGCGGTCGGGCGGTCGATCCAGCCGGCCTGCGCCATCCGGGCGCCCCGGATCACGTTGCCGCCGCCGACCACCACGGCGATCTCGAAGCCCGCCTGGCTCGTTCTGGCGATGTCGGCCGCCAGCTCCGCCAAGGTCTGCGCGTACAGCCAGTATCCGTCAGGCGCCGCCAGCGCTTCCCCGGACAGCTTCACCAGAACGCGTCGGAACGCCTGTGCCACAATCGACCTCTTCTCGGCGCAACCGCCCGGACGGACGGGGATTCCCGGTTCGCGATACGAAAGGGGCGGCCCCGAGGCCGCCCCGAACGTCAGACCGAGGCGCCGTCGGGCTTCTTGCCGACGCCCGACTGGGCCGCGACCTCGGCCGCGAAGTCGGTTTCTTCCTTCTCGATGCCTTCGCCGAGGGCGAAGCGCACGAAGCCGGTGAGCGTGACGGGCTTGCCGATCCGGGCCGCCATGTCCTTCAGCATCTGGCCTACGGACTTCGACGGCTCGTACACGAAGGGCTGATCGAGCAGCGTGCTCTCCTTATAGAAGCTCTTGAGCCCGCTCTCCACGATCTTCGCCAGCACATGGTCCGGCTTGCCCGCGTTCTTCTCCCGCAGGATGGCGCTCTCGCGCTCCAGCAGGGCGGCATCGACGCCGGACGCGTCCACCGCGACCGGGTTCATGGCCGCGATGTGCGCCGCGATCTGCCGGCCGACGCTCGACAGCTCCCCGACATCACCCTCGGATTCCAGCGCGACCATCACGCCGATCTTGCCGAGGCCTTCGGAGACCTGATTGTGAACATAGGTCGCGACGATGCCCTGCTGCACCTCGAGCTTGGCGACCCGTCGGATCGTCATGTTCTCGCCGATGGTGGCGACGAGCTCCTGCAACTTGTCCTTCAGGGTCGCGGAGGCGCCCGGCATATGGGCGGCTTCGAGCGCTTCGACGCTGCCGCCGGCCATCAGGGCGACCTTGGTGGTCTCGCGGACGAACGCCTGGAACGACTCGTTGCGGGCAACGAAGTCGGTCTCGGAATTCACCTCGACCATGGCGCCCGAACGGCCGGGACTCTCGACGCCGACCAGCCCCTCGGCGGCCGTGCGGCCGGCCTTCTTGGCGGCCTTGGACAGACCCTTCTTGCGCAGCCAATCCACCGCGGCTTCGATGTTGCCCTCGGTTTCGCCGAGCGCGGTCTTGCAATCCATCATGCCCGCGCCGGTCTTCTCGCGCAGCTCCTTCACCATCGCGGCAGTGACGCTCGCCATGTTCTGTCCTTCCTATTGACGGAGAAGCCGGCGCTGCGGCCGGCTTCGAAAACGATGAACGATCGGGGCGGAAGCGGTCAGGCCGCCTCGATCAGGGTGCGGGCCTGGCCGATCCAGTCGTCCCGCGTGATACGGCCGTTCAGCTTCATGTCGGCGTCGAGCTTCGCGACGTCGGCGGGCTGCATCGCGCCGAGCTGCCAGTAATGGAACACGCCGGCATCGTTCAGCTTGGTCGCCAGCTGCGGACCGACGCCCGTGAGCTTGGTCAGGTCGTCCGGCGCCCCGCGCGGTGCCGCCAGCAGCTCGAAGGCTTCGGCCGGCTCCACAGCCTCGCTCAGCTCGGCAGCGTCGTTCCCGTTCGCCGCCGGCAGCTCTTCCATCATCGGGAGCTCTTCCGCCCCCATGTCGATTCCGAGCGAACCCTGGCCGCGGCCGATTCCGTCCACCGCCGCGCGGGCGATGAGGTCGCAATAGAGGGCGATCGCCCGGCCGGCGTCGTCGTTCGCCGGCACCGGGAACGAGATGCCCTCGGGGTCGCAGTTCGTGTCGACGATGGCCGCAACCGGAATGCCGAGGCGACGCGCCTCCTTGATGGCGAGCGCCTCCTTGTTCGTGTCGATCACGAACAGAAGGTCCGGCACGCCGCCCATGTCCTTGATGCCGCCGAGCGCC
>JAQGJJ010000152.1 GCA_028290695.1 Enterovirga sp. | reverse complement strand
ATCCGGTCGGCGCGGCGGGGCTCGCTGGCGGCGGGGGGCGGGTTCGCCGGCGCGGCCGGCGCTGCCGGGCGCGCGGGGTCCGCCTCGCGGTAGACGATGTCGTGCCGCTCGGAGATCATGACGCCGCGCGCGGTCTCGTAATCGTGCCGGACCGCCACGAAGCAGAGCGTGCCGGAGCGGCCGTGCTTGGCCGTGACGTCCTCGATCCGGGAGAGCCGCCTCACGGCCTCGCCGACCCGAAGCGCGCCGCGGATCTCGACCTCGCCACCGGCCCACATGCGGCGGGGAAGCGGGACCGGCGGCAGGAACCCGCCACGCTGCGGGTGGCCGTCCGGCCCGATCTCGGACATCGGCACGATGGCCGGCGACAGGAGCCAGTGGAAGCCGGGGGGCGCCTCGTCGTCCGGGGTCGGCGCGAGGTTCGGCTGGAAGATCGACCGGAACTCGGCCACGAGCCGAGGGGTGACGATGTCGTCCGCCTCGGCCGTGCGGCCGATCCAGCCTTTCAGGTGGGCGAGATCCAGATCCATGCCGCGCCCCCTCAATACGAGCGCGGCAGGCCGAGCACGTGCTCGGCGAGGTAGGACAGGATCAGGTTCGTGGAGATGGGCGCGACCTGGTAGAGCCGCGTTTCGCGGAACTTGCGCTCCACGTCATATTCCTCCGCGAAGCCGAAGCCGCCGAAGGTCTGGACGCAGGCGTTTGCGGCCTCGAAAGAGGCGTCGGCGGCCAGCATCTTCGCCATGTTGGCCTCGGCGCCCGGGTTGGCGCCGGCTTCGTAGAGGCGCAGCGCCTCCCGGACCATCAGCTCGGCCGCCCGCATGTGGGCGTAGGACGTGGCGAGCGGGAACTGGATCCCCTGGTTCTGGCCGATGGGCCGGCCGAACACGTGCCGCTCCCTGGCGTAGGCGGAGGCGCGGTCGATGAACCACTTGGCGTCGCCGACGCATTCCGCCGCGATCAGGATGCGCTCGGCGTTCATGCCCGACAGGATGTAGCGGAAGCCGCGCCCCTCCTCTCCGACCAGGTTCTCGACCGGAACCTCCATGTTGTCGAAGAAGACCTCGCACGAATTGTGGTTCATCATCGTCCGGATAGGCTGGATCGTGAGGCCCTTGCCGAGGACGGTCCTCATATCGACGATGAAGGTCGACAGACCATCGGTCTTCTTCGCAACCTGGTCGCGCGGCGTGGTGCGGGCGAGCAGGAGCATCAGGTCGGAATGCTCGGCCCGGCTTGTCCAGATCTTCTGACCGTTGACGATGTACCTGTCTCCCTCGCGTCGCGCCGTGGTGCGCAGCGAGGTCGTGTCAGTGCCGCTCGTGGGTTCGGTGACCCCGAACGCCTGCAGCCGCAATTCGCCGCTCGCGATCTTGGGCAGGTATTCCCGCTTCTGGCTCTCCGATCCGTGCCGCAGGATGGTGCCCATCGTGTACATCTGGGCGTGGCAGCCGCTGCCGTTGCAGCCCTGCCGCTGGATCTCCTCAAGGATCGCGGCGGCGGCCGAGAGCGGCAGGCCGGCGCCGCCGTATTCCTCGGGGATCAGCGCGCCGAGATAACCGCCCTCCGTCAGCGCGCGGACGAACTCGGTCGGGTAGCCCCGCACGGCGTCGAGCTTGCGCCAATACTCGCCCGGGAACCCGGCGCAGAGCTTCGCGACCTCCTCGCGGATCTCGGCATAGGGTTGCTCGTTCGCGGCACCGGCCGGGGTGGGAAGAACGTCGCTCATCATTCAGCCGCCTGAAGCGTGGGGTTGGTCGGATTGGGTCGGGTTTGCGCCATCATAGCCGGGAGGTCGGGGCCCGTCCCGATGCGCGGCGTGGGCGGACGAACGCCAGGTGGGGGCCGTATCCTCAGCTTGCCGCCATCGCCGCTGGTGGAAGGCGGCGCCACCGTGCCGGGCCCGTGCGGTGGATCGAGTCTCCGGCCGCGTCCACCGCGACCGTGACCGGCATGTCTTCGACGACGAATTCGTGGATCGCCTCCATGCCCAGGTCGGCGAAGGCGAGCACCCGGGCCGACCGGATCGCCTTGGAGACCAGGTAGGCGGCACCGCCGACCGCGACCAGGTAGGCGCAGCCGTGCCGGGCGATCGTCTCAACCGCGGCGGGTCCACGCTCCGCCTTGCCGACCATGACGAGCAGTCCCGTCTCCGACAGGATCGGCTCCAGGAACTTGTCCATGCGGGTGGAGGTGGTCGGGCCGGCAGGTCCGACAGCTTCGTCGCCGACGGCGTCGACCGGTCCCACGTAATAGATCGCCCGGTCCCGGAGATCGACCGGGAGGGGCTGGCCCGCCTCCAGCATCCTGGTCAGCCGGAGATGGGCCGCGTCGCGCGCAGTCAGCAGACGGCCCGAGAGCAGCAGGGTTTCGCCCGACTTCCAGGTCCCGACCTCCTCGCGGCTCAGGCGGTCAAGATCGACCCGGCGGGCGCCCGATACGGTGCCGGCGATGGCTGCGGGCCAGAGGTCGAGGCTGGGCGGTGCAAACACCGCCGGCCCCGTGC
>JAQGJJ010000068.1 GCA_028290695.1 Enterovirga sp. | reverse complement strand
CGCCTTCCTGATCCGGTCCCGTCGTCGTCCGAGGTTCACTGCGGATGCCACCAGCGGCCTCCGATCACGACGCCCGCCGACGTGAGGCGCCGGTCCCCCTCGAGGTGTTCGCCGACCACGTCGACATAGTCGAAGCGGCCATCCTCCAGCCTGAGCAGGGTGGCGTCCCCGACGGCACCGACCCGCAGGGTCCCGAGCTCCGGGCGCTTGATGGCCATGGCGGCGTTGACCGTGCTGGCCGCGATCACGCGGTCGAGCGGCATGCCCAGGCACAGGAACTTCGACAGCGTGGTCACCTGGTCGAAGACCGGGCCCTCGATGCAGAGCGTGTGGATGTCGGACGAGATGGTGTCCGGCTCGAAGCCGTTGGCCAGCATGGCCCGGGCGGTCTTGAAGGCGAAGGAGCCCTTGCCGTGGCCGATGTCGAAGATCACGCCCCGCCGCCGGGCATCCAGAACCGCGTCCTTGATCCGGCCCTGGCCGGTGACCGGCGCGTTGGGAAAGGGCCGGAACGCATGGGTGAGCACGTCGCCGTGCCGCAGCATGCCCAGAACCTCCTCGTAGGAGGGCGGCGGGTGGTCGATATGCGCCATCACGGGCATGCCGACCTCCTCGGCGACCTGAAGCGCGATGTTGAGGGGCACCGTCCCGGAGGTGCCGGAGGCATGCAGGCCGACCCGCACCTTGATTCCGACGATGAGGTCGCGGTTGGCGTCCGCGACGGCCGCGCAGTCGACGGGGTTCATGAGGGTGAGTTCGCGGCTCTCGCCCACCATGACCCGCTTGTCGAAGCCGTAGATCCCCGCATGCGAGACGTGGAGATAGGCGAGGATGCGGACCTGCGACGGCTCGATGACGTGGCGGCGGAACCCCATCCAGTTGCCGGGGCCCGCCGATCCCGTGTCGACGGCGGTCGTCACCCCGCTCGCGCGGGCGAAGTCCTCCGCGTCGATGCCGAGCGACGTGCCGCCCCAGTACACGTGCGTATGGAGGTCGATCAGGCCCGGCGAGACGATCAGCCCGGATGCGTCCCGCACGTCGGGGCAGCCGGCGCGATCGAGCGCGTCGCCGATCGCCGCGACCTTGCCGTCCCTGAACCCGACCCCGGTCACGCGGTCGATGCCCTGCGACGGATCGATGACCCGCCCGCCGTTCAGGATCAGGTCGTAAGCCATCTGCTCTCCTTGTGGGCGAAGGATGCACCTCCGGGCGCCGTTGTCCATCGCCGGACCTTGCGCAACCTTCGGCTTGCAATCCGGGAGGCGCGGGCCGAGGGCATGCTCCCGAAGGCAGGGGCGGAGGCGCAGGGCGGGCCTCGGCTCCTGCGGCCAGCCCGGCCCTGCCGCCGCCCGCGAATCGATGGACGACCATGCCCAGCCCCGACGACGCCAGCGCAGCGCTCCGGATCGAGCTCTGCGAGACCTACAAGGGGCTCGAGCGGCTGGGTCTCAGCAGCGGCAGCGCCGGAAACGTGAGCGCCCGCTGGCGGAGCGGCATGCTGATCAGCCCGACCGGCGCCACCGGCGCCACGATCACGCCCGAAGGCTTCGTCGAGGTCCTGCTCGACGGCCGCGTGCTCGGGCCGGGCAATCCCTCCAGCGAATGGGCGATGCATGCCGAGATCTATGCGCATCACGCCTCGGCCGGTGCGGTGGTCCACGCCCATCCGGATTGCTGCGTCGCGCTGTCGTGCCATCGCCGGCCGATCCCGGCCTTCCACTACATGGTCGCGGCGTTCGGCGGGGACGACGTGCCGTGCTCGGATTACGCGCCGTTCGGCAGCCATGACCTAGCGCTCGCGGCGGCCCGGGCCCTCGAGGGCCGGACCGCCTGCCTGCTCGCCAACCACGGCATGATCTGCCACGCGGGCAGCCTGTCCGGCGCCCTGGCCAGCGCCTCGAAACTCGAGGTGCTGGCGCGCCAGTACATCCTGTCGCTGCAGATCGGGCCGCCTGTTCTCCTGTCCGACGAGGAGATGGCGGTGGTGGGCGACCGCTACAGGTCGTATGGCGGCTGACCGCGGCGGTCTTAGGGAGCCGCCGGGCCGGCGGCCGCATCAGGGCTCCTCGAGCCCGAAATCCTCGGCGGGAAAAACCCGACCCGGGTCATCGACGACGACCAGGCCGATCCGATTGCGTTCCGCGTGAGTCATTGCCTCGTCCCACGCTTCGTGGACCGGCTTGGCGGTGGCGCCCGCATGAACCGGGACCGGGGCTCCCGGCCCTGGCTCGACCGCTGTCCAGGTGGCGAACACGGTCGTGTTCTCGTCCGCCCGCACCGTCAGTTCGATGAAGGCGGGACCATCCGGCCCCGGGCGCTCGTGGGTGACCTCGATCATCGGGGGACAGGCGGGGCGTACCGGCAGGAAGTCAATCGACCGAGCGCCCGCGTGGCTGGTCCGCCAGCTTCAGCGCGCGCTCGGCCTCGATGATGAGATCGAGCCCCTGCCAGGGCTTGCCCATCATGATCACCGACGCGGGCAGCCCGTCCGGCCGTTCGACGATGCCGGACGTGGTCAGGACCATGTGGATGCCGGGCCACAGCGTCGCGGCCGTTTTGGCGAGGTTGAAGCCGTCGCGCGGGCCCGCGAGGTGTTGGTCGGCAAAGATGAAGGCGACGTCGGCCCCGCGATGTTGGAGCGCGGCCAGAGCGGCCTCGCCGGTGGCACATTCGACGACCTCCAGCCCGGTTTCCTCCAGAAGGAGACCGGCGAGCCGTCTCGGCTCGTCCTCGCGTTCGACCACGAGCGCAAGCTTGCGGGTGGCGGCCTTGTCTACGCCATCGCCGTTCAGCCGACGCACCAGGCTGGCCAGATGCTCCGGAACGCCCTGCTCGAGCAGGCCTCCGTAGAAATCTTGAAGCAGGCGCGAGAACCGGTCGGCGTCGCTCCGCCGGGCACCGTCCTGCACTTCTGGAAAAGATGAAGAGATCATGCGGCAGCGGCTCCTGTTCGATGGGAAGCCGCAAGGGCCGGCCCGGTTTCAGCTTGGCTGCAAAGAAACGTGCGGTAGCGAACTCTCTGCCGTCGCCCTGGGCCTGCGGGAGAGCCGGCGACCGCGAGGCTCGACGCGTGCCGGCGGATCGCGGACAACGCCAGAATGTCGAGCCGCTATGGGCTTCAGATCCGTTCCGCCACCGTCTCCGACGCGACCGGCCTGGCCGAGCTCATGGGAAGCGCCGGCTTCAGCGTCACCGAGGCGGTGCTGGCCGAGCGCCTCGCCGCCATCCGGAAGGGGGCGGGCACCACCCTGCTGGCCTTCGAATGGGGCCCGCCGAGCGGCGTGATCGGCGTGACGTGGTTCCCGACGCTCGACGCCGACCAGGCGACGGCCCGCATCACCATGCTGCTGGTCAACCCGTCCGACCGGCGCCGCGGGATCGGCCGCCTGCTGCTGAAGGCGGCCGCCCAGGCAGCACGCTCCGCCGGCTGCGGCTCGCTCGATCTGCACGCCGGGGCCGGCGACGAGGTGACGCTGCGGGCGTTCGGGCGCGCGAGCGGCTTCGAGGATGCGGGTCCCTGTCTGGTTCGCGCGCTGCGCAAACGTGCTCCCGGCCGCGATCCGTGACGTCGCTCGCGCCCGCCCGGCGCGCCCGGGGCGGGCGACCGTGGCGGCAGCGCGCCTGCCTCAGAGCAGTGTCGCCCCAAAGTTGCGGGCCGGATCCATCTCCGGGGCGAGCCGGCCGGTCGGTCGGGCCGCGTCCCCGCCGGTTCTCGGCAGGAAGCGCCCCGATCCGGGGGGAGCGTGCAGCGATTCGCCGTCGACGATCACCTGGCCTCGGCGCAGCACGGTGGTCGGCCAGCCGGTGAGCGTGCGACCGGCATAGGGCGTGTAGCCGGTGCGGTCGTGAACACCCGCGTCCGACAGCGTGACCCGACGGTCCGGATCCCAGATCCCGAGATCGGCGTCCGCCCCGACCGCAATCGAGCCTTTCCCAGGCAGGTTGTAGAGCCGGGCCGGCGCGGTGGCGGTCAGCTCGACGAACTTGCACAGGCCGAGACGGTCCCCCGACACCATGGCGTCGAACATCAGCGGCATCCGCCATTCGAGGCCGGGAAGCCCGTTTGCAACCTGCTTGAAGGTCGGGTTCGGCCCGGCGCTCAGCTTGCCGGCCTCGTCGAAGCCGTAGGGCGCGTGGTCGGAGGAGACGACCTGCAGATCGCCGAGCGCGAGCGCCTGCCACAAGGCCTCCTGGTCGTCGCGCGTGCGCGGCGGCGGCGAGCACATCCATTTCGCGCCCTCCAGGCCGGGCCTGTCGAGATCCTCGGCCGTGAGGAAGAGGTATTGCGGGCAGGTCTCCGCGAAGACCTTATGACCGGCGCCCCGGGCGCGCCGCACCGCCTCTGCGCCTTCGCGCGTGGACACGTGGAAGATCATCACGGGCTGGTCGACCAGGGTCGCCATCGCGACCAGGCGATCGAACGCCTCCGCCTCGGACGCTCGGGGATGGCTGACGGCGTGAAACTTCGGCGCGAGGTAGCCGCGCTCGACGAGGCGCTTGCCCATCCAGGCGATCATGCCGTGGTTCTCGGCGTGCACGCAGACCATCGCGCCGCCGCTTCGGGCCGCGAGCATCAGGTCGAGCATCTGCTCGTCCTGCATGCGCAGCCGGTCGTAGGTCATGAAGGCTTTCACCGAGCCATGTCCGCCGCCGAGCAGGGCCGGCAGGTCCTCCCCGAGCAGCTTCGCGGTGGGATCCGACACGATGAGGTGAAAGGCGTAGTCGACGAGGGCGCCGCGCGCGGCCAGCGCCGAATAATCGGCGACCACGCGGGCGAGGTCGCCGCCGACATGCTGGGCCGCAAAGGCGATCACCGTCGTGGTGCCGCCGAAGGCCGCGGACGCGGTGGCGCTTTCCCACGTGTCCGCATTCATGATGCCGGCAGCCGAAAGCTGCTCGATATGGGCGTGCGCATCGACGCCGCCGGGCAACACGAGCTTGCCGCCGGCCTCGATCTCCGAGCGTCCGGCCGGCAGCCCGGTGCCCAAGGCCGCGATGGTCTCGCCCCGGATGCCGATATCCGCCTGGAACACGTCAGTCGCGGTCGCGACCGTCCCGCCCCGGATCACCACGTCGTAGCTGGGCTCGCTCATGGGGTCTCACCTCGCAACACTGGACATCCCCTGCCGGCCGGCTTCAATGGCGCCTGCCCGAAGGAGTCGCCGTGACCCGCCCGCGCATCCTCGTCGTGAACCCGAACTCGAACGAGGCCGTCACGCGGGGGCTCGAGGAGGCGCTGCGCCCCCTCAGCTTCGCCGACGGTCCCGAGATCCGCTGCCGGACGCTAGCCGAAGGGCCGTTCGGGATCGAGAGCCAAGCGGATGTCGAGAGCGTGGCGATGCCGCTGCGCCGGCTGGTCGAGGGCGAGACCGAGGCGGACGCCTTCGTGATCGCCTGCTACTCGGATCCGGGCCTGCATGTCTGCCGCGAAGGCACGGCGCGGCCCGTCTTCGGCATCGCGGAAAGCGGCGTGCTCACCGCGCTCGCCCGTGCGGAGCGGTTCGGCGTCATCGCCATCAAGAGCCGCTCGATCCAGCGCCACCTACGCTACCTGCGCCAGATGGGGCTGTCCGATCGCCTCGCCGGCGAGCGGGCGCTCGAGATGTCGGTGGCGGAGACCGCGTCGGGGGAGGGGACGCTCGCCCGCATGATCGCCCTCGGCACGGCGCTGCGCGACCAGGACGGCGCGGGCGCCGTCTTGATGGGCTGCGCCGGGATGGCGCGCCACCGCCGCCCCCTCGAGGACGCCCTCGGCATTCCGGTCATCGATCCGACGCAGGCGGCCGTCACCATGGCCCTCGGAACGGTCGCGCTCGCTTCCTGAGCAGATCGCAGGGGCAGCGGTCGCCGCCGCTGCCCGACACTTCACCACCGCCCCCAGGCAGCGAGGCAGGATATGTCCGACGAACTCGTGTTCTACACCAACCCGCAATCGCGCGGCCGCACGGTCCGCTGGATGCTGGAGGAGATCGGACAGCCCTACCGGACCGAGATCCTGGGCTACGGCACGAGCATGAAGGGTCCCGCGTACCTGGCCATCAACCCGATGGGAAAGGTGCCGGCGATCACGCATGGCGGCACGGTCGTCACCGAGGTCTCGGCCATCTGCGCCTATCTGGCCGATGCGTTTCCGGCGGCCGGGCTGGCGCCGGCATCCGGGAGCCGGGAGCGCGGGCCCTATTACCGGTGGCTGTTCTTCGCGGCGGGCCCGCTCGAATCGGCCATGTTCGCCAAACTGCTGGGCCTGGCCGTTCCGGCCGACCGCGAGCGGGCCGTCGGGTTCGGCACCATGGCGCATGTGCTGGACGCGCTGGAAGGCGCGGTGGCGAACCGCGATCATCTGGCCGGAGACCGCTTCACGGCCGCTGACCTCTACGTGGCGGCGTTTCTCGGCTTCGGCATGATGTTCGGCGGCATCGAGGCCCGTCCGGCCTTCGAGGCCTTCGTCGGCCGCCACATGGGCCGGCCCGCCGCGAGGCGGGCCCGCGAGATCGACGACTTGGCGGCGGCGGCCGCGAGCGAGGCGGCCACGCCGGCCTCCTAGACCGGTTCCACCGGGCAGGACGGGCCCTCCGGCTCCATCGGGTCGCAGCCATCGAGAGGGGACCCCGCGGTCACCTCGTCGTGGCGGGCCAGCCGCTTGTGCGCCGCGCGCGCAGCCTGGTGCACGATGGCCTCCGCGGCCGCGCCGACCACCAGGCCGGCCGCGACGTCGACCGGATAGTGGGCCCCCCGGGGCACCTGCACGGCCCCGATCGCGAGCGCGGCGCCGTAGGCGGGAAGGGTAGCGCCCGGATAGACCCGGGCGAGCGCGCGCGCCATCGCGGTCGCGTCGGCCGTATGCCCGGACGGAAAGGAATGCCAGGGACCCTCGTCCGGCCCGAGAGGCTCCACGGCGTAGATACCCTCGTCCAGCAGGACGTTCGGACGAGTGCGGGAGACGAGCCGTTTCACGGCGCTCTTCAGCGCCGTCGCGAGCAGCACGGAGCCCAGCATGCGGGCGCCCGCTTCGGCGACCTTGGGCCGCTTCAGGGCGAGCCCCGCTCCGAGCACGCCGGCGCACAGGGTCAGGGCCGGGATCTGGTCGGCGATCTCGCTGGCGAAGCCGAGTGCCCGGACCGCGGGATCGTGCCGGTGCCTCCCGAGTTGCTCCGCGACGGCGATATCGGCCTCTTCCAGGTCGGTTCCGGTCGCCGAAGCAGTCGGTTTCTCGGCATGTGTCTCGGACAGAGCGTGTCTCCTCGGCGGCGCGACGCGACCGGTGCCGCCGCCCCGGGGCCAGGAGAACGCCCGATGGCCGGGAAAGTGCCGTCCGGGCCCCGGCTTATCTGTCCGGCTTGCCCGACCACTCGGCGTAGCTCTCGCGCCTGAGCTCGAAGCGGTCGTTCTGGCGCGCGTAGCCGTTGCCGAAGAGCCGGCCGACGGGCCGGTAGCGATCCGCGTCGATCCGCATCGTGCGCTCGTCCAGGAGCTCGTCGCGCGCATGGAGGCGGAGAACTTCGCCCAGGAGGATCTCGCGACCCGGCCCGAACGCGAGCGACACCGTGCGGCGGCATTCGAGCGCGAAGGGCGCGGCGGCGACGTGCGGCACCGAAACGTCGAGGCCGGCCGCCAGCGTCAGGCCGGCGGCGTCGATCTCGCTGACCTCCGCAGGGAAATCCACCGCGCAGATGTTCATCGCGTCCGCGAGCGCCTCGTCCACGAGGTTCACCACGAAGACCCCGGTCTCGGCAATGTTGCGGGTGGTGTCCTTGTGGGTACCGGCCGGCCTGTGCTGCAGGCCGAGCACCACGATCGGGGGATCTTCCGAGAAGACGTTGAAGAAGCTGAACGGGGCGGCGTTCACCACCCCGTCCCGGCTGAGCGTCGTGACCAGCGCGATCGGCCGCGGCACGATCGTCGCGCACAGGAGCTTGTAGCGCTCGTGCGGGCCGATCTCGGCGAAGCTGACGGTGGTCATCGGGCCCTATTTCGGCGCGCCGAAGCTGTCCAGCACCTTGCGGAACGCCGGGGCGTGCGTCCTGTCCCCCTCCGGCGAGGCCCAGTAGGACACGAGGATCTGGTTCTGTCCCGACAGCTTCGGGTCGATCGCGAGATAGCGCAGAACCGTCGGCTTTCCGTTCCAGGTCGCCGGGAAGTCGGTCGCCTGCACCTTGGCGTTCGGCTCATCGGAGACCGAGACCTTCGGCGTCCCGGTGATGACGACACCCTGGTTCTTGAAATACTTCTCGTGTTCGGCGACCAGCTTGTCGTAATCGGCCGGAACATAGATCTCGATCCAGAAGAAAACCTCCTCGTCGGCCGTGCGGACCTCGATGCCGCGACTGGTCGCGCTGGTCTTGAGGTTGTTCGGGATGTCGACCCCGACGATCGGGTTGCCGGACGGCAGGTTGACCTGCCGGGCGAGGGACGAGGTGGCGAGGACCGCCCCCATCACGAACGAGACAACGACAGCAATGGTTTTCATCGGCGCACTCCAGGCAGACTGGCGTGCTCTTGGCATGGCCGGCCGGGTGCGCCAAGGCGGGTCGCTCTATTCGGGCGGCAGCTCGACCCCGACCTGCCCGGTGATGCGCCCGTAATGCTCGATCCGCCGGTGCCGGCCGAAATCGAAGATCGTCGTCTTGCCGAATAGCGTCGCGTCGAGATCGCAATCGTGCACCACGATGCCGTCGTCCTCGCCCGCCAACTCCGCGACGACTTCGCCGTCCGGATCGACGATGCAGGTCCCGCCCATCAGGTGGTGGCCGTCCTCCGTGCCGGCCTTGGCCACCGCGACCACCCAGGTCGAGTTCTGGTAGGCTCCGGCCTGCAGGGAGAGCTTGTGGTGGAACATGCGCTTGTCCAGCGCTTCACCGCCCTTCTGCGAGTTCACGGAGGGCGTGTTGAACCCGAGCACCACCATCTCGACCCCCTGGAGCCCCATGCTGCGATAGGTCTCCGGCCAGCGCCGGTCGTTGCAGATGCACATGCCCAGGATGCCGCCCATCATGCGCCAAACGGGAAAGCCGAGGTCGCCCGGCTCGAAATAGCGCTTCTCCAGATGCTGGTGCGTGCGCTCCGGGTCGAACTCGACATGCCCGGGCAGATGGACCTTGCGGTACTTGCCCACGATGGCGCCGGAGCCGTCCACGAGGATCGAGGTGTTGAAGTGGCGCCCCTCGGGCGTCAGCTCCGCATAGCCGAACGACATCGCCATGCCGTGCTGGCGGGCGCGCTCGAACAGGGGCCGGGTCTCGGGCCCGGGCATCTCGCGCTCGAACCAGCGGTCGGCCTCGGCCCGGTCCTCGTGGTGCCAGCGGGGAAAGAACGTGGTGAGCGCGAGCTCCGGGTAGACGACGAAGGTGGCGCCCTCGCGCTTGGCCGCGTCCAGCAGCGCGATCATGCGGGCCACCACCGCCGGGCGCTCCTCCGCCTTCTGGATGGGGCCGAGCTGGGCGGCGGCGGTTCGGATGGTGCGCATCGGATCCTCCTGGTCGAGCAACAGGTGCTGCGGGATCAGTCGCAGGACGGGAGGGGGATAGGCAAGCCGTGGGCCCGCTCGGAGTGCGCCATCTGGCGCGCGGGTTCGTCCACTCGACCGCCCCGGCCGAAGCATGCCACCCTGCCGGACCCATTTCGACCGGGACGGATTCATGCCGGGGAAGCTGCGTGCTGTTGCTGTTCTGCTCTGGGCATCGTTCGCCGGCCAGGCTGCGGCCGCGACGCTCAAGGTCGATTACCGCATCACCCTCGCCGGGCTGACGCTCGGCAGCGCCGACATCGCGGGGAGTTTCGAGGGCGAGCGCTACGACCTGCGCATGAACGCCCATCTGACCGGGCTCGCCGGCCTGTTCACGGCCAGCGGACGAGGCGGGGCGGCCGCCAGCGGCACGTTCGCCGGAAACCGCGTCGTGACCTCCGGCTTCTCCGCAACCGCGCGGTCCGGCGGTGCCGAGCGCACGGCCCAGATCGCGATCGCGGCCGGGAACGCATCCGAGGTCCGCATCGAGCCGCCCTTCGAGTTCCGGCCGGACCGGGTTCCGATCGAGGAGACCCACAAGCAGAGCATCCTCGACCCGCTGTCGGGCCTGCTCGCGGTGTCCGCGAACCGGGCCAGAATGGACGACCCCGCGAATTGCAACCGCACGCTGCCGATCTTCGACGGAACGCAGCGCTTCAACGTGCTGCTGAGCTATGCCGGCACGCAGGTCTTCAGGAAGCCGGGCTTCTCCGGCACGGTTCTCGTGTGCAACGCCCGCTATGTCCCGATCGCGGGCCACCGGCCGCAGCGCTGGGCGGTCAAGTACATGCAGGACAACCGCGAGATGGCGGTCTGGCTCGCACCGGTCGAGGGCACCCGCGTGCTGGTTCCGGTCCGCATCAACGTGCAGACCTATCTCGGCATGAGCGTGATCGAGGCCGAGAAATGGGCTGTCGAATGAGCGCGGCACGACGCTCCCGTTCCGCCCGACCGCGATCGGGGGACAGGATCTCGGCATCCGGCGGGAAGCCTGCGCGGCGGTCGACGGGCCGGTCGTACGCGCCGTCCCGCCCGCGCGGGACGCCTGCCCGACTGGCGTTCCACGCCGGCGACCCCATCTAGCATTCGCATCCCACCTTCACCGCGTCGCGTCCGCCCGGCGGTCCGCGCCTCGAGGCGCCATCATCCATGGCCCGTCGCTCCCTTTCTCCCCCGCAGCGCGCCCGCGGCGTCACCGCGGTGCTCGGCCCGACGAACACGGGCAAGACGCACCTCGCGATCGAGCGCCTCGTCGCGCATTCCTCCGGCATCATCGGCCTGCCGCTGCGGCTCCTCGCCCGCGAGGTCTACAACCGGGTCGTGGAGAAGGTCGGGCCCGAGGCGGTCGCACTCGTCACCGGCGAGGAGAAGCTGAAGCCGGAGCACCCGCGCTACTGGATCTGCACCATCGAGGCGATGCCGCGCGACCTCGACGTCGCCTTCGTGGCCGTGGACGAGATCCAGGTGGCGGCGGACCTCGACCGCGGGCACGTCTTCACCGACCGGCTGCTGAACCAGCGCGGCCGCGAGGAGACGCTGCTGATCGGGTCGGCGACCATGCGGCCGCTGATCGAAGCCCTCATCCCGGGCGTGCACGTCGTTACCCGGCCGCGCCTCTCGTCCCTGTTCTATGCGGGCGAGAAGAAGCTGTCGCGCCTGCCGCCGCGCTCCGCGATCGTGGCCTTCTCGGTCGAGGAGGTCTACGCCATTGCCGAAGTGATCCGCCGGCAGCGGGGCGGTGCGGCCGTCGTGCTCGGCGCGCTGTCGCCTCGGACCCGCAACGCGCAGGTCGCGCTCTACCAGTCGGGCGACGTCGATTACCTTGTCGCCACGGACGCGATCGGGATGGGCCTGAACCTCGACCTGCACCATGTCGCGTTCGCGTCCGACCGGAAATTCGACGGCTTCAGGTTTCGCAAGCTGTTTCCGGCCGAGCTCGGACAGATCGCCGGCCGGGCCGGGCGCCACATGCGGGACGGCACCTTCGGCACGAGCGGGCGCTGCGATCCGTTCGACGAGGAAACGGTCGACGCGCTCCAGACCCACCGCTTCGAGCCGGTCCGGGTCGTGCAGTGGCGCAACCCGGATCTCAATTTCGCCTCCCTGGCGGCCCTCCAGTCGAGCTTGGCGCAGCCGCCGGACGAGAAAGGCCTGACGCGGGCCCCGACAGGCGAGGACGTGGCGGCCCTCGACGTGCTCGCCCGCGAGGACGACATCCGCGGCCTGGCTCGCGGCCGCGCCGCCGTGCAGCGGCTGTGGGAGGTCTGCCAGATCCCGGATTACCGCAAGGTCTCGCCCGCGAGCCATGCGGACATGATCTCCACGATCTACCGCTTCCTGATGCAGGACGGCCGTGTGCGGCCCGACTGGTTCGCCCGTCATGTGAAGATGCTCGACCGCACGGACGGCGAGATCGACGCGCTGTCCCAGCGCATCGCGCATGTGCGGACCTGGACTTTCGTCGCAAACCGGCCGGACTGGCTCGCGGAGCCGGAGCATTGGCAGGCCGAGACGCGTCGGATAGAGGACACGCTGTCCGACGCCCTGCACGAGCGGTTGGCAGCCCGCTTCGTCGACCGCCGCACGAGCGTCCTCATGCGGCGCCTGAGAGAGAACGCCATCATGGAAGCCGAGATCAACGCGGGCGGCGACGTCACGGTCGAAGGCCAGCATGTCGGGCACTTGCACGGATTCCACTTCATTCCCGATCCGGGTGCGACCGGGGAAGAAGCCCGGGCGCTGCGCAATGCCGCCCAGAAGGCCCTTGCAGGCGAGATCGAAGGGCGGGCCGACCGCTTCGGGTCCGCGGCGGATTCCTCGCTCGTTCTGTCGAACGACGGCACGATCCGCTGGACCGGCGACCCGGTCGCGAAGCTCGAGCCGGGCGAGAAGCTGTTCGAGCCGAGCTTCCGCATCGTGGCGGACGAGCATCTCACCGGGCCGGCGCGCGACAAGGTCGATGCGCGGCTGAAGGCCTGGATCAAGGCGCATGTCACGCGCCTGCTCGGCACCTTGATCGACCTCGAGACCGACGCCACCCTGACCGGCCTCGCGCGCGGCATCGCCTTTCAGCTCGTGGAGGCAGAGGGCATTCTCGAGCGCTCGCGGGTCGCCCAGGACCTGCGCAGCCTCGACCAGACCGGCCGGGCCGCGCTCAGGGCCAAGGGCGTGCGCTTCGGCGCCTACCACGTCTATCTGCCGGCCCTGGTGAAGCCGGCCCCCCGGATCCTGTCGGCGCAGCTCTGGGCCCTGAAGAACGGTGGGCTCGACCAGAAGGGGATCGACGAGATCGCCCACCTGGCCGGATCGGGCCGTACGTCGTTCGCGGCGGATCCCGAGATCGCACGCGGCCTGTACCGGGCGGCCGGTTTCCGGGTGTGCGGGTCGCGGGCCGTGCGGGTCGACATCCTGGAGCGGCTGGCCGACCTGATCCGTCCGGCCGTCGCCTATCGGCCCGGCGTGACGCCGGGCGAGCCGCCTCTCGGGGCCGCTGACGGGGAAGGCTTCGTCCAGACCCCGGCCATGACCTCGCTCGTGGGCACGGCAGGCGAGGATTTCGGCTCCATCCTCAAGTCGCTCGGCTACGTGTCCGACAAGCGGCCGGGTCCGGCCATCACGGTGCCGCTGGTGGCCGCACGCGAGAAGCCGGTGCCGGCCGCGACCGTCGCGGCCGCGATCGGGGACGCGGGCGGGGAGGCAGGAGCGCCGACCAGCCCGGACGATTCCGGGCTCGCGCCCGTTCCGACGCCTCCTCCGGACGCGATGCCGGACGGCGCCACCGAAGACACGACGCATATCGACATGCCGCCTCCCGGTCCGGAGGGCGACCCGGGCTCGATCGACGACGCGGACGATCCGGATCCAGGCATCCAGGACGAGCCGGAGAGCGG
>JAQGJJ010000038.1 GCA_028290695.1 Enterovirga sp. | reverse complement strand
CCCGATCGCGGAACCACAGCGCGTGCAGGGCGTCGATGGCCGGACCGTCGGTGGCGCGCGCTCCGGGGAGCCGCAGCGAGCCCGGCAGGACGAGGTTGAGCGCGTAGCCGATCCCGGCGTCGGCGAGACGCCCGCACATCGCCCGAGCCCTCCATTCGGAGGCTGCAGCGTGCTCCTCCGGGACCAGTGCCGCGGCGCGCCGGCTCAGGATGACGAGCTTGAGCGGAGGCCGGGCGGGCGCGATCTCCACCTCGACGGCCGTCATGGAGACCGTCCGGTCGAAGTCGATGAAGTTTGCCTCGTCCGGCCGCACGTGGTCGAGATACGTCGGGGAGAGCGCGTAGGCGTCCTCGTTGGCGCTCGGGAGCCAGAACTCGGCCATGCCGGCCTGGGCGAGGGGCTCGCCGATGGGGCCGGGCCCGAGCACGTGGTTTTGAAGGTAGCGCCGACGCCAGGCCGCGTAGCCGGGCGCGTGCGAGACCACCGGACCATGCACCTCCCGCCAATGGCGCCGAAAGCCCTCCGGCGTCAGGTCGACGCGGGGCGCCAGGAACGCGATCTTCTTGAAGGAGCGGCCCGGCGACGGGACGGGTCTGCTGGCGGACGTCATGCGGAGCGCCCCGACGCCGGTGCCGCCTAGTTCGTGACGAGCGAGGAGATGACGCCGACCTGCCCGTTCTTCACTTCGTTGACGTTGATGACGACCTGGGACTGGTTGCCGTTCTCGAACCTGTAGGTCTGCAGCAGCCCCTTGTAGTCGAAGGTCCGCAGCGTATCGGCCACCTTCTCGGGGTCCGTCGTTCCCGCCTTCTTCATGGCCTCGACCGTCATCCGGACGGTGTCGTAGGCCGTGATGCCGAAAGGCAGCGCCTTGCCGCCGGTCTCCTTCAGGAAGGCGTCCTTGAACCGGGCGAGCTCCGGCGATTCCGTCGTGGTGGGCCCGGTCGAGATGTAGATCCCCTCGGTCGTAGGACCGGCGGCCGACAGGAAGGTCGGCGAGGCCCAGATCACCGCGACGCTCAGGAAGGCGGGCTTCATGCGCAGCTCGCGGTACTGCTTCAGCATCGAGATGCCGTCCTCCGTGAAGGCGGCCCCGATGACGGCATCCGGATTGGCGCCCCGGACCTTCGTCAGCATGCCGTAGAAATCGGTCGAGCCGGGCTCGAAATACTCCTCGACGACGATCTTGGCGTTCAATTCAGCCGCCTTTTCCTTGATGGCCTTGCCAGCGGCGCGGCCCCAATCGTCGTTGCGGCCAAGATAGGCCAGCGTCTTCGCCCCCTTCGTCTTGATGAGGTACTCGACCGACGGGCTGACGTTCATGATCGAGGTCAGGGTGTTGCGGAAGCTGTACTTGAATTCGGGGCTCACCACCGAGGGCGCAGCCGCCACGAAGCTCATCGCGATGCGCTTGTTCTTCTCCGCGATGGGCAGAACCGCCAGCGTGGTCGTGCTGGACGGCGGCATGAAGATGACCGGAACGTTGTCCTGGCCAATCAGCTTCTCGGCCGCCGCGACGGAGCGCTCGGTCTTGGATTCGTCGTCGGCATTGACGAGTTCGACCTTGTAGCGCTGCCCACCGATCGTGACCCCCTCGGCATTGAGTGTCTGGACGGCGAATTGCGCCCCGCCCAGCGCCTCCTTGCCGATGGATGCGTTGGGACCGGACAGCGCGAAGATCGCGCCGAGCTTCAGGGGCTTGTCCTGGGCGGCCGCGAGCGACGGAACGAGGGCTGCGGCCAGCAGCAGCGACGCGCCGCGGGCGATGGTGGTCAGACGGATCATGGGCTTCCTCCTGTTATGACGTTGCCGCGCCCGTCGTTGGGGCAGGCGCGGATTGGGCCGGTGCAGCCGGACGGCCGTCAGGCGGCAGGATGCCCCCCGAGATAGGATGCCTGAACCGACGGATCCGCAAGCAGCTCCGCTCCGGTCCCGGACCGCACGACCCGTCCGGTCGCCATCACGTAGGCCCGATCGGCGAGCCTCAGCGCCATGCGGGCGTTCTGCTCGACGAGCAGGATGGTCGCGCCGGCGGCGTTGAGCTCGCGGATGATGCGTCCGAGCTGCTGGACGATGGCCGGCGCGAGTCCGAGCGAAGGCTCGTCCAGCATGAGAAGCTCGGGGCGGCTCATCATGGCCCGGCCGATCGCGAGCATCTGCTGCTGTCCGCCGCTGAGGCTGCCGCCGTTCTGCCGCAGGCGCTCGCGCAGGATCGGGAAGATCGTGAGAACGCGCTCGAGATCGGCCGCCACCGCGCCCGAATCCCTGCGGTAATACGCGCCGAGATCGAGGTTTTCGCGAACCGTCATCTCCGGAAAGACGTGCCGCCCCTCAGGCACGAGGGCGACGCCCCGGCGGACGATGTCGGCCGACCGCCGGCCGGAGACGCGCTCGCCCTTGAGGTGGATCTCCCCCGACAGCGGAGCCAGGATGCCGCAGATCGTTTTCAGGAGCGTCGACTTTCCGGCCCCGTTGGCGCCGATCACGGTCACGATCTCCCCGGCAGCGACCGACAGCGAGACCTCGTGCAGCGCGACGATCGGCCCGTAGGCCACGCGCAGGACCGACACCTCAAGCATCGTCGTCCTCGGACCCGAGATACGCCTCGATCACGCGCGGGTTCTGCCGGATCTCGCCCGGCGTTCCCTCCGCGATCTTGGCGCCGTGATCGAGGACGACGATACGGTCGCAGACGCCCATCACGGCCGGCATGTCGTGCTCGACCAGAAGCACGGTCGTGCCCGCCTGTCGGATGCGGCGCACCAGCTCGGCGCCGGTCTCCGTTTCGCGCGGGTTCATGCCTGCGAAGGGCTCATCCAGCAGGAGAAGGCGCGGGCGGAGCGCGAGCGCGAGCGCGATGCCGAGCAGGCTCTGGCGGGCATAGGGAAGCGCGCCCGCGACCTCGTCGCGATGGGCCGAGAGACCCACGAAATCCAGGATCTCGCGCGCGCCGGCCTCGGCCGCGGCTTCGGCGGCGCGCGCCCGAGCGAGGCCGAGCCAATCCTCCCAGAAGCCGATCTTCTCGTGCGCCAGGAGGGCGGTGCGGACGTTCTGCCCGGCGGTCAGGCGCGGGAAGATGCGGGTGCCCTGGAAGGTCCGGGCGATGCCCAGGGCGGCGATGCGGTCGGGCCGCATCCCGTCGATCCGCCGCCCGCCGAGCGCGATCGCACCGGCGCTCGGGCTGAACCGGCCCGAGACGAGGTTGAACATGGTGGTCTTGCCGGCGCCGTTCGGCCCGATCAGGCCCAGGATCTCGCCGGCCGCCACCGTGAAGGAGACGTCGTTCACGGCCCGCACGCCGTAGAAATGACGCACGACCGACGACACGGCCAGGAGCGGCAGGTCAGCGGCCACTGCCGTGTGGCTCCCCGGCCGGCCGGGACCGCCGTCGCGCCAGACCTCCCGTATCCTGGATGAGGCCAAGGATGCCTCTGGGCGCGAAGATCGTGACGAGGATGAGCAGGAGACCCATCATGGCCGGGCGGTACTGGCTGGTGAAGCTCAGCAGTTCCGGCCCGTAGATCAGGAACACGGCGCCGAGCGCGGGGCCGATCAGGGTGCCGATGCCCCCGACCACCACCATGACGATCATGTCCACGGAGGCGAACAGCGAAAACTGGTTCGGCGCCAGCACGGTCAGAAAGGGCCCGAGCAGCAGGCCGCCGAGCCCGGCCACGGAGGCCCCGATGCACAGGCCCGTCACCTTCTGGCGCATCACCGGGATGCCGACGAACTCCGCCAGGATCTCGTCCTCCCGCACCGCGACCAGCATCCGGCCGGTCCGGCTGCGCACGAGCCGCATCAAGGCGAGGCTCGACAGGACCAGCACCGCGAGCACGAGGTAGTAGAAGCCGGCCTTGCTGTCGAAGCGCAGCCCGAGCAGCGGCTCCGGAGGCTGGATGCCGCGAAGCCCGAGGGGCCCGTTGGTCATGTCCTGCCAGTTGGCGATCACGAGGCGCACGACTTCGGCGAAGGCCAGCATGACCAGAACGAAGAACGGGCCGCGCAGGCGCAGCGTCAGCAGTCCGACGGCGGCCGCGGACAGGACCACCGCGGCGAGCGCGATCGGGGCGGCGCTCCAGAAGCCGAAACCGTAGCGGAGCCGAAGGATGCTCGACAGATAGGCGGCGATCGCCACGAAGGCCGCCTGGCCCAGATTGATCTGGCCGACGAAGCCCAGGACGAGCCCCATGCTCATCGCCAGGATCGCCCAGATCAGGGTCAGGGTGAGCAGGTAGGTCTGGTAGTCGCCCAGCAGCGAGGGCGCCGCGAAGAGCGCGGCGAGCACCGGCAGCAGAAGCAGGGCCGGGCGCGTCACGAGGCCGGCCGCCCGAACAGGCCCGCAGGCCGCAGCAGCAGCACGGCGATCAGCGCCAGGAAGGCGAACACGTCCTTGAACGCGAAGCTCACATAGGCCCCGGCCAGGGTCTCGATGAGGCCGATCGCGAGCCCGCCGACGATCGCGCCAGGGACGCTGCCGAGACCTCCGAAGATCACGATCACGAAGGCTTTCAGCAGGGGCGGTCCCCCCATGGCCGGCTCGACCGCGTAGAGGGTGCCGAGCAGACTTCCGGCCGCGCAGGCCATCGCGCCCGAGATCGCGAACACGAAGGCGATGATGCGGTCCGCATCGAGCCCGATGGCGGCCGCTCCCTCCCGGTTCTGGGCGATGGCCCGCAGCGCCTTCCCGATCCGCGTGCGGTAGAGCAGCAGGTACAGTCCGAGGACCAGCACGCCCATCACGGCGACGACCACGAGGCGCTTGGTGGTCATCACGACGTCGCCGATCTCGACGATCCCGTCCACGCCCATCTCGATCGGGCGCGGCGCGGTGCCCCAGATCAGCACCGCAGCCTCGCGCAGCAGGTACAGCAGGCCGAGGGTGACCAGGATGATCTGGAGCTCGGCCTGGAGGCTCGTGTGGGAGCTCTTCATGACCGGGCGCAGCGCGACGTAGAAGAGTACCGCGCTCAGGGCCGCGACGCCCACCATGGCGACCGGCAGGGCCACGAAGAAATCGATGTCGAGCGCGCCCATCAGCGCGACGGTGAAGAAGGCGCCGATCATCAGGATCTCGCCATAGGCGAAGTTGACGATGCGGGCGGCCCCGAACACCAGCGTGAAGCCGAGCGCCGACAGCGCGTAGATGCTGCCGAGCACGATGCCGTTGGCGATCTGCTGGGCGAGCACGACTAGACGGTGCCCGGGCGGGGGTGCTCTGTCACGCTCACGGGCTCCCCCTCTGGACCCCGATCACCGTCAGGACCCGAATTTTGTTCGTAATTTAAGGGTGGGCGTGCCGCTGTCAACGGCGCGTCAGCAACGATGTCGCGTCCGGCGGCCGTCGGATGCTCGGCCAGAAAGGCCTCGATCTCGCGCGCCACCACCGTCGGCGCGTCGTGGTGGATGTTGTGGCCCGTCTCCGGCACCCGGTGCAGCCGCAGCCTGCGGAAATAAGCCGCCCGTGCCGCCACGACGTCCGGATGGCTGGTCGGCGCATCCGGCCTGAAATCCGTGGACAGGAGGCCGAGGACCGGGGCCTCGATCCGGCGCCAGCAGGCGGCCCAATCCTCCGTGACGTGCATGGTCGGAAACGAGCGCCGGAAGGCCGGATCGTAGGGCCAGCCGACCTTTCCGTCCGGCAACTCGCGGGCATAGGCCTCGGCCAGCATGGCGGCCTGATCCGGGCCGAGCCTGCGGTTGCCCCGAAGCAGGCGCTCGGCCAGCGCCGCGGCGCCGTCCATCCGGTGCTCGCGCGGCGGGTTCGTCCGGCTGTCGAGCACGAGCGTCAGGATCTCGTCGATCCGGACGGGGCTGCGGTCCAGCAATTCGCCGAGCGCGTCCAGCAGCACGAGACGGCTCACGCGCTCCGGCCGGATCCCGGCATAGAGGCTCGCCATGTTGCCGCCCATGGAATGGCCGACGATGGGGACCGCTCGGCCCGGCGCAATCAGGTCGAGGATGACGTCGAGATCGCACAGGAACTCGGCATGCCAGTAGGACCCGGGCGTCCAGGCGGTCAGCCCATGCCCGCGCCAGTCGGGCGCGACGATCCGCCAGCCGGAATCGAGCGCGTCCACGACGAACTGGAACGTGGGCGAGGCATCGCGGGCCCCGTGGAGGAGGACGAGCACAGGCCCGTCGGGCGCTCCCCATTCGCGCAGGTGATAGCGGACGCCCCGGATCTCCTCGTAGCGCGAGCGCGAGGTTCGCCGCGGCCGGTCCGCAGGGTGCGGGCCGGAGGAGGCCGTCATGGATGCGTGAGGACGAGCCGTCCCACCGCCTTGCGGGCCGCCATGGCCTCGTGGACGGCGGCCACCTCCGAGATCGGGTAGGTGCCGCCGATTTCGGGCGCGATGCGGCCGCGCGCCACGAGCTCGACGATCTGGGCCAGGTCCGCGGCGGTCGCATGGGCGCTGCCGATGATCTCGATCTCCTTGAGGATCGAGACGGCCGGGTTGAGCGGCACGTTGCCCGGGTGGAGGTTGCCGACCACGACGAGACGCCCGCCGGGTTTCAGCGAGCGCACGCTCGCGCCGAAGGTCGAGCTGCCCGCGATCTCGATCACCGCGTCGACCCCGGCCCCGCCCGTCAGCCCCTTCAGGGTGCCGTGGAACGCGTGTCCCTCGTCGACCACGACCTCGTCGGCGCCGGCCTTCCGGAGGCGGTCCGATTTCGTGGACGCCGTCGAGAGCGCGATCACCCGCAGGCCCATCATGCGGGCGAGTTTCACCGTGTGGATCCCGACACCCCCGCTGGCCGCCGTGATCGCGACCGTGTCGCCGGCCCGCAGGCGGGCCCGGCCGAGCGCGTGGAAGCCCGTGCCCAGCGCGCAGCTCAGGACGGCGCCGACCTCCAGCGGGATCGTGTCCGGAAGGCGCACGGCGTTGCGCTCGGACGCGACGACATACTGGCCGTACCCGCCGGACGGACCTTCCCCGTAGAAGTTCGGGCCCGACCGGCAGAGATTGTCGCGACCGGCGCGACACTGCTCGCAGGCGCCGCAGGACAGGCGCTGGGAGAGCGCCACGCGATCCCCGGGCTTGAAGCGGGACACGAGCGCACCGACCCGCTCGACCGTGCCGGCGATCTCGTGGCCGATCACGCAGGGCAGCCGGGTGTCGGGGAACGCGCCCTGGCGCTTCAGGACGTCGTGGCCGCACACCCCGCAGGCCGCGACCCTCACCAGCATCTGGTCCGGCCGCGGCTCGGGTGCCGTGACGTCCTCGCAGCGGAAGACCTCCGGGCCCCCGTAGGCGGGCAGGATCATGGCCAGCATCAGGCCGCCTCCATCTCGAGAAGCGTCGCGGACATCACCCGCTCGCGGTGCGTGGCGGCGTCGCCGAACGCGTATTCCAGCGCCTTGGCGCGGCGCAGATAGAGGTGGATGTCGAGCTCCCAGGTGAACCCGATGCCGCCATGGATCTGCAGGCCCTCGTTGCAGATCGACCGGGCCGCGTCGCCGCAGAAGGCCTTTGCCATCGAGACGATCCTGGCCCGCTCGGGCGGATCGTCCGCGAGCGCCCAGGCCGCGTAGTAGGCGGCCGTGCGCCCCGTCTCGAGGGAGGCCAGCATGTCGGCACAGCGATGCTTGATCGCCTGCAGGCTCC
The DNA here is from genome assembly GCA_028290695.1 of Enterovirga sp. Taxonomy (GTDB): domain Bacteria; phylum Pseudomonadota; class Alphaproteobacteria; order Rhizobiales; family Beijerinckiaceae; genus Enterovirga. The sequence goes on along the minus strand of JAQGJJ010000038.1, from coordinate 15,479 downwards.
CGATCGGCTTTCCGAACTGGATCCGCTGGTTGGCGTAATCGACCGCAAGGTCGAGGACCTTGCCGGCCACCCCGGCCATCTGGGCGGACGCGGCGACCGCGCCGCCATCCGCCAGGCGCAGCACCGCATCCGGGCTGGGTCCGCCTCCGACCACGTCGCCGCGGCCGGTCGCGACCCCGTCCAGCACCACCTCGTGGGCCCGGGACGCGATGTCCAGCAGGCTGTGCGGGCGCATCGTGATGCCGGCCCGGCCCGGCTCGACGAGAACGAGGCCGAGCGGGCCCGCCTCGCCGAAGCGGGCAACCACGAGCAGGCGATCGACGCTGTCCGCGTACGGGACGAGGATCTTGCGCCCGCTGAGCAGCCAGCCATCCCCAGACGACACCGCGACGGCGGCCGTCTGGTCGAGGTCGAATCCGGCCTCCACCTCGGCGATGGCGGGCGCGATCCTGAGCGCACCGGAGGCGATGGCGGGGCAGAGCGCGGCCCGTTGCTCGGGCGTGCCGTAGCGGACGATGATGTCGGTCGCCAGCATCGTTTCGACGGCCGGGCCGGGCACGAGGTGGCGGCCGAATTCCTCGAGAACGAGGGCGAGGTCGACATAGCCGAGACCGAGCCCGCCATGCTCCTCCGGGACCAGCATCGCCAGCAGGCCGAGTTCGGACAGATCGCGCCAGAGCGCGTCGTCAAAGCCGGAGCCTTCGAGATGGGTCCGCAGCTTCGCGACGCTCCAGCGGTCGCCCAGGAAGTCGCGTACGCTGTCGTGGAACAGGTACTGGTCGTCGCTGAAGTCGAAGTTCATCGCCTCATCTCGGCATGCCGAGGACGCGCTCGGCGATGATGTTGCGCTGGATTTCGGAGGTGCCCGAATAGATCGTGAAGGCGCGCGACTGGAGGAAGCCGGTCTGGAACTGCCCGTCGCCGGGCACGAGCGGGTCGCCGGCTGCGAGCACGGCGGTCGGGCCGAGCGTCTCCAAGGCGGTTTCGTACATGCGCTGCGCGGTGTGGCTCCAGTAGAGCTTCTGGAACGAGGATTCGGGCCCCAGCGGCTTGCCCTGGAGCTGCTTGGAGAAGCTGCGCAGGCAGTTCAGCCGCATCAGTTCGATCTCGATGACCGAGCTGGCGAGCTTCTGGCGCAGCACGGGATCGTCGATCGCGGTCTTGCCGCGGCCGCGCGGCAATGTCCGGGCGGTCTGGATCAGCCGCATGAGATCGCGCTTGAACCGGATCTGCCGGGCCAGGGCATCCTCCGGGCCGCGCTCGTAGGTGAGCGTGGTCATGGCGATCTTCCAGCCTTCGTTCAGGCCGCCGACCAGGTTTGCGACCGGAACCCTTACGTCGTCGAAGAAGGTCTCGTTGAACTCGCTTTCACCCGAGATCTGGCGCAGGGGCCGGATGGTGATGCCGGGCGAGGCCATGTCCACCAGCAGAAACGAGATGCCCTTGTGCTTGGGCGCCGCTGGGTCCGTGCGCACCAGCATGAAGCACCACTGCGCGTATTGGGCGAAGCTGGTCCAGGTCTTCTGGCCGTTGATGACGAAATGGTCGCCATCCCGAATGGCGGTCGTGCGGATCGAGGCCAGGTCGGAGCCCGCATTCGGCTCCGAGAAGCCCTGGCACCACACCTCCTCGCCGGACAGGATCGGCGGCAGGAAGCGGCGCCGCTGTGCTTCCGACCCGTGGTGGATGAGCGTCGGGGCGGTGAGGTTGCGGCCGATGATGTTGAGGCCTTCCGGCGCCTCTGCCCGAGCGAGTTCCTCGGCCAGGATCGCCTGCTGCACCAGCGTCGCGCCCTGCCCGCCATATTCCTTCGGCCAGGAAAGCCCGGCCCAGCCGCCGGCGTAGAGCTTCTTCTCCCAGTCGAGGCGGAACATGTAGCGCGCGTCTTCGTCCTCGGGCTCGTGGACGACGCGGCCCCAGCCGTCCGGCAGGTTCGCGGCGATCCATGCGCGCACCTCGCTGCGGAAGGCCTCCTCTTCGGGCGAGTAGCTGAAATCCATCGACGGACCCTAGAAGGCGGCCGGGAAGCGCGGCGGGCGCTTTTCCTTGAAGGCGAGCGCCCCTTCGGCGTTCTCGCCGGAGATGTAGGCGAGGCTCTGGGCGTAGCCTTCGTATTCGAGCATCTCCTCCAGCGTGGCCGTGGAGGACATGTTGAGGAGCGTTTTCATCATCGAGAGCGCGAAGGGCGGGCCGCCCGCGATCTCGAGCGCCAGCGCTCGGGCGCGGGTCATCAGCTCGGCCGCCGGAACGACCTCGTTGGCGATGCCGAGCGACAGCGCTTCGGCCGCGGCGATCTTGCGGGCCGTGAAGCAGAGCTCCTTGGCCTTGTTCAGGCCGACCACCCGGGTCAGCAGGTGCAGGCCGCCGAGATCGGGCACGAGACCCATCCGGGCGAAGATCTGGCTGAATACCGCCGCCTCCGACGCGATCAGGATGTCGCAGGCGAGTGCGATGTTCATGCCGGCGCCAACCGCGACGCCGTTCACGGCCGCGATCACGGGCTTTTCCAGCCGCACGAGCGGCCGCAGCACGGTGGACAGGATCCAGCGGTGGCGTTTCCTCTTGGACAGGGGCGGCCGGTTCGGGTCCATGCCCCGCACGTCGGCGCCCGCGCAGAAGCCGCGGCCCGCGCCCGTGATGACGACGCAGCGCACCTCCGGATCGTCCGCAATGTCGCCGATGAGTCCCGACAGCTCGCGGTAGAATGCGTCGTTCGTGGCGTTCAGCACGTCCGGCCGGTTGAAGGTGACGGTGCCGACACCTTCGGAACGGTCGTAGATGAGGGTCTCGAAGGTCATCGGGCGGACATCTCCGTCAGGGGTTGGCGGGCGGCGGCGGAGCATGCTGCCCGGGCCGCAGTTCCCGCCTCAGGATCTTGCCGGTCGGCCCCTTGGGGAGTTCGGGCAGGAAGACGATCCGGCGCGGCACCTTGAAATAGGCGAGCTCCGCCTTGCACCGTGCGATCAGGCCGGCGGCGTCTTCCGGGAAGCCGGGTCGGAGCGCGACATAGGCCACCGGCACCTCGCCCAGTTCGGCGTCCGGCTCCGCGATCACGGCCGCCTCGCCGATGCTGGGATCGCCGTAGAGCACTTCCTCGATGTCGACCGGATAGACGTTCTGGCCGCCCCGGATGATGACGTCCTTCTTGCGGTCGACCACGTAGTAGTGGCCGTCCTCGTCGACGGTGCCGAGATCGCCGGTGCGGAGCCAGCCGTCCATCAGGGCGAGGGCGGTCTGGCCGGGCTCGCGGTAATAGCCCTGCATGACGTTGGGGCCCTTGATGCAGATCTCGCCGACCTCGCCCGGAGGGAGGCTTCGACCGGTCTCGTCGGCGATCATCATGGCGATGCCGGGCAGCGTCTGGCCGACGGAGCGCGGTTTCAGGAGCCGGCCGTCGCCGTCGGATTCGACCTGCAGCAGGGTGACGATGGCGGTCGCCTCCGTCAGACCGTAGCCGTTCATGACGACCACGCCGTCGCCCATCACGGCCCGCATCCGCTGCAGCAGCGGCCCCGGCACGGAGGCCGCGCCGACGAGGGAGCGTTCGATGGAGGTCAGGTCCCGGTGTGGGACGGACGGGTCCGAGAGGAGCTTCTGCAGCATGGCCGGCACCGCCGGCACGAAGGTCGCCCGATGGCGCTCGATGGCGTCCAGCACCGCGGAGGTCTCGAACCGGGGCAGCAGCACCATCGTGCAGCCGGTCGAGAGCGTCGCGTTGATGCACTGGTTCAGGCCGAACGTGTTGTAGAGGGGAAGCGCGCACAGGATCGTGTCGCGTTCCGTGATCCCGAGCCAGGCCGCCGTCGGATCGTAGTTCGACTGGATGTTGCCGATCGACAGCATCACGCCCTTGGCCTTGCCGGTGGTGGCGCTGGTCGAAAGCAGCAACCCCAGCGCCTCGGGAGGCATGTCGACCGGGGCCTCGATCGGGGGGGCGATGGCAAGAGCCGCGGCAGAGCCGAAGAGGGGGGCCGGGCCGTCCGCCTCGCTGTCGAGAACGAACACCCGCCTGAGGCGCGGGCAGGTTCGTGCGAGGTCGGGCGGGAGCCTGTCGAGGAAGGCCGCCTCGATCACCAGGACCTCAAGATCGCAGGACGTGGCGGCGTGTTCGACCTCGCGAGGTCGGTAATGGATGTTGAGGGGCGTCACGACGCCCCCGATGGCGTAGATGGCCTGCTGGAAGACGATGAAGTCGGGCCGGCTCGACATCATGAGGCCGAACTTGTCGCCCGGGCCGAACCCTTCCTGCCGCAGCCCCCCGGCGACGCTCCGGACGCGGGCGAGAAGGTCGCCGAAGGTGAGCCTCTCCTCGCCGCAGATCAGCGCGACTTTGTCGGCCCGCGCAGCGCCCTGCCGGAAGAGGTGATGGGCGAGGTTCGGCATCGGCCGATCAGTGCTGCGAAGCGGGTGCGGAAGGCCGCGCGAACCACTGGTCGGGGATCGTCCGCGGAATGCGCTCGTCATGCGCCGGCACCACGATGTCGGCGCGGGTCAGGATGCGCCGCATGCTGGCCGTGTAGGTCCGCTCGCTCTCGCTGCGGATGGCGCCGGGCAGGAAGTCGTCGCCCATGTAGCGCAGCGGTCGCGACGACGCGTTGGCGTCGGTCGGAAACCAGTTGGCGTAGTTGTCGCCGCAATCGGAGACGAGCGCCACCTTGCCGCGCTCCGTTGCCACGATCATGACCTGCATGCCGGGCGTATGGCCGGGCGCGGTCATCAGCTCGATCCCGGGCATCAGGTCGAGGTCGCCGTCGACCAAACGGAGCCCGGACGGGCGCTTGCGCCCGAGAAGGGCCGTCAGGGTCTCCCGCAGATAGTAGATGCGCTGGGTGGGGGTCGGGTCGACGGCGTGAAACAGCTCCCCGCGCTGGACGACGATCTGGGCTGCCGGAAACAGCTCCAGGTTCCAGGCGTGGTCGAAATGAAGATGCGTCAGCACGAGGAACTGGATGTCCTCGGGGCGGGTGTCGACGGCCGCGAGAGCCCGCACCAGCCCCTCGGCGCCTCCGCCCGTCGCCTCCACGTTGAGGCGTCGCTTCATCTCATCGGGACCCGGTCCACCGGAATCAACCAGGATCCGGGTCGTCCCGTCCGTCACGAGCCAGGCATGGACCGGCTCCTTCAGGACCGAATGGCCCCAGGGTACCATGAGATCCCCGAGGTGAAGCGTGTGGATCCGGAACGGCATCGTGGGCTCCCCGGGCCGGGTCAGGTGGACGTCGGCTCGACGTCGTCGGGGATCGGCTGGAAGTGGGAGATGTCCGACAGCGAGCCCGTCCGGGCGTCCGACCACACCGCCCGGACGCGGGTGCCGGGCTTCACGAGCTCGGAGGCCCGGCTCATGTCGATTCCCTTGATGGAGTGGATCAGGCGGGTGACCGCTCCGTCGAGCTGGATCTCGGCGTAGATGTAGGGCGGCGGCTCCTTCTGCCCTTTGAATTCGAGATGGATGACCGACATCGCCCGAACCGTTCCGGTATCCGGCACCGTCACCCAGGTCCCGGTCTTGGTGTAGGAGATGTCGTCGACCTCCCGGGGGGGCAGGAGCGCGCCGTCGATATGGGTCGACCGGACGCCCATCAGCCGCCGGTTCGTGCCGATCTCGTCGAACATGCGCCCGTAGAAGGGGCCGAAAGCATGCTCGTAGTGCAGGTCCATATGGTAGGGCTTCATGGGCAGGGGCTCGGCGGCCTCTCCGAGCGGCTCGATGGTCCCGACGGGTGCGTCGGGCGCGGGCCGGAAGCCCTCGATGTCCATGATCGATTGCGTCGGCGTCTGCGCCCACACCGCCTCGACCCGCATGCCGACCTTGAGGGCCGCGAACTCCGCGCCCACGATCCGGTGCACGAAGTCGAAATCGGCGCCGTCGATCCGGATGGTCGCGATGATGCCCGCCCGGGTCTGGGTGAAGCCCGTGATGGCACCCGTATGGGGCGCAGCCACGAGTTCCATGTCGGCTCCGCCCGAGGAGGGGCAGAAATCCTGCGCCGGCACACAGACGAGGCCGGACGAGCCGCAGCGCGACCCGACGAGCCGGCGGTTCTTCGTTTCCGCCAGGAACACGCCGGCCGCCCGTCCGGGGGTCAGCGTGTACGGCATCGACAGAGTCGATTTCAGCGGAGGGCGGTCGATCGGATAGGAATCGGGGGCCTGGAGCATGAAAGATCGTCCTTCTGGGCCGGAGCGGTCAGGCGCTGACGACGGCGACGCCGCGCAGATTGGCCCAGCCTCCGCCGGATTGTGCGAGCGCGAGCTTGGCGTTCGGGATCTGGTGCTCGCCGGCCTTGCCCATCACTTGGGCGGCCGCCTCGATCAGCCGGACGAGGCCCGCGGCCCCGATCGGGTTCGCGCCCATGCAACCGCCGGACGGGTTCACGGGAATGTCCCCGTCGATCTGTGTCGCGCCCGACGCGATGAGCGCGGCCGCTTCGCCGGGCGCGCACAGGCCGAGGCTCTCGTAATAGGAGAGCTCGAAGCAGGTATAGGGCTCCTGCACCTCGACGACGTCGAACTGGCGCCGCGGATTGGTGATCCCGGCCGCCCGGTAGATCCGCCGGGCCGCGAGCGCGAGCGGCTCCGAGACGAGCATCGAACGGGCCGCCGCGTTGTCCGCCTCGCAGAAATAGCCTATGCCGAGGATCCAGGCCGGCCGGTCCGTCGACTTGGCCGCCATCTTCTCCGACGACAGCACGATGGCGGCGGCGCCGTCCGAGATCGGCGGCACGTCCAGAAGCTTGATCGGCCAGGCGAGGGGACGCGACTTCATCACGTCGTCGACGGTGATCGCCTTCTTCACGTGCGCGTAGGGGTTCTTCAGCGCGTTGGTGTGGTTCTTGACCGACACCATGGCGGCGGCCTCCTCCGTGTGACCGAGGATGTCCATGCGGGCGCGCCAGTAGGCGGCCGAGAAGCCCATGATGCCGACGGCGAATTCCCGCCCCCAGAACGGGTCGTAGAGCGTGGAGATCGAGTATTGCAGCGCGCCTTCCGACAGCTTGTCGTAGGCCACGACGAGCACGCGCTCGTGCTGGCCCCCGGCGATCTGGTAATAGGCCGCCAGCGCCCCGGCGAGGCCGGTGCCGCCACCGCTGGTGATGCGCACCACCGGCTTCATGCGGCCGCCGCACGCGTCGATCACCCATTTCTCGGGCATGTTGACCGCTCCGAACAGGACCGGCCCGGTCGCCACGACGATCGAGTCTATCTCGTCGATCGTCAGCTTCGCGTCCGCGAGGGCGCGGTCCACGGCCTCACGGACGAGGCCGGCCTGGCTGACGTCGGTACGGCGACGCGAATGGTGCGTCTGGCCGACGCCGACAATTCCAACATGACGCGACATCGATCAGACCCCGAGCGTGACGACGCAATGCGTCTGCATGCCGACCCCGCCCGTGGCATGCACGATGGCGGTGTCCGGCGATGAAAGCCCGTGGTCGGCGGGCTGGGAGAGCTGTCGGTAGGCTTCGGCGAGCCGCACGAGACCGGTCGCCATGATCGGGTCCGCCGGCAGGGCGCCGCCCGAAAGGTTGATGGCGGTGGCGCCTTCGTAGGCTTCGAAGCCCTGGCCCCGACGGGAGAGGCCCAGCGCCTCGAGCACCATCAGCTCGCCCGCGGCCGACGATCCGCTCACCTCGGCCAGAGAAGCCTTGGCAGGATCGATCCCGGAGCGGCGGTAGGCCGCCTTGGCGGCCGCCTCGCAGGCTTCGAGCCGTCCCGGCTTGCGGACCGCGAAGGCGTGGTTGTCCATGGCGGAGCCCATTCCGGTGATCCAGGCCGGGCGCGGCGAGATGCGATCGGCGACGTTTCGGCTCGCCAGCAGGATGGCCACGCACCCGTCGAGCGGGCGGGACATCATGGCGCCGCGAAGCGGCGGCGCGACGTGGGCCGACGCGGCAATCTCGTCCTCGGAGAGGATCGCCTCGACCTGGACGAGCGGGTTGGCGGAGGCGCGTTTCCAGGCTCGGGCCGTGACCTTGGCGAAGTCGGCTTCGCGGCCGCCGCCCTGAAGCAGGTATTGCTGAGCCTGGATGCCGGACGCGGCCAGGTGATCGAAGCCGACGGGCCTCTGGTAGAAGGGCTCGACCTGGGACGAATAGAACAGCGACGGGTCGGATTCGGACGGCTTGGAATAGGCGATGATCAGCCCGATCTCGGCCGCCCCGGCGGCGATCTTGGTCGCGCCGTAGACGGCCGCCCAAAGACCGTCTTCCTCGACGCGTGACTCTTCCTTGTGGTGCGCGCCCATGGCGCCGAGGAAGCCGCAATTGGAGATGGAGCGACCGTCCAGGACATCGCTGCCCGAGTCGATCACGAAATCCACGTCCGGGAGGCGGACGCCGCTGCCTTTCAGCAGGTTCGACACCGTGGACGAGATGAGGTCGACGTGCTGGGCGCTCGACCAGGCCGTGCGCAGCTCGGTCTGCGCGCAGGCTACGACGGCGACGTTCTTGAAGCCGGACATCTTCAGCCTGCCGTGTTCGACAGCGACGACGCATCGGCAGCCGCGGTGACGGATCGAAATGACATTCCGGCCTCCCTGAGCCGCGGCATCTGGTACCCGCGACCCGTCGGCGCCTGCCGCGCCAAGCCTACGCACCATGACGCGACCGAAATCGTCGGTCAAGCAGAAGTCGAATATTATTCGGCTATGACGTGCAGGGCGGCCGGTCCGGGCCGGGCGGGCGTCAGTCGAGCACGATCCCCAGCCGCTTGATGAGCGGTGCCCAGCGCTCGCTTTCGGACCGGATGTAGCTCGCTAGTTCGGCGCGGCTCGAGGTCTGGCCGGTGAAGCCGAGCTCGCTCAGCCGGCGCTGGACGCCTCCGGTCTGGATGGCACGCGTGGCCGCCTCGTTCAGCCGGTCGAGGATCGGAACGGGCGTCGCAGCCGGCGCCATCAAGGCGAACCAGGTGAACGCGACCAGATCGGGATAGCCGGCCTCCACGAATGTCGGAAGGTCGGGCGCGACGGGCGTGCGGGTGTCCTCGAAGGTCGCCAGGATCCTGATCTGGCCCGCCTGGTGGAGCGGCAGGAGCGTCGCCAGGGCGTCGACGAGCGCGTCCACATGCCCGGACGCGAGATCCTTCAGCGCCAGCGCGGTGCCCCGGTAGGGAACATGCGTCATCGGTGTCCCGAGCCGCGCGTTCATCAGTTCGTTGACCAATTGGGAGTTCGCGCCCGTCCCGGCGGATCCGTAGTTCAGCGTGCCCGGCCGGCTCTGCGCATAGCGGCGGAACTCCTCGATCGTGGTCGCCGGCAGGGTGCTTCGGATCGCGACCGCGAGCGGAACTCGGACCGCCATGCCGACCGGCGCAAAATCCTCCGCCTTGTAGGGCAGGTGGCGGTACAGGTGCGGGTTGGTGCAGAGCGTCGTCGTCGTGACCATGAGGATCGTGTGCCCGTCCGGCGGCGCCGCCGCGACGGCCTGAGCCCCGATGATCGTGCTGGCGCCGGGACGGTTTTCGACGACGACCGGGCCGCCGAGCTCCACCCTGAGCTGTTCTGCGATGACCCGGCTGGCGACGTCGGTCGGCCCGCCGGCCGCGTAGGGCACCACCAGGCTGACGGGACGGGTCGGGAAGGCCTGGGCCCGCAACCCGGCCGGGGCGGCCACGAGCGCTGCGGCGGCGCTGGCCATGCGGATGGCGGTGCGGCGAGTCACGGCCGGCATCATGTTCACTCCTGGTGCTTCATCCCCGGGCAGGCTTGCCGCTTGCCCATTTCCGACTTTTGTTCGACATTCATCGTGTCGCTGGGCGCTGTCAATCGACCATTGCCGCCGTGTGCCCGCCAGCCACCATCACCGGAGCGCCCCGGATGCAGCGAGACCACGATCCCGACGTCTTCCGGCTCGAGAAGCGGGAGGACGGGATCGGCCTCGTGACCTTCGACAGGCCGCCCGTGAACGCCGTCTCGCGCCTCGTCTACGAGCAGTTGGGGCGCCTGGCGGACCGGATATCCGCCTCCGACATCCGGTGCGTGGTGCTGACCGCGCCCCCGGGCGCCCGGGCCTGGTGCGGCGGGGCCGACCTCAAGGATTTCGTCGGCATGGATCCGGAGGGGCGCAAGGAGCGCTACGCCCTGATCAACGACCAGGTGCAGCGCTTCTACCAACTGGATCGGCCGGTGATCGCCGCCATCAACGCGCATGCGATCGGGATCGGCATGATCCTGGCGGGCCTCTGCGACATGCGGATCGCTGCCGAAGACGCCGGGTTCTCGTGCCCGGAGATCGATTACGGGCTCGTGGGCGGCGGGGCCGGATTGTTCGCCCAGCTCGGCATGCCCGAGGCCAAGATCCGCGAGATGCTCTTCACGGGCCGCCGCCTTTCGGCGACGGAACTTCTTCCAACCGGGTTCTTCAACGCCGTGGTGCCGCGCGAACGTGTGCTCGACACGGCGCTCGATCTGGCCGCGGCAATTGCCCGCAAGAGCCTGCCGGCCATCAAGGCCCGCAAGCTCTGCTCCACGGCGATCGGCGGGCTCGACTGGTTTTCGGCCTATCTGATCGCCCAGGAGCACTCCGCTGCGCTCGCGGCCGGGCGCGACGGGCAGGAGGGCGTTCGGGCGTTCCTGGACGGGCGCGAGGCGCTGTACGGCGACGCCTGACAGTCAGCGGATCCGCCCGTCCCGCGAGGATCGCCGATCGTCCGGAATCCCGGGCGGGCCCATTCGCGGCCGCTCCAAGCCCCGGGCCGGCGCCGCGCGGCGGCTCCCGTGTCGCGGCTGTACAAACCGAAAGGGATTTCACAACGCCGCCTCCCGGTGGCATTGTCGCCGGCGGCCCGAGCCGGTTCGGCATCGGTGTCGGCCTTCGCAAGCCGGGCCGGATCCACAGTGTAGGACAGCGATGCCATCATCCGCGACCCGGATAGGGGAATTCGCCTCCTGGGACGATCTTCTTGATGATCTCGCCCAGAGGTGGCGCCAGGACAACCCGGAGCGCAAGCAGGACCGCAGCCGGCGACGGGAAGCCGAGATACTCCAGGCAGCTCTCAGGGTCTTCGCCAAGCAGGGGATCGCGCGCGCGCGGATCTCGGACGTGGCCGCGGAGGCCGGCATGCCGGTCTCGTCCATCTACGAGTACCATGCCAGCAAGGAGGATCTCGCCTACGCGGTTCCGGTGGCGCAGCTCGGCCAGTTCTTCGTCGAGTTCGCCGAGCGGGCCCGGGAGGCTGCGACCATCCGGGAGCGACTGTCCCTGTACCTGTGGCTGTCGGCCGACTTCGCCCGGCGCAATCCCGACTGGGCCCGCACGCTCTACCTCGAGGTCTGGCCGAGCGTGCTCGTGGCCGAGGCGCGCGTGCGCAAGGGTCTCGACGAATACGCGAACCTGATCGTGGGCCTCGTCAGGGCTGGGGAGAGCGCCGGTGAATGGCAGCCGGGCCCCGATCACTACGAGACGGCCACGATCCTGGTCGGCAGCATCAACCAGCTCATCATCACCTGGCTGATGTACCGCCGCCCCCGCAATGTCAGCCGCAGCGCCACCTCCCTGGTCGACCGGCTGCTCGAGACGCTGCTTCCGGCGCCCGCGGCACGGCCGCGAAAGGTCGAGCCGGTTCAGGCCGCCCAAGGCCGCCCGCGGGCGACCGTCAAGGCCGGAAGCCGCGCGCGCTGATGCGGCCACGGTGGGCCGCGTGGCGGGCCAGCCGCACCATGCGGTCCGGCCGGAGCAACGCTCAGCGGGGTCGAGGCGATCGCCGTCCTGGGCGGCGACCGGGGTGGCGGAGGGGCTGCCGTAGCATCGTGGGATCCGCGATCACCGCGCATCCAGGCCGTAGACCATCGTGGCGGTTCGGCTGAACAGGCAGGCCCGTTCGTCTCCTGTCAGGCCCGAGCTCAACCGCTTGAACGCGTTCCACAGCACCGTGTAGCTGAACATGCCCTTGTCGACGGGAAAGTTGCTCTCGAACATGATGCGGTCCGGCCCGAAGCACGCGAGGCTGACCTCGAACCAGGGGCGCCAGGCCTCTGACAGGTCTTGCGACCCGGGCGGTACGGCTTCGAGGTGATGCGCCGCGCCCGTGATGACCATGCCGATCCCGCCGAATTTCAGCCAGACGTTGGGGCATTTCGCCAGGCGTGAGATGTCCCGCGACCAGTCGTCGAAGACGGCCTGGCCCGTGTTCTCGTAGGGGCCGACGCCGAGCGGGCAGCCGATATGGTCGAGGACGATCCTGGCGTCCGGGACGGCCCGGGCAAGCTCCTCCACGTCCCGGATCTGGGAGTGGTAGACCATCGCGTCGAAGGTCAGACCTCGCCGGGCCAGACGCCCGATGCCGGCCCGGAAGCCCGCCTCGGCCATCATGCCGGCCGGTGCCGGACGCGTCACGATGCCGTTCGGGAAGTTCTCGTCACGGGCCGTCGGCTGGCGGATGCCCACGAGCCTGCCGCCCGCCGCCTCCTCGTGTGCATCGAGCAGCGCCTCGACGGCGTCGCCCGCGGTGAGGTCGGCGAAGGCCACGATGCCGGCGGCAACACGCGTGCCGGTCCTGGGCTTCAGTGACTCCGCAATGCTCGCCACCCGCCTCGTTTCGCCGACGGGGCGCAGCACTTCAGGGCCGGTCGTGAGGTAATCGTAGAAGCACTGCACGAACACCGTCGCGCCGATCGCGTGTCCGCAGGACACGTCCTCCAGAATCTCGTCACCGAGATAGGGCGCGCCATGTTCCCAGAGGTGGTGGTGCGGGTCCACGATCGGGAGGTCCGGCTCGAGAACGGCCTCCCGGCGGAGTTCGAGCCAGATTTGGTTCGGTACGGGATAGCGATACCGGCCTGTTTCCTCGAGCACGAATATCTCTCCTGGGTGTGATCGGTGCAGTCGCGGGCTGGCCAGCAACCTGTCGGCCAAGGTCGCCACGGCCTCCCTGCCGGGGAGGCGGCGCTAATGCGCGCCCTGAAGCCGCCCCGCTCGCGGCAGAGAGCGAAACGGCTCGGCACCGCCCGCCAGCCGTTCGAGATCTTGCCGGATGGGCAACTGGATGGCGTCCCGTTCGCCGGTCGGCAGCCGCGCGGCGAAGCCGAGCGCTTCGCGCAGGAACCGCACGGCCTCCGTCGGGGCCGACCGCTCCAGCGCGTTCGAGGCAGCCAGCCTCGCGTAGCCAATGGCCCGGTCCCAGTCGCCGGCGCCCTTGAAGCAGAGCGAAACGTCCCCGGCGACATCGGCCACGTCGCCGCGCCACAGCGACACGATCGCCTCTCCGAACCGGCGATAACGGGCTACCCGCCGGGCGGGCGCCTGCGATTCCAGCAGGAAACGACGCTGGGACCGATACTTGAACCTGTAGATCGGCGTGATCGCGCCGTCCGGGAGTGCATAACACCCGTCGTGCCGCAGGAAATGTTGAGCCTCGGCGAGCCTCTCGAAGGCATCTTCGACCCGCGCCTGCTCGACATCGAGCATCTTGGCCACCGCCCAGGCGCAGAATTGCTGCCCGGCGATGCTGCCCGTTTCGAGCGCGTCGCGCAGGAACGGGCCCGCCTCCCGCAGTTGCAGGTCGAAGCTGGTGCGCAGCGCCTCCGGGGTTCGCCGAAGCAGCGCATCAGGGACATTGGTGGCGAGCTCGCCGGTCGCGCAGCGGGCCCCGTACAGGGCCCGCAGGATGAGCGGATTGCCGCCGCCCTCCTCCTCGTAGGCCCGGACGGCGTCCTGGGCGTCCTGGACGGATCGTGCATGCGCGTCGTCCGGCCGGGCCTGTCCGTCATGGCCGCGCTCGAGGCTGAGAAACGTCTCGATCTCGGCCCCCGAGAGAGGTCCCAGCCGCAACTCGCGGACGAGGCCATGGCTCACGAGGTCGTCGATCGTCTCGCGAACCGGGCACGGACCGACGAAGCACGTCTGACGGAACGTTGCCACCACGAACAGCTTCGCCGGGTAGCGACGCCGGAGCAGGGCCTGCAGGAAGTCCAGCGACGCCTGGTCTGCCCATTGCAGGTCCTCGATCGCCAGCACGAGCGTATTCGTCTGCGCGAGGTTCTCGACGATGGCGCAGGCCTCGCGGGCCAGGCATGACGAGCCCGCGGCGCCGCGGGCCGGGGCGCCCTCGGCCGGCGGGTGAAGCGCGAGACGCCCGGCCCAGGACGGCCCGTGGAGCCGCAGGCAGGCCCGCGCTTCGGCGGGCTCGATCGAGGCCGTCAGATCGCGCAGCAGGTCCGTCACGAGGGCCAAGGGTTCGCCCGGCTCGCGGCTCGGGGAGCCGTAGGCCGAAGCAACCCGCACCGGGGCCGTCCGCCTGAGGCCGGCCAGACAATCCGCGAGGAGCGCGCTCTTGCCGATCCCGCTTTCGCCCGACAGGACGGCGCCTGAGCGGTTGCCCTGGCCCGCGTCCTCGCAGCCGCGCTGAAGCGCCTGGCGTTCGGCCGACCGGCCGGCGAGCTGCTGCTGCTGCTGGGCGGCGGTCTCGCGTCGCTCCCGCAGCTCGCCCACGAACCGATAGCCGCAACGCGGCCGCGTCTCGATGAAGCGGGGCTGCTGGGCGTTGTCGTCCAGGAGGCGCCGCAGGGTTCTCACATACGTCTTGACGATCTCGGGCTGCACGAAGGTGTTCGGCCAGACCGCGTCGAGGATCTCGTCGTGGCTCACGAGCCGGTTGGGGTTGCGGCGGAGAAACTCGAGGACGTCGAACGCCTTGGGAGTGACATCGAGGCGGACGTTGCCGCGCCAGAGGCAGCGGTTGCCGCGGTCGGTTTCGAAGGTGACCGGGGCTCGCCAATGGCTCGCATCGGTCGTCGCAGGCTTTGCCTTCACCACGCGCCCTCCCAAGCAGTGGGCAGTTATCCGCCCATACCGACTTCTGTTCGGTTTTCCGGGACCATAGGTGACGATCCGTATCGACGGCAAGCGGCGTCTCGCCGCCGGCCGGGGGAGCCCCGGCCTGCTGGGCCGCTGCGGGGCGCGAGGCGAAAGACCCGTCTCCGGTCCGCCGGCGGCGCATCGCCGGCCGGCCCGACCCGGCGGCAACGGCGCGTTTGACCTCTCTTCCACGTCGCCTTCACGTGTCGTGCGCCGGCCGGCGCGATGGTCGAGCGTTGGCGATGCCAGGAGCGTTGTCTGTGCCGAACGTGCGCCAGAACGGACCCTTGCCGGATCTTCCGGCCGCTGCCCGGGTGCTGGGAGAACTGCTGGAGCGCCGCTCGAGCTGTCGGGCGTTCGTCCCGACGCCCGTCGATCCCGCGACGATCGCGGCCCTGTTCCGCATGGCGCAGAGGACGCCGTCCGGCTGCAACGCCCAGCCCTGGCAGGTGAGCGTGACGAGCGGGCCGGGGACCGAACGTTTCCGGGCGGCGCTCCTGGCTCACGCCGGGTCGAATCCGCCTCGCGAGCCCGACATTCCCTTTCCGGTCTATGGGGGCGTCTACCGGGAGCGCAGGAGGGAGGCCGCCCTCCGGTTGTACGAGCGGGTCGGCGTACCCTTCGGCGACCGGGAGAAATCGGCCCGCCAGATGCTCCTGAACTTCGGCTTCTTCGGTGCTCCCCATG
>JAQGJJ010000013.1 GCA_028290695.1 Enterovirga sp. | reverse complement strand
GGTCACCTTCACGTCGATGCGCTGGCCGGACGTGATCGCGGCGCCGATCTCGGCCTGACCCCAGACGGAGCCCGGGCCGCCCGGACCCGGCTGGCCCTCCAGGACCCATTGCGCGAGTTCGCGGACGCCGGACACCCGCACGCAGCCGGACGACATGTTGCGTGTGTTGCGCGCGAAGAGCTTCTTGGACGGCGTGTCGTGCATGTAGACCGCCAGCTTGTTCGGCATGTCGATGCGGATCTCGCCGAGCGAGTTGTCGACGCCGGGGTCCTGCCGCAGCGTGTAGTTCACGGCCCGCTCCGTCGACCAGTCGATCGTGGCGGGATCGATCTCGGCGCCCTGCCCGTCCAGGATCCGGATCCGCATCTTGGCCAGATAGCCCGGATCCTTGCGCATATGCGGGATGATGTCCTTCCGGATCAGGGAGACCGGCACCGTCCAGGTCGGGTTGAAGTTCACGTTCTGGATGCGGGCCGCGATGATCGGCGACGGCCGGTCGGTCTTGCCCACGATGGCCACGTAGCGCCTGGCCACGACGCCGCCCTGCACCGCCTCGACGGTGGCGGCCGGGATGTTGACCGCCACGTAGCGCTCCCCGAACGGGAAGGTCGACCCCATCAGCCGCGCGGCCGAGGCCTGAAGCTGCTTCAGCCGCGTCGCGACCGGGATGTTCAGCTCGGACAGCGTGCGGGGCCCGACGAGGCCGGTTTCGGGCAAGCCGTGCCGGTCCTGGAAGCGGCGCAGCGCCGCCTGCAATGGCTCGTCGAGAACGTCCCCGGCCGCGAGGTCGGGCGCGAGATCGCCCGCGACGGCGAGCCGCGCCCGGAGGGCGGCCACGAGCGGGCCGCGGTCGTTCGGCTTGAGGCGGGTGGCCTCGTTCGGGGTCGGCTGCCAGCCGCCGGCTTCGGCGATGCCCCGGTAGCGTTCCGCCGCGTTGATGGTGGCCACAAAGGTGCCCGGGCCGAGCGCCGGCCGGGGATCCGCCGAGAGCTTCACCGGCTCCGGGATGGCGGCAGCCGCCGCAACGGCCGCCTTGGGGCCCGGGGGGGCCAGCGTCGGCAGCGATGCCGGTTCCGCCGTCCGTGCCGGGCCGGCGGGTTTCGTCACCGCCGGCTCGGCGGCGGGGGCCGCAGCGGGGGCCGCGGCGGGGCGCTCGAGCTTCGGTTGCGGCGCCTGGGGCTGGGGCTCCGCCGTCGCCGGTCCGGCCAGAAGCGCTCCAAGGGCGAGACCCGCCCCCCAACTCCTGCCACGCGACATCCCACGCCTCTTTACGCAAACCCGGGGCAGCATGGTTGAGCGAGGTTTAAGAAGTCTGACCCGCTCAGAGGACCACGATGCCGGCGTGCTTCGCCTTGTGCTCGGGCTCCACGTGGATGATCACGCGGGCGTCCGGCACCTCGGCGATCAGCGTGCGCTCGATGCTGTCGCAGATGTCGTGCGCGCCCGCGACGGACAGGTTCCCGGGCACCACCAGGTGGAAGTCGATGAAGGTCACCCGCCCCGCATGGCGGGTGCGCAGGTCGTGGGCCTCGATGGCGCCGTTGGCCGCGGCCGAGATGATGTCCCGGATGCGGGCGAGGGTCTCGGGCGGGGCCGCCGCGTCCATGAGCCCGCCGACCGATTCCTTCATCACCCTCCACCCCGACCAGAGCACGTTCAGCCCGACCAGCGCCGCGACGAGCGGATCCAGCACGGCGACACCCGTCAGCACGACCAGCCCGAGGCCGACCAGGACGCCGACCGAAGAGACGACGTCCGACATCAGGTGGCGACCATCCGCGACGAGCGCCTGCGAACGAAGCCGCCGGCCGGCCCGGATGATGACGAGCGACCACGCGGCGTTCACGGCCGTGGCGGCGGAGCTGAGCGCAAGGCCCGGAAGCGGTGCGGTCAGCAGGCGCGGGGCGAGGTAGTTCTCGTACGCCTCCCTGAAGATCAGAAGCGCCGCGAGGACGATCAGCACCCCCTCCAGCACGGCGGAAAAGTACTCGGCCTTCGAGTGGCCGTAGGGGTGTTCCGCATCCGCCGGGCGGGCGGCGAGCCGAATGGTGTAGAATGCGACTGCGGCCGCCACCACGTTGACGATGCTCTCGACGGCGTCCGAGTAGAGCGCGGCGCTGCCGGTCACCGCGAAGGCAGCGGCTTTCAGGCCGAGAACGGCGATTCCGACGCCGATCGAGCCGGCGGCGAGCTTCTGCTGAACATCCACGAATCTGAAGCCGGTCAGCTGACGGGGCGGGCGGCGCGCGCGGTGTGAGGCCGGGGCGGCGTGGCCGAAGCCGCACGCATGACGGGGCCGCGGGCGCCCGCCCGATATGCGGTGCCGACCAGTGGAGTTCGCTTGTGAAGGGTAGTGGCCATGTCTGCTTTCCTGCGGCGGGATCATAACGCGTTCACGACCGAGCACGAAGCCGCCGGCGAGCCTTGTTAACCGCCGGGGTCCGGCGCAAAGCGGGCCCGTGACCGCCTGGATCGACGCCTTTCTCCCCACCTTCGCGTTGATCGCGCTCGGGATGGTCCTGCGCGCCCGCGTGATCCGGGACGACGCGTTCTGGTCGGGGCTCGACCGGCTGACCTTCCTGGTGCTGCTGCCGGCGCTGCTGGCGTCCTCCATCGCCACGGTGAACCTCGCCGATCTGCCGCTGGGCGGTATGGCGGGCGCGATCTGGACGACCCTGATCCTGGCGACCGGCTCGGCGCTTCTGATCGCGCGGGCCTTCGGTCACGGGCAGCCCGCCATGACCTCCGTCGTGCAGGGCGGCATCCGGTTCAACAACTACATCGCGTTCGCCCTCGCGGGCGGCTTATGGGGACAGGCCGGCCTCGCCTATGGCGGGGTGGCGGCCGGGCTGATCGTTCCGTGCGTCCAGGTGATCCTGACGCTCGTGTTCGTGCTCAGTCGCGGCGGCAAGCCGAACCCGCTCGGCCTCGTGCGCCAGATGATCACGAACCCGCTGCTGCTCGGCTGCCTGGTCGGATTCGCGTTCGCCACGGCCGGCGGCATGCCGCCCGGCCTCGCGCCCTTCGCCCGCACCCTCGGACAGGCGGCGCTGGCGCTCGGGCTCCTGTGCGTCGGCGGGGGGCTCGCGCCGGGCTCGCTTCGGGACGCGCCGCTGACGCAGGTCGCGGTCGGCTTTCAGAAGCTGATCCTGGTTCCGCTCGTCACGCTCGGCTTTGTTCGGCTGTTCGGGCTGGACGGAACGCCGGCTGCGATCGCCGTGCTGCTGATGGCGATGCCGACCGCCACGACCGGCTACGTGATGGCGCGCGCGATGGGGGGCGACGCCCGGCTGATGGCCGCCACCATCACGCTGCAGCACATCGCGGGCGTGGTGACGGTGCCGCTCTGGGCCCTGGCCCTGGGCCGCTGACCGGACGGCCCGCGAGCCCTGCCGGCCAGCTTCACGCCGCCATGCGGAGCAACGCGGCAACCACCTGTTCCTTCCGGAAGGGCTTGCTGAAGAACACCGCGCGGGGCGGGAGAACCACGTCCGGAGCCGGGATGTGGCCCGAGGTCAGGATGATGTGGATCGGTGGCCAGCGGTCGCGGATGCAGGCCGCCAGCTTCATGCCGTCCATGCCGCGCGGCATGTCGATGTCGCTGAACACGATCCGGATGTCCGTCCGGGTCTCGAGAATCCGGACCGCTTCGGTGGCGTCCGACGCCTCGGCGGCCTCGAACCCGGCCTCCTCGACCATGTCCACCGCCATCATGCGCAGGATCGGTTCGTCCTCGACCACGAGAACGATCTGCTTCGGAGATGACCGGACGTCGCCCACCCTTCGCCCCCTTACGATATCTGCAACTGTGCGAGCGGGGCCTTGAAGTCGGCTTCGAAGCCGGACGACAGGTAACGAAGGTCGACCCCACCCGTTCCGACGAGGCCCATCCTGATGAGCCGCGACCCGAAGCCGTTACGGCCCGGCGCAGTCGCGGCCGGCCCGTCCACCTCGCGCCATGCCAGCCGAAGCTCCGGCTCCTGACCGGACTCGTCCACCTGCCAGCTCACGACGACGCGTCCCGTTTCGCTCGACAGCGCGCCGTACTTGAACGCGTTCGTGGCGAGTTCGTGCAGGAGCATCGACAGCGACAACGTCGCACGCGGGCTCAGGCCGATCGGCGGGCCGGAGACGTCGAAGCGCTCGGGTTCGCCCAAGGCCAGCACGGCCTGGACGATGACGTCCATGCGGGCTGCCGTCCAGCTCTGCCGGAGCAGGACGTCGTGAGCCGCGCTGAGGGCCTGAATGCGCTTCTCGAAGACCCGGACGGGGCTCTGATCCGGGACAGCCTTCAGGGTCTGGATGGCAATGGCCTGCACCAGCGCCATGGTGTTCTTCATCCGATGGCTGAGTTCCTGGTTCAGCACGCGCTGCTGCGCCGCCGCGCGAAGACGGGTGAGCGCGATCTCGACCCGGTCCGCCGCGTTGCGGAGGAAAGCCATGACCTCCGGGCTCCAGGCCCGGGCATGTCGGGAATGGGCCACCAGAACCGCGACCGTGCGCCCGCGATCGCGCACCGGTACGTTCACGAGCGCCCGGACGCCGAGCCCGATCAGGCGCTCCGGAGCCGAGGCGGTCCGCGGATCGGACAGGACGTCTTCGATGACCAGGGCTTCGCCCTTCAGGAGCTCGGCAGTCAGCGCCCCATGATCGGCAAAGCGATGCCGGCCGGCGATGCTGGCCATCCCGTCCGCTGCCCAGTCCGGTTCGATATCGATATGCTCCGCATCGGCGTCGAGACGCCCGAAGGCGGCCCGGTCGAGGTCGAGCGTCAGCCCGATGATCGTGGAGGCGGCCCGGGTCATCTCCGCAACCGTGGTCAGGTCGCGCAACTCGTCGCCGAGGCGGAGAAGTCCGATGCGGCGTCTCTGGGCGCGCCGCTGCTCGGCCAGGAGGAGGTCGCGGTCCGCGAGCGTGCGCCGCAGCTCGAGCTGGCTCATGACCTGTCGCGAGAGGTTCCGAAGGGCGCTCGCCTGCGGCGCGGATAGACCGCCCGGCCGGGCAACGCCGTCGATCACGCACAGGCTGCCCAGGACCTGCCCGGCGGCCGTCCGGAGCGGCGCCCCGGCATAGAACCGGATGTGCGGCTCCCCTGCCACGAGCGGATTGGCCTCCGTTCGCGAATCCCGCGTGAGGTCGGGGATCACCAGGAGATCGTCCTCGACCAGGGCGTGCGCACAGATCGACCGGTCGAGGTCGGTTTCAGCCTGGGAGAACCCGACCTTCGCCTTGAACCACTGCCGGTCGCCTGCAACGAGGCTGACCAGCGCGACGGGAGTCTCGCACACCTGCGCCGCGAGCTCGACGATGTCGTCGAAGCCCGGCTCGGGCGGCGTGTCGAGGAGGTTCAGATCGGCCAGTGCCGCGAGCCTCGTCTCGTCGAAGGTGTAATCCGGGGGCGTCACCAGGTCGCTCGGCCGTCCTTTTCTCGAGTCGTCCGGACCTCAACCCGAGCGGGTGAGGCGAGGCAAGCCGAAACTGCCATATCGCCCGCCCGGCGTGAAAGCGTGATGGCGACACCGGCGCGCGTGCCGGGCGGACGCGCTGGCGGCTCGGGAGCCTGCCGCCCGTCCGCCTAGCGGCGACGGGCGAAGAAGTCCCGCAGCAGCCCGGCACTCTCCGCCTCCCGGATGCCGCCATAGACCTCCGGCGCGTGGTGGCAGGTCGGGGACGCGAAGAACCGGACGCCGCTCTCGACCGCGCCACCCTTGGGGTCGGCCGCCCCGTAATAGACCCGGCGGAGGCGGGCGAAGGAGATGGCGGCCGCGCACATCGTGCAGGGCTCGAGCGTGACGTAGAGGTCGCAGCCGATCAGCCGCTCCGACCCGAGCTCCGCCGCCGCCTCCCGGATGGCGATCATCTCGGCATGCGCCGTCGGGTCGCGCGTGGCGATCGGCCGGTTCGCCCCGGTTGCGAGGACGCGGCCATCCCGCACGATCACCGCGCCGACCGGGACCTCGCCCGCGGCCGCGGCCGCACGCGCGGCCTCGAGAGCCATGCCCATCGGATCCATGCGGACCGTGTCCGCGCCTCGCCCTGCCATGCAGGCTCTGCTATCAGCCCCGGATGACCGACAGCAACGACAAGGGCGGGAAACGCCCCCTCCGACGCCCCTCCGCACGCCCGACCCGGACTAGCGACGAGGCCCCTCCCCTGCTGGAGCTGTGGGAAACGGCCGACACGGACCAGACCCCCGCCGGCGAGCGCATCGCCAAGGTGATCGCGCGGGCCGGGGTCGCGTCGCGCCGGGACGCCGAGGTGATGATCGCCGAGGGACGGGTCGCCGTGAACGGCAAGGTTCTCACCTCGCCGGCGTTGAATGTCGGGCCGGACGACGCCATCGCGGTCGACGGCGAGCCTCTTCCGTCACGCGAGCGCACGCGGCTGTGGCTGTTCCACAAGCCGCGCGGCCTCGTGACGACGTTCCGGGATCCGGAAGGGCGCCCGACCGTGTTCGACGCCCTGCCCGAGGACCTGCCCCGCGTCGTCGCCATCGGGCGGCTCGACATCAACACGGAGGGGCTGCTGCTCCTGACCAACGATGGCGGGCTGGCAAAGGTCATCGCCCAGCCGGAGACCGGCTGGACGCGGCGCTACCGGGTCCGGGCCCATGGCGAGATCACGCAAACGGAGCTCGACACCCTGCGCAAGGGCGTCACGGTCGACGGCATCGATTACGGTCCGATCGAGGCGACGCTCGACCGCGTGCAGGGCGACAACATGTGGCTCTCCCTCGCCCTCCGCGAGGGCAAGAACCGGGAGGTGAAGCGCGTTCTCGAGCACCTGGGCATCCGGGTGAACCGGCTGATCCGGCTCTCCTTCGGGCCGTTCCAGCTCGGCGAGCTGGAACAGGGGCTGGTCGAGGAGGTGCGCACGCGCGTCCTGAAGGACCAGCTCGGCCAGGCGCTGGCGCTCGAGGCCGGAGTGGACTTCGAGAGCCCCGTGCGGGAGCCGATCGCGTCCTTCGGCAAGCCCGAGCGCCCGCCCGCGCGCGGCGGCGACAGAACCCCGCGCACGCGCTCCGCCCGCCCGGACGAGCGCTTCGAACGGCCCGCCGGGCCC
>JAQGJJ010000201.1 GCA_028290695.1 Enterovirga sp. | reverse complement strand
ACCGGTCGAGAAGAAGGACCTGAAGGTCGGCTTCATCCCGATCACCTGCGCGACGCCCATCATTATGGCGGCGCCCATGGGCTTCTATGCGAAGCAGGGCCTCAACGTCGAAGTGGTGAAGACGGCCGGCTGGGCCGTCATCCGCGACAAGACCCTGAACAAGGAATACGACGCCGCCCACATGCTGTCCCCGATGCCGCTCGCGATCACGGTCGGGGCCGGCTCGAACCCGGTGCCCTTCACGGTGCCGGCGATCGAGAACATCAACGGCCAGGCGATCACACTGGCCACCAAGCACAAGGACAGGCGCGACCCGAAATCCTGGAAGGGCTTCAAGTTCGCGGTGCCGTTCGACTACTCGATGCACAATTACCTGCTGCGCTACTACCTGGCGGAGCACGGCATCGATCCCGACACCGACGTGCAGATCCGCGCCGTGCCGCCGCCCGAGATGGTCGCGAACCTGCGAGCCGACAACATCGACGGCTTCCTCGGACCGGACCCGATGAACCAGCGGGCGGTCTATGACGGCGTCGGCTTCATCCACATCCTGTCGAAGGACATCTGGGAGGGGCATCCCTGCTGCGCCTTCGCGGCCTCGCGCGAGTTCATCACGGCGACGCCGAACACCTACGCGGCTTTGCTGCGGGCCATCATCGACGCGACCGCCTATGCGTCCAAGGCCGAGAACCGGAAGGAGATCGCGGCCGCCATCGCGCCGGCGAACTACCTGAACCAGCCGCAGATCGTCCTCGAGCAGGTGCTGACAGGCACCTTCGCGGACGGGCTCGGGCAGGTGCAGAAGGTCCCGAACCGGGCCGATTTCGACCCCTTCCCGTGGGAAAGCTTCGCGGTCTGGATGCTCACCCAGATGAAGCGCTGGGGCCAGATCAAGGGGGAAGTCGACTACGCCGGCATCGCCCGGCAGGTCTATCTCGCGACGGACGCTCAGAAGCTCATGGCCCAGCAAGGCCTGACGCCTCCCGCCGCGACCACGAAGAGCTTCTCCGTCATGGGCAAGAGCTTCGACCCGGCGAAGCCGGCGGAATACCTCGCCTCCTTCGCGATCAAGCGCGCCTCGTGAGCCCCGGCGCCGCGCGGCAGCATCCGCCGCTGCCGCCCTTCACGCACCCGACGCTCGAGCCCCGAGTGATCAAGGAGGTCCGGGCGGGCGAGCGCACCGCCCGGCGGGTCTCCGGCGGGGGGCAAGATGCCCGCGGCAGCCAGCACCGGGCCTTGGCGGCGGACGCGCGCCTGCGGGAGCGGCGCGCCAGGCATCCGGGCCTGAGCGGGTGCGGGCTGTGAGGCCCGCCTCGATCCGCCTGCGGGCCGGCGTCGTGTCGCTGGTGATCCTGGGCCTGTTCCTCGGCGCCTGGCAGCTCGCCGTGGGCGGCTCGGTCGCGACGCAGCAGATGGACCCCGAATACGCCAAGCTGATGGGCGTCTCCGCCACGCAGGGCAAGTCGGCCATGCCCGGGCCGCTGGACGTGGGCCGCACCATCTGGGGCCACCTCAGGGACCCGTTCTACGACAGGGGCTCGAACGACAAGGGCATCGGCATCCAGCTCGCCCATTCGATCGCCCGCGTCGCGCTCGGCTTCTCGCTGGCCGTGCTGGTCGCGATCCCGGTCGGGTTCCTGATCGGCATGTCCCCGCTCATGAGCCGGGCGCTCGACCCCTTTATCCAGATCCTGAAGCCGGTCTCGCCGCTCGCCTGGATGCCGCTCGCCCTCTACACCATCAAGGATTCCGGCATCTCGGCCATCTTCGTGATCTTCATCTGCTCGCTGTGGCCGATGCTGATCAACACCGCCTTCGGGGTCGCGGGCGTGCGGCGCGAATGGCTGAACGTCGCCCGCACGCTCGAGGTCGGCCCGCTCCGTCGCGCCTTCACGGTGATCCTGCCGGCCGCGGCCCCCACCATCCTGACCGGGATGCGGATCTCGATCGGCATCGCCTGGCTCGTGATCGTGGCGGCCGAGATGCTCGTGGGCGGCACGGGCATCGGCTACTTCGTCTGGAACGAGTGGAACAACCTCTCGATCACCAACGTGATCACGTCGATCCTGACGATCGGCCTCGTCGGCATGGTGCTGGATCAGCTGCTCGCCTGGGCGCAGCGGCTGGTGACGTTCCCGGAATGAGCGCCGTGGACGACCGGCTCATCTCGATCGAGGGCATCGCCAAGCGCTACCCGGCGCCGGGCGGCGGGGAGACCACGATCTTCTCCGACCTGTGGCTCCGGGTCGGGCGCGGCGAATTCGTGTGCGTGATCGGCCATTCCGGCTGCGGCAAGACGACTGTTCTGAACATCCTGGCGGGGCTCGACGCGCCCTCCGGCGGCGCCGTCGTCGTCGACGGGCGCGAGATCGCCGGGCCTTCCCTCGACCGCGCGGTGATCTTCCAGGGTCACGCGCTGCTGCCGTGGAAGACCGTGCTCGGCAACGTCGCCTATGCGGTCTCGTCGCGCTGGCGCCGGGCGCCGGCGGCCGAGGTCGAGGCGCGGGCGCGCGCCGCCATCGCCAAGGTCGGCCTGGCCGGCTCGGAGAACAAGCGCCCGTCCGAGCTGTCGGGCGGCATGAAGCAGCGCGTCGGCATCGCCCGCGCGCTCGCGATCGAGCCGAAGATCCTCCTCATGGACGAGCCGTTCTCGGCGCTCGACGCGCTGACCCGCGGTACCCTGCAGGAGGAGGCGCGCCGGCTGTGTCGGGAGACGGGCCAGACCGTCTACATGATCACGCACGACGTCGACGAGGCGATCTATCTCGCGGACAAGATCGTGCTGATGACGAACGGGCCCGGCGCCCGCATCGCGGAGATCGTCGAAAACCCGCTTCCGCCCGACCGCCGACAGGGCGAGATCCACCACGATCCGAACTACTACGCGCTGCGCAACCACCTGATCGACTTCCTGGTCTCGCGCAGCACCACGTTCCGGGACAACCCGCCCGCCGGCTGGACCGCCAAAAACCCGCCGGTGGTCCGTCCGGGCGGTGCCGCGGAGGCGAGGCCCCGGCCGCTTCGCGAGGGCGAGGTCGACCGCCGGCAGGCGGCGGCCGGGTGAGCGGGCGGCGCCCTCGCCCGGAGCCGCCCCCGCCCCGCGGAGCACCCTGACGGCGACCCGGTTCACGCTCGGCGATCCCGCCCCCGGACAGCCTGCGCCCCACCATCGCCCTGCGGGCTCGGTCCCCGCAGCGCGGGGACGGACCCACCACCCACCAGAAGGAGACCCCATGAAGCGCGAAGAACTTACCGAGAAGATCCTGGACGCCAAGCGCGAGAACGGCTGGACCTGGCGGCACATCTGCGACGAGATCGGCGGCATGTCGGACGTGCTGATCGTCGGCGCGCTGCTCGGCCAGATGAAGCTTCTGAAGCCGCAGGCCGCCAAGGCGGCCGAGCTGTTTGGCCTGTCCAAGACCGAGCAGGCGATGCTGAACGAGGTCCCCTACCGGGGCACCGGCACCCCCATGCCGCCGACCGACCCGCTCATCTACCGCTTCTACGAGATGGTGATGGTCAACGGCCCGGCCTGGAAGGCGCTGATCGAGGAGGAGTTCGGCGACGGCATCATGTCGGCCATCGATTTCGACTTCGCGTTCGCCCGCGAGGCCAACCCGAAGGGCGATCGGGTCCGCATCTCGATGAGCGGCAAATTCCTGCCCTACAAGTATTACTGCAACCAGCAGGGCATCCCGGATTACGGCTTCAAGGAGGAGTAGCGCGCCTCAACGGCCCTGCGGCGCCTCGGCCAGCGCGCGCCGTGTGCCCGGGTGAAGCCACTCGGCCGGCACGGCCCGCGACAGGTTCGCGGAGGCGCTCTCGCCGCCCTGCCGCAGGCGCCGGGCCAGCACCGGCACGGCCCGATCGACCGCGCGCACGAACCGGAGAACGGCCGCCTCGTCCAGGCCGGGCCGCGCCAGGACGAGGCTCCACGAGCCGACGGTATCGATCGGCTCGGCCTGGTTCGGAAAGGCACCCGCCGGCACCGTCAGGCGCCGGAGCGACGGGCGGCGCTGCAGGAGAGCCGCGATCGCCGCCTCGGACGGCCCCACGAACCGCGCCCCGCCCGGGGTCGCCGCCAAGGTGCGGAAACCCGGCCAGTCGAGCCCGGCGCCCCATAGCGCGTCGACGCGGCCGTCCAGCACCATCGCGGGCCCGTCGCCCGCGCGGTCGAGAAACACGGCTTGCACGTCACGCGCGACATCGAGGCCGGAGGCCTGGAGCACGGCCCGGCCGAGCACGGTCAGGCCGGAATCGCGCGTGCCCAGCGCAACCGGCCGGCCGCGCAGATCGGCGACGCTGCGGATCGAACTCGCGGCCGGAACCACGAACAGGCCCGGCGTGGCGTAGACCGGGGCCACGACCGAGAGCGCCCGCCCGTCTGACCCGCCCTGCGGGCCGAGCGCCGCGAAGGCGTATTCGCCCTGCACCAGCGCGAGATCGAGACGCCCTTCCCGGAGCAGCACGAGATTGTCCTGGGAGCCGCCGGTGGCCCGCGTGTCCACCACGACCCCGGCATCGATTTCGCCGAGCGCCGCGACGAGCGCTTCTCCGTAGGCCGGAAAGCCGCCGCCGGACGTCGCCGTGCCGAGCGTCAGCCGCACTGAGCCGGTCTGCGCGACGGCCGGCGAGGAGAGCAGGCCGAGCGCGAAGGTGAGGCCGATGACGAGACGGAGCGGCATCGTGATCCCGGCATCAGGCACCAGCCGCATCGGCCGGCGGGCCCGGCGGGCCGGCCGCCGCCGAGTGTCGACCGCCGCGCCCCGGCCCGCAAGCCCCACTTCGCGATGGCGCCGGGACCGGAGCGGGCGGCAGATCAGGTGCACGCCTGCGATGGTCTCGGTTCCGCTCGCCCATTCGCTCGCGGCCAGCGAGGCTCTCGGCGTGAAACGGGTCGCGTCCGGCGCCTGGGGCCGAAGCACCCCGGCTCAGACGAACTGCTCCGCCAAGGCTGCCACCGCGACGTAGCGGGCGACCTTCGCGACCGTCACGACGGCGAGGAACACGGGGAGCGGCTCGCGCAGGATCCCCGCGACCACGGTAAGCGGATCGCCGATCACCGGCATCCAGGACAGGAGAAGCGACCAGCGCCCCCAGCGATGGTACCAGCCCTCCGCGCGCCGCAAGGTGTCGCGGCGAACCGGAAACCACCGGCGGCCTTCCAAACGAGCCAGCATGCGGCCGAGCAGCCAGTTGACAAGGGAGCCGAGGACGTTGCCGGCGCTCGCAACCGCGATCAGCGTGAGCGTCGGATAGCGGCCGGACACCACCATGGCGGCGAGAACCGCCTCCGACTGGGCCGGCAGGATGGTCGCGGCGACGACCGCAATGGCGAACAGCCCCGCATAGTCGAACAGCATCGCGGCCCGCCCCGGCCCATCGCGCCAGCCGGATTCAGGTGCGCCGCTCGCCGAGCGCCCCGGTCACGAGCGACTCGATCGTCATCTCGCCCGCAGGCGCCGGAGCGGCCGGGGCCGGCACGGCGCCGTCGAGCCCGTAGGCGTCGTCGCGGAAATGCACCGTGCCGTCCGGCGTGGCGTAGCCGGTCAGATAGGTCCAGATGACCGGCACGTGCCTGGTCAGCTTCACGTCCACGCGCTGGCCGGAGGCGATCGCGGCCGCGATCTCGGCCTGGCCCCAGGCGGAGCCGGGCCCCCCCGGTCCGGGCTGGCCCTCGAGGAGCCATTGCGCGAGTTCGCGCACGCCCGCCACCCGCACGCACCCAGAGGACATCGCGCGCGTGTTCCGGGCGAAGAGCTTCTTCGAGGGCGTGTCGTGCATGTACACCGCGAGCTTGTTCGGCATGTCGATGCGGATCTCGCCGAGCGAGTTGTCCGCCCCGGGGTCCTGGCGGAGCGTGTAGTTGGCCGCCTTCTCGGTGGACCAGTCGATGGTGGCCGGGTCGACCTCTGCACCCTGCCCGTCCAGGATGCGGATCTTCATCTTGGCGAGATAGCCGGGATCCTTGCGCATGTGCGGGATGATGTCCTTCTTGATGAGGGACACCGGCACGGTCCAGGTCGGGTTGAAGTTGATGTTCGTGATCCGCGTCTCGACCTGGGGCGAGGCCCGGTCCGGCTTGCCGACGACCGCCACGTAGCGGCGCACCACCGTGCCGCCCTGGACCGCCTCGACGCTGGCGGCCGGGATGTTGACGACGACGTAGCGTTCGCCAAAGGGGAATTTCGACCCCATCAGACGGCCCGCGGATGCGGTCAGCTGACGCGCGCGCGCCTCCGCCGACACGTTCAGCGCCGCGACCGTGCGGGCGCCGACGAGCGCGCCCTCGGGCAGCCCGTGCCGGGCCTGGAAGCGGCGCACCGCCTCCGCGAGGGTCTCGTCGAAGACGTCGCCCGTCACGGCGTCCGCCGCGAGGTCCCCGCTGGCTGCAAGACGCTGACGCAGCGTGACAACCGTCTCCCTGCGATCACCCGGCTTCAGCGACGTGCCGACGGGCAGGGCCG
>JAQGJJ010000191.1 GCA_028290695.1 Enterovirga sp. | reverse complement strand
ATAGAGATAGGGCAGGCCGAGTTCGACGGCGCGGCGGATGTGATCGAGGATCATGAAGGTGCCGAGCGAGCGGTGCGCCTCGTTCGGCTCGTAGAACGAATAGACCATCGACAATCCGTCGGAGAGGACATCGGTGAGGCACAGGGCAACCGTCGGGCCGATGCCACGGCCGTTGATCGCGGTGTCCGGTCCGCGCCGGCGATACGCCACCAGATGGGTGTCGACGTGGCTGTCCTCGATCATCATGGCGTAGTCGAGCACGGTCATGTCGACCATTCCGCCCTCGCCGTGACGGGCGTCGAGATAGCGCCGGAACAGGCTGTACTGGTCGGAGCTCGGCGTGTTGGGCAGCACCGCGCCGACGAGGTCGCCGTTGGCCCTGAGGAGGCGGCGCATGCTCTCGGACGGGTGGAATTCCTCCGCGACCACCCGAACGGACACGCAGGCCCGGCAGCTCTCGCAGGCCGGCCGGTAGGCGATCGTCTGCGAACGGCGGAATCCGCCCTGGGACAGGATGTCGTTGATCTCGGGCGCGCGCCTGCCGACGATATGGGTGAACACCTTCCGCTCGCGCTGCCCGGGCAGGTACGGGCAGACCGACGGGGCGGTCAGGTAGAATTGCGGCGCGTCGCGGTGATGCGAGGTCACGTCAGCTCTGAAGGCTCCCGGCTCGATCCCGGATAGGGGATATTAGGCCGGTGCCTGCGGGGGGCAAGTGAGTCTCGAGCCCGGGGCGATGCCGCCGGGGCGGCCGTGTGCCGTGCCCGCCGGGTCCCCTAGCGGTCGGCTCGGGCCGTTCCGGTGTCGACAGCCTGCCCGCGGTCGAGCGCGGCGGCGGCGTTGGCTTCCAGCATGCGCTCCCTGCGGCCGCGCCGGGAGCGCTGCGCGCCGGCCTGCCGCTTCGACTCGTAGTAGTAGCCGCGCGCGTAGTTCATCACCGCCCGATCGAAATCTCCGCCCGCGACGCGGTAGGCTCCGGCCAGGTACTTCACCGCGTAGGTGAGGTTGGTTTCGGCATCGAGAAGCCCGGCGGACGTCCCGGTATAGCCGAGCCCGCGCGCGGTGGCATGCTTGATCTGCATGAGGCCGAGCGCCCCGCCGCGGCCGATCGCGCGCGGATTGTAGCGGCTTTCGCGGATCACCACCCGATGGACCAAGGCCTCGGGAACGTCGTTCAACTTGGCATGGACGGCGATGCGCTCGTTCAGCCCGTCGCGACCCGGGCGGATCAGGCCCGACACCACCGCGGGCAGGGACGGGACCGGCAAGGGCGTGGAAAACAGCGAGCCGAAGAGTGAGCGCGGTTGCTCGGGAACGGGCGCCGCATCCGGAAGGGTCGCAGTCTCGACAGGGTCCGCCGGGAGGCCGGGCCGGCCGGGCGGAAGGGTCGCCACAACGGCCCCGGATGCGGCGGGTTCCGAAAACTCGGGACGGGCGGGTGGCTCCGGATGGCGAACCGGCCTTGCGTTCACGAGCTCGACGGCCTCGATCTCGGCCTGAGCCTGAGCCTGAGCCGGCTCGGCCTGCGCGGCGGCGTCGGCCGGGAAGGACGGCCGAAGCGGCGGCAAAACGGCCACCGCTGCCTGGACGGGCGCGGTCGGAACCGTGTCGAAGCTGAAGGCTGGGGCCGGTTCCTCCGCCGGAACAGCAGCGACCGCCTCGGCGGCCGCGTCCGGCTCCCCGGGACGGGAGGGCGGCAGGATGGCGGCGCGGCGGACCGGACGCTTCACCCGCCGGACCCGCACGACCTCCTCGACGGGCGGCGACTCGAAGGACTCGATCGAGGGGTCCGCCGCCGGGGCGGCGAGGGAGGTGTCCTGGAGCGAGACAAGGAGGCCCGCGGCCACGCAGCCGAGAAGGGCCGAACGCATCATCATTCGTTCACCATAGCCATGTCGGTTCCGACCGTCTGCACCGATTTGGGCCGGAAAGGGGCAGGGCTTGGATAAGCGGTTAACCGCGGCCGGCCGACGGCCTTTTCCTCTCGCGCGTGGCCGATCTGCCACGTGGGCGCGGTCGAATCAGGCGAACAGCGCGGGTCGCCGCAGCCGCAGGGTCTGCAGTAGCGCGAAGGTCTTCATGTCGTCGAGCCGCCCGTCATCCGCCATCGCGGCCAGCTCCGCGAGCGGGATCTCGCGGATCGTGATGTGCTCGTGCTCCGCCGCGAGCCCTCCCCCTTGCCCGGTCCGGTCCGACGGCGAGTAGGGCGCCAGAAACAGATGGATGCGTTCGGTCGAGATGCCCGGCATGGACCATACCGTGCCGATGCTCTCCACCTCCGAGAGCACGACGCCGATCTCCTCGAACGCCTCCCGGCGGGCGTCCTCGGCAGGATCGTCGCCGTCCAGCAGGCCGGCCGGGCATTCGAGCAACGCGTCCCGGGCCGCCTCGTGGAACACGGGCGTCCGGAACTGCTCGGCCAGGAGCGCGACGCGCCGCTTCGGATCATAGGGCAGGACCGCGACCGCGGCCCCGTGGTCCTCGACCTCGCGCCTGATCTCCTCGCCGCCGGGCGTCCGCACCACCGCGATGGCGAAAAAGGACCAGCCTTCGTGAAGGGGCTCCAGGCGAAGGATCTCGTATGGCATGGTCGGCCGCTCCTACCCGTGTCGCCTGCCCGAGCGGGCGAGGTCCTCCTGCAGCAACTCGGTGTTGGCGGCAAACGCCGCCATCGCGCCTTCGGCCGCAGCCACGATCGCGAATTTCACCCGCCGCGAGGCATCGCCGGCGACGAACAGGCCCGGGACGTTCGTCTTCTCGCAATGTCCGGTGTCGACCGCGCCCTTGTCGCTCATGTCGACGCCGAGCTGTCCCATCAGGGGTGATTGGCGGCATTCGTCGAAGGCGTAGAACAGCGCCCGGGACTCCAGAACCTGACCGTTCGCGAGCCGGATGCGCTCGAGACCGTGGCCGTCGGGGTCGCCGTCGAGCCCCACGATGGGCTCCTCGATCAGCCGGATGCCGCGGCCCGCGAGGTCCTGCCGATGCGGGTCCGGAATCTCGCCGACACCATGCGTGAGAAGCACGATGTCTCGACTCCAGATCGAGAGCTCGAGCGCCATGCCGCGGGCAGCCTTTCCCTGTCCGAAGGCAACGAGCGGCTCGTCCCGGTGCTCCCAGCCGTCGCAATATGGGCAGGGATACACCCCTCGACCGTGGAAGCGCTCGGCGTCCGGGAAGTCGGGATGGTCGTTCATCAGCCCGGGCGCCAGGATGAGCTTGCGGCCCGTGACCCGCTCGCCCTCCCTCAACACGACTTCGAACCCGTCGGCCGTCGCCGCCGCCTGCACGACCTCGCCGTCCCGGAGGCTGACGCTCGGATAGCTGCCGAGTTCTTCGCGGGCGAGGCGCCGCAATTCGTGCGGCAGCACGCCGTCGCGGCTGAGAAAGCCGCTGACCCAACGGGAGCGGGAATTCCGGGGGGTGCCCGTGTCGTAGAGCGCGACGTTGCGCCGGCAGCGGCCCAGCATGAGCGCTGCATTCAGGCCGGCGGGGCCGCCCCCGACGATCACGACATCGAGCAATCCTTCCTCCAGGCTGGTGATTGTGCAGCGCGCGGGCCGACGGGCTCACAAGCCCGCCGGCACCGCTCCGTTCCCGGTGGGCGTTCGATCGCCTGCACCGCGGGGCGCGCCGCTCAGGTGATCCGGTAGGCCTTCGGGTCCCAGTCCCGCTTGGGGAAGGTCGGGTTCAAGTCCTCGAGCGTCGCGCGCACGATCGCCGCGACGGCGACGTTCCGGGCCCATTTCTTGTCGCTCGGGATGACGTACCAGGGGGCCGTCGCGGTGGAGCAGCGCGACAGCACGGTCTCGTAGGCGTGCTGATACTCGTCCCAGAGAGCGCGGTCCTCGAGATCGCCGGGGTCGAATTTCCAGTGCTTCTCCGGGTTGTCGAGCCGCGCCTGCAGGCGCTCGGCCTGCTCCTCCCGCGAGATGTGGAGCATGAACTTCAGGACCTTCGTCGAACTCGCGATCAGGTCCTCGAAGGCGTTGATCTGGTCGAACCGGTGCTCGATCACCTCGGGCGGCGCAAGATTGCGGACCCGCCCGACCAGCACGTCCTCGTATTGCGAGCGGTTGAAGATGCCGATCGTGCCGCGCCGCGGGCAGGCCCTGTGGATCCGCCACAGGAAATCGTGCGCCAGTTCCTCCGGGCTCGGCTTGGCGAAGGCCGTGACCACCACCCCGACCGGCCCGGTCGCGTTGAACACGGCCCGGATGGTGCCGTCCTTTCCGCTGGTGTCCATGCCCTGCAGGATGATGAGGAGCGCGTGACTCTGCTCGGCGTAGAGCCTGTCCTGCAGATCGTCGATGTGGCGGGCCTCCTTCACGAGGCGGCCGTGCGCGTCGTCCTTGGACCCGACATGAGTCGTGTCGGCCGGGTCGATCCTGTCGAGGCGGACATGAGAGCCCGGCTTGACGACGAAGTGCTTGCGGAGGTCGTGCATGGCTCGGCCGGAGGGTTCTTGACGGGCGTGCGCGGACAGCGCTTCACGCGGCCGCGGGTTCCGCCGCCCCGGGGCCTTGCGGTCCCCCACGCGCCGGGGCGCGGTCCGTCAGGGCCCCTGCTTGGTCAGCAGCCAATCCTCGACCGCGATCGCGTCGAGGCCGGTCGTGTAGAACATGAGGATCGCGTCCTCGGCCGTGTGCAGGATGGGCTTGCCCATCACGTTGAAGCTCGTGTTCAGCAGGATCGGCACGCCGGTTCGCTCCGCAAAGGCGCGGATCAGGGCGGCGTAGGGCCGGTTGCGCGCGGCTGTGACGGATTGCAATCGCCCGGTCCCGTCCTCGTGCACGACGGCCGGCACGCGCGACCGCATCTCCGGCCGCCACACCAGCGTGCGCTCCATGTAGGGGCTGTCCTGGTAGCTCTCGAACCAGTCCGAACCGTGCTCGGCCAGGATGGAGGGCGCGAAGGGCCGAAACGCCTCGCGGTATTTCACCTTGGCGTTGAGCAGCGCCTTGGCGTCGGCGGGACGCGGATCGGCCAGGATCGACCGGTTGCCGAGCGCACGCGGGCCGAATTCGGCCCGGCCCTGGACCCAGCCGACGAGCTTGCCGTCCGCCAGGATCTCGGCCGCGGCGGCGGTGACGCCGTCATGCCCGAGCCGGCGGAGGCGCGGCTCCCAGGCGGTCATGCGCTCGAGCGGCTCCGTCGACACCGTGGAACCGAGATAGGGGGACGCCGCGACCCGGGCCGGCCGCCAGCCCGGATGGTCGGCCGCATAGGCGAGCCAGGCGGCCCCGATCGCGTTGCCGTCGTCGGCGGGGGCCGACGGAACGTGGAGCCGGTCGAATCCGTGCCGGCCGACGGCCTTGCCGTTGAAGGACGAATTCAGCGCGCAGCCGCCCGCGAGGACGAGGTTTCCCGATCCGGACAGCGCGCGCGCTTGCGCGACCAGCGCGTCCATCATCTCCTCGAAGGCGTCCTGGCCGCAGCGCGCGAGATCCGCCCAGCCGAGGACGCCGGCGTCGGCAGGCCGGCGCGCCAGGATCGCGGCCGCGACCGCCCGCACCGTCTCCGCGTCGGCAAAGGCGAGCCTTCCGCCATCGACCGCGTACAGGCGGCGCAGAAGCGCCATCAGCTCCGGGTCGCGCCGACCATAGGGGGCGAGGCCCATGATCTTCCATTCCTCGCCGGCGGCCTGGTCGAAGCCGGCGAGGTCGGTCACGAGACCGAAGAAGAACCCGACGGAGCCGCGGCCGCGGTGCCGTTTGAGCTCGCGCAGCCGCCCGTCCTCGTAGCCGTACAGTGCGGACGCGCCCGTCTCGCCCATGCCGTCCACGACGAGGCACGCAGCCTCCTCGAACGGGCTCGACCAGCAGCCGTACGCCGCATGGGAGAGGTGATGGCCGTAGCGTCGCAGCCCGGCGAAGCTGCGGCCGCCTCCGGCCCGGTCGATGCCGATGAGGGTGCCGAGACCCGCCCGCCGTTGCTGCAGGTGCAGCGAGGCGATGAGCGCGCGCTCGGACCGCTCCGGCACGAAGGAGCGGTTCAGCTCGGGCGAAAGCGCGGCGATCGCCTCTGCCCGGAAGGCGCCGGTTCGCGCCGAACCGTCCAGAAAGCTGGAGAATTCCTGGCTCCAGGAGGTCGCGACGACGATCTCGGCCTCGTCCGGCACCCAGCGCGAGAGGAGCGAGGCCATGCGGGGCGCGAGGTCGGGCTCGCAGTTGGGGGCGCGCTTGTACTGGAGAGGGCGCTCCGCGGCTTCGGCGAACAGCACCTCCCCGTCGGGTCCCAGGATGGCGAGCGCGGGATCGTGGAAGGTGGTCGCGAGCCCGAGATAGTAGCGCAAGACGGGTCCTCGTCGGCGGTCCCGTCTAGCAACCGCGCTTCGTGCTGTCAGCACCCAGCCGCTTGCGCGGAGCACCGAACCGTTCGAAACAGAACGTCTAAGCCGATGACTGATTCGTCACTTTACGACACCGACACCGTCGCCTGGGCAGACCGGCGGGTGGCCGAACTGCGCCGCCTCGACGACGGCGGCATCTCGGACCCGGCGAGCTGGGCCGATCTCGTCGCGGACCTCGAGCTCGCGGCCCGGCGCGACGCCGTGCTCGATCCCGCCCTCCCTTACGAAACGGACAGGTCAGGGCTATAATCAGTCATCGACGAACCGCGTTCCCAGGAAGGCTGACGATGACCGACGCACATAGCCAGATCGACGCCGAGGTGAAGGCGAACGACGTTGTCCTGTTCATGAAGGGCACGCCGCAATTCCCGCAATGCGGCTTCTCCGGCCAAGTGGTGCAGATCCTGAACTATCTCGGGGTCCCGTACAAAGGCGTGAACGTGCTGGAGGATCCGGCGCTCCGCGACGGCATCAAGGCTTATTCCAACTGGCCGACCATCCCACAGCTCTACGTGAAGGGCGAGTTCGTCGGCGGCTGCGACATCACCCGCGAGATGTTTCAGGCGGGCGAGTTGCAGCAGCTGATGGAAGAGAAGGGCGTCGCGGCCCAGACTGCGGCCTGAGCTCCGGCCCGGCCCTGCCGGACCGACCGCCGGGGCCTCGGAGGGCGGAGAACTTGGACAGGCCGGGCCTCGATGGCCCGGGCTCTGCTACTCCGCCGCCTCGCGGCGAAACGGCTCGCCTTCGAACTGCAGCGCCGCCAGCCTGGCATAGAGGCCGCCGCGCCGGATGAGGGCCTCGTGCGAGCCTTCCTCCACCACCGCGCCGCCCTCCATCACGAGGATGCGGTCGGCGCTCCGCACGGTGGCGAGCCGATGCGCGATCACGAGCGTCGTGCGGTCCCGCATCAGCCGGTCGAGGGCGCCCTGCACGGCATGCTCGCTCTCGGCGTCGAGCGCGGAGGTGGCCTCATCCAGAAGCAGGATCGGCGCGTCCTTCAGGATGGCGCGCGCGATCGCGATGCGCTGGCGCTGGCCGCCCGACAGCGTAACGCCGCGCTCGCCGATATCCGTCCCGTATCCGTCCGGCAGAGCGTCGATGAACTCCGCGGCGGCTGCCAGCGCCGCCGCCGCGCGGATCTCCGCGTCCGTCGCCTCCGGCCGTCCGTAGCGAATGTTCTCCGCGACCGTTCCCATGAAGATCACGGGATCCTGCGGCACGAGCGCGATGCGCCGCCGCAGCTCGGCTGGATCGATCTCCCGCAGGTCGTGGCCGTCGATCAGCACGCGGCCGCCCTGCGGGTCGTAGAACCGGAGCAGCAGCTGGAACACGGTGGACTTGCCGGCCCCGGACGGTCCGACGAGCGCCACCCGCTCCCCCGCGGCCACCTTGAACGAGACGTCCGCCAGGGACTGGGCCTCGCGGGCCGGATAGGCGAACCGCACCGCGTCGAGCGCGATCGTGCCGGCGTCCCGGCCCGGAAGGGTGAGCGGGGAGGCCGGGGCCGCGATGGCAGGACGCGCCGCCAGGATCTCGCCCAGTCGCTCGGCCGCGCCGGCCGCGGCCGACAGCTCGCCGTACACCTCCGAGAGCTGCCCGAGAGCGCTCGCCGCGAACACCGCATAGAGCACGAACTGGGACAGGCGGCCGGCACTCATGCTGCCGGCGAGCACGTCCTGCGCGCCCCACCACAGGATGCCGACGATCGAGGCCGAGATGATGAAGATGACGCCGCCCGTCAGGAATGCGCGCGCCGTGGCAGATGCCTGGGCCGCGCCGTAGGCCTCCTCGGCCGCGTCCGCGAAGCGCTTCGCCGTGGCCCGTTCCATGCCGAAGGCCTGCATCGTGCGGATCGCCCCGACCGCCTCCGCGGCATAGGCGGAGGCGTCCGCGAGCCTGTCCTGCGCGGCCCGCGCGCGGCGTTGCACCGCGCGGCCGGAGAACACGAGCGGCAGCACCACGAGCGGGATCGCGGCGATCACGAGCGCCGACAGCTTGGGGCTCGTGATCACCATCATGCCGAGCGCGCCAAGAAACAGCAGCACGTTGCGCAGCGCCATGGAGACCGACACGCCGAAGGCGGACTTCACCTGCGTGGCGTCCGCCGTGAGCCGCGACACGATCTCGCCCGATTTCGCCTGGTCGAAGAAGGCCGGGTCGAGCTCGGTCAGCCGGCGGAACACCGCCGCCCGCAGGTCCGCCACGATGCGCTCGCCGAGCGTCACCACGAAGTAGAAGCGGCCGGCGCTCGCCAGCGCGATCGCCGCCACGACCGCGATCATGACCCCGAAATAGGCGTCGATCAGCCCGCCGTTCTGGTCCGAGAAGCCGTTGTCGATGACCCTCCGGGCCGCGACCGGGAGCACCAGCGTCGCGGCAGAAGCGACCGAGAGGGCCAGAACCGCCGCCGCGATCCGGGCCTTGTAGCGGAGCGCGAACGGGATGATCGGCTTCAGCGAGCCGAGGGACGCCCGCGCACGGTCGCTGCCGGCCGAGCGCCCGCTGCGCCGCGACCCTGATCGCCTAACCTCAGACATGCTCCCCAATGGGCTGCGCGACCCGCCGCCACCCGGGCGTGATCGCTTGTTTGGAACCGTTCCGTGGGTTATAGCGCGACAATCCGAGACATGAAGTATGGCCGGTTGTCGCCGCGGGCTGGGCTCGCCGGGCGGCTGACCATCGTCCCCGAAGGAGAGCCCAGATGGCCGACGCGAACCAGAACCAAAAGGCGATCAAGACCGAGAAGCGCGATCAGGGCCCGACGGTTCATCCCGATTACCATTTCATCCGGGTCGTGATGACGGACGGGACGGAGTTCCGCACCCGCTCCACCATGGGCGCGGCCGGCGACACGCTCAACCTCGACATCGACCCGAACACGCATCCGGCCTGGACGGGCGGCGAGCAGAAGCTGATGGATCGCGGCGGACGGCTGTCGCGCTTCAACTCGCGCTTCGGCAATCTCGGCCTGAAGTCGTAACGCCCCTGTGCGCCGACGGGCTTGCCCCTTCGGCGCTGCAGGCTAGAAGCGGGGGGTGAGCACTCTCCCCCCCGAGCTTCGCGATCGCATCGTGGCCTCCGTCGAGGATGGCTTTTCCGAGCAGGTCGCGTTCACCCAGACGCTGATGCGCTTCCCCTCGACGCGCGGCCAGGAGCAGGCGGTCCAGGATTTCGTGTTCCGCGCCCTGCGCGAGCGCGGCTTCGCGATGGACCGTTTCGCGATGGACCGGGCCGCCATCGAGCGGCATCCGGGCGGGGCCCGGTTCTCCGACGAGCATTCCGAGGCGCCGATCGTGGTCGGCATCCACCGGCCGCGCGCCGAGATCGGGCGCTCGCTCATTCTCCAGTCGCATGTTGACGTGGTTCCGGCCGGGCCGGCCGACATGTGGACCCATCCGCCTTTCGAGGCCGTGATCGACGGGGACTGGCTGTACGGCCGCGGCGGCGCCGACATGAAGGCCGGCGGCGCGGCGAACCTGTTCTGCCTCGACGCCTTGCGCCGAATCGGGCTCCAGCCTGCCGCCACGGTGACGGTTCAGTCCGTCGTGGAGGAGGAATCGACCGGCAACGGCGCCCTCATGACGCATCTGCGCGGCTACAAGGCGGATGCGGTGCTGATCCCGGAGCCGGAATACGAGAAGCTCGTCCGGGCCAATACCGGCGTGCTCTGGTTCGAGGTCGAGGTCCGGGGCATCCCGGTCCATGTGCGCGAAATGGGCTCGGGCGCGAATGCGATCGATGCCGCCTACCGGGTCATCGGCGCGCTGCGCGCCCTCGAGACGCGCTGGAACGCCGACAAGGCCGGCCGGGCCCATTTCGAGGCCGAGGATCATCCGATCAACCTGAACATCGGCAAGATCGAGGGTGGCGACTGGGCTTCCTCCGTTCCGGCCTGGTGCCGGCTGTCCTGCCGCATCGCGGTCTATCCCGGCGTCTCCGCGGCCGCCGCGGCCCGGGAGATCGAGGACGCAGTGCGGGCATTTTCGCGGGCGGATCCGTTTCTGGCCAACAATCCTCCGCGGGTGACCTTCAACGGCTTCTTCGCGGAGGGCTACGTCCTCGAGGAGGGTTCGGACGCGGAAGCGGTTCTGGGCCGCGCCCACGAGGCGGCGACCGGGAGCGAGCTCGAGAGCTTCATGACGGCCGGCTACCTCGATACGCGGGTCTACGCCCTCTACGACCGGGTTCCGGCGCTCTGCTATGGGCCAATCAGCCGGGGTATCCACGGTTTCGACGAGGCTGTGAGCCTCGCCTCCCTGAAGCGGGTCACGGCCACCATGGCGCTGTTCGTGGCCGAATGGTGTGGGGTCGAACAGATTGGCTGAGCTGGACGTTGCGGCGCTGAACGCCGACCCACGGGTGATCTGGAACGAGGACGTCCTGCGCTTCTCGGACACGGACATGAACGGCCACGTCAACAACGCCGCCTTCGCGGTGTTCTGCGAAAGCGGGCGCGTGAACTGCCTGCGGGGCCGGCTCGGGCCGACTCGCGAGGCGGGCGGCTATTTCGTGCTCGCCAAGGTGACGATCGAGTTCAAGGCCGAGTTGCACTACCCGGGCCGGGTCCGAATCGCGACTTGGATCCGGTCCGTGGGCCGGACCTCCGTCGGATTCGGGCAGGCGTTGTTCGACGAGGCCGGCAGACTTGTTGCGACCTCCGAGGCCGTGACCGTCTCTATGGACGGCGCGACGCGCCGGCCGATGCCGCTCGACGCCGCGACCCGGGACGTAGCGGGCGGACTGCTTCGCTCGCCGCCCTGAACGCCGTCGGGCGTCGGCAGAGTGGTGCGCCCCGAACCGGGCTCCTCCGGGCGGCGCTCTCGACGGCCCCACTTTCCGGTTGACGGGCCCGGCCCCGGCCTTTAGATACCGGCCATCCGCAGCAGGCAGTAAGCTTCGCGAGTCGATCCGACATGGAGCGACACTTCGAGCTTATACGCTGTTGTCCTTATCGGTACTGACCGGCCACGAGGCTGGATGGTGGTGCAAGACCTTCCCGGGTGACCGGTGAGGTCCTCTGCAATTTTGAGCGGCAGAGGTTCTCGCGAACCTGTGGCGCTTTTGTCGTTTGGATGCGTGCCCCGGCAGGCCGCGTCCGGGATGTGACGGCCGCGACCGCGGTCTTCGAATGAGGGCTTCATGCCGACGATCAGCCAGCTGATCCGCAAGCCGCGGACAGCACCGAAGACGAGAAACAAGGTTCCGGCGCTGCAGGCCTGCCCGCAGAAGCGCGGCGTCTGCACCCGCGTCTACACGACCACGCCGAAGAAGCCGAACTCGGCTCTCCGGAAGGTCGCCAAGGTGCGGCTGACCAATGGCTTCGAGGTCATCGGCTACATCCCGGGCGAGGGCCACAACCTTCAGGAGCACTCCGTGGTGATGATCCGCGGCGGCCGTGTGAAGGATCTTCCGGGCGTTCGCTACCACATCCTGCGCGGTGTCCTCGACACCCAGGGCGTGAAGAACCGGAAGCAGCGCCGCTCGCATTACGGCGCCAAGCGGCCGAAGTGATCGTCGGCTTCGTCGACGACCGTCCCCGGGCCTGATCCGGGGAACTTGAATTCAGGCCCTTCGGGGCATTCGCGGTCGGGGTGGGCCCGGCCGTCGCTACCAAGATTTGACTGGAGCAGGACATGTCCCGCCGCCATAAGGCCGAGAAGCGCGAGATCATCCCGGACGCGAAGTTTCATGACGTCGTCGTGACGAAGTTCATGAACTCGATCATGTACGAGGGAAAGAAGTCGACGGCCGAGGGGATCGTCTACGGTGCGTTCGACATCGTCGAGACCCGCACCCGCGCGAACCCGATCGAGGTGTTCCGGGCCGCGCTCGAGAACGTCGCTCCCGCGCTCGAAGTCCGGTCCCGCCGGGTCGGCGGCGCGACGTACCAGGTTCCGGTCGAGGTTCGTCCGGAGCGCCGTCAGGCGCTCGCCATCCGCTGGCTGATCCAGGCCGCGCGGAGCCGCAACGACAAGACCATGGTCGACCGCCTGTCGGCCGAACTCATCGATGCCGCGAATAACCGCGGCAGCGCCGTCAAGAAGCGCGAAGACACGCACCGGATGGCGGAAGCCAACCGCGCCTTCTCGCATTACCGCTGGTAACGGCTGGACCGGCCAGAGGAGCAATCTCATGCCCCGCACCCACGCGATCGAAGACTATCGCAACTTCGGCATCATGGCGCATATCGACGCCGGCAAGACCACGACGACCGAGCGCATCCTCTATTACACGGGGAAGTCGCATAAGATCGGCGAGGTCCATGAGGGCGCGGCCACCATGGACTGGATGGAGCAGGAGCAGGAGCGTGGCATCACGATCACGTCCGCTGCGACGACCTGTTTCTGGCGCGACAAGCGGCTGAACATCATCGACACACCCGGGCACGTCGACTTCACCATCGAGGTCGAGCGCTCGCTGCGCGTGCTGGACGGCGCCGTGTGCGTGCTGGACGGCAACCAGGGCGTCGAGCCCCAGACCGAGACGGTGTGGCGCCAGGCCGACAAGTACGACGTGCCGCGGGTCGTGTTCGTCAACAAGATGGACAAGACCGGCGCGGATTTCTTCAGCTGCGTCAAGGACATCGTCGACCGGGTCGCCGGAAAGCCGGTGTGCCTGCAGCTGCCGATCGGCTCCGAGTCGAACTTCCAGGGCGTGATCGACCTCATCAAGATGAAGGCGATCGTGTGGTCGGGCGAGGCGCTCGGCGCGGATTTCAGCGAGACCGAGATCCCGGCGGACCTCAAGGACCAGGCGGACGAGTATCGCATGAAGCTGGTCGAGGCCTGCGTCGAGATGGATGACGACGCCATGGCGGCGTATCTCGACGGCACCGAGCCGGACCAGGCGACCATGCGGCGCCTCGTGCGGACGGCGGTTCAGCGTCGCGCCTTCCACCCGGTGCTGTGCGGCTCGGCCTTCAAGAACAAGGGCGTGCAGCCCCTGCTCGACGCCGTCGTCGACTTCCTGCCGTCGCCGGCAGACCGCGAAGGCATCAAGGGCGAGAACCCGGATAACGGGGAGCCGATGGAGCGCCGTCCGCTGGACAGCGATCCCTTCTCCATGCTCGCCTTCAAGATCATGGACGACCCGTTCGTCGGGACGATCACCTTCTGCCGCGTCTATTCGGGCAAGGTCGAATCCGGCACCGGCATCGTGAACTCGACCCGCGAGAAGAAGGAGCGCGTCGGCCGCATGCTCCTGATGCATGCGAACAACCGCGAGGACATCAAGGAAGCTTTCTCGGGCGACATCGTCGCCCTGGCAGGCCTCAAGGACGTCCGCACCGGCGACACGCTGTGCGATCCGCTGAAGCCCGTCATCCTGGAGCGCATGGAGTTCCCGGAGCCGGTCATCACGATCGCCATCGAGCCGAAGTCGAAGGCGGACCAGGAGAAGCTCGGCCTGGCGCTGGCAAAGCTCGCGGCCGAGGACCCGTCCTTCCGCGTGTCGACCGACCAGGAGAGCGGCCAGACCATTCTCAAGGGGATGGGCGAGCTGCACCTCGACATCAAGGTCGACATCCTGCGCCGCACCTACAAGGTGGACGCCAACATCGGCGCCCCCCAGGTCGCGTATCGCGAGACGATCTCGCGTCGCGGCGAGGTCGACTACACGCACAAGAAGCAGACCGGCGGCACGGGCCAGTTCGCCCGCGTCAAGATCGTGGTCGAGCCGAACGAGAAGGGCGCGGGCTTCCAGTTCGAGTCCAAGGTCGTCGGCGGCTCGGTGCCCAAGGAGTACATCCCGGGCGTCGAGAAGGGCCTCGAATCGGTCATCGGAGCTGGCGTCGTGGCCGGCTTCCCGGTGGTGGACGTGAAGGTCCAGCTGATCGACGGTGCGTTCCACGAAGTCGATTCGTCCGCCCTCGCGTTCGAGATCGCCTCGCGGGCCGCGCTTCGCGAGGCGCTGCAGAAGTGCGGTTCGGTTCTGCTCGAGCCGATCATGAAGGTCGAAGTCGTCTCGCCGGAAGAGTATACCGGTTCGGTCATCGGCGACCTGAATTCGCGCCGCGGCCAGATCCAGGGCCAGGACATGCGCGGCAACGCCAACGTGATCAACGCGATGGTGCCGCTCGCCAACATGTTCGGTTACGTCAACCAGCTGCGCTCCTTCAGCCAGGGGCGGGCCAACTACACGATGCAGTTCGACCATTACGAGCAGGTGCCGTCGAACGTGGCTGCCGAGGTCCAGGCGAAGTACGCCTAGGTCTCAAACCCCATTCGAGAATACGAAGGTAAGGTGCTGTCATGGC
>JAQGJJ010000174.1 GCA_028290695.1 Enterovirga sp. | reverse complement strand
TCCTGGTCGAGCCCCAGCTGGGCGAGAACATCGGCATGGCGGCCCGGGCCATGGCCAATTTCGGGCTGACGGAGATGCGCCTTGTCGCGCCCCGGGACGGCTGGCCCAATCCCGCCGCGGACGCCGCCGCGGCCGGTGCCACCGCCATCCTCGAATGCGCCGCGGTGTTTTCCACGCTGCGTGAGGCGATCGGCGATCTGCATCATGTCCTGGCAACGAGCGCGCGCTCGCGCGGGCAGATGAAGCGGGTGCTGGGGCCTGATGTGGCGCTCGCCGATCTCGCCGCCCGTGGGGCGGCCGGGCAGGGGACCGGCATCCTGTTCGGCCGCGAGCGGACCGGGCTCGAGAACGATGACATCTCGCTCGCCCACGCGCTGATCACCTTCCCGGTCGATCCCGCCTTCGCGTCCCTGAACTTGGCACAGGCCGTGCTGCTCGTGGGCTACGAGTGGACCCGCGCCCGGGCGGGCGCGCTACCCTTCGCGGCCAACCCGGCGACGGCGCCCGCCTCCCGCGGATCGCTGCTCGGGCTCTTCGACCACGTGGAGGCTGAGCTCGATTCGGCAGGGTTCTATCCGCCGAACAAGCGCCCCGTCATGACCCGGAACATGCGCGACATGATCGGCCGCATGGAGCCGACCGAGCAGGATGTCCGCACCCTTCGCGGGGCATTGAGGGCGCTCGCGCACGCCCGCCGTACGCGAAATGCGTAACGACCCTGCGCCGGAAATCTGCTAGCGTCCGGCCCAAGTCAGCCGTCGGATCCGGACCCGTCAATGTGCCGCCGCCTCGCCCTCGGGCTTCTTGCGCTTCTCGTCGGAGCCGCGCCGGCTTTGTCCGCGAGCCCCCCGAGCCAGCCGAAGGCCGGCATGCCGGGAGGCGCCGACCGGCCCGAGGCTGAGATCGCCCGGAAAGCGGTCGGAACCGCGAGCGCGGTCACGTACGTGTTCCACGCCGCCGGCACGCCCGCCGCGCCGCGCGCCGTCGTCGTCCTGGCCCATGCCTGGGGAGCCGTCGATCCGCTGACCTACGGCGGCTGGATCGACCATCTCGCCCGGCGCGGCTACCTGGTCCTGTTCCCGGCGTTCCAGCAGATCGGCCGGACCCGCCCGGTCGAGGCGAGCGACAACGCCGCC
The DNA here is from genome assembly GCA_028290695.1 of Enterovirga sp. Taxonomy (GTDB): domain Bacteria; phylum Pseudomonadota; class Alphaproteobacteria; order Rhizobiales; family Beijerinckiaceae; genus Enterovirga. Next base: position 15,075 of record JAQGJJ010000174.1, on the reverse strand, counting down.
CGGCTGGTGAAGAGCGCGCTCGCGGCTCTGGAGGCGGATCCCGAGGCGAAGCCGGACATGGCGCACCTTGCCCTCATCGGCCACTCGGCGGGGGCCGGCATCGCGATCAATCTGGCGGCCCAGGCGAAAACCGTCGGGCTCCCGGTGCCGAAGCTCGTGTTCGCGGTGATGCCGGGCGGCATCGCGTCGGATGCCGCCTCGCGCGGCATCCAGCTCACCAACCTCGCCCAGGTCGATCCCGGCACCTCGGTGATCACCATGATCGGCGACCGCGAGTTTCAGGCGAGCGATCGCGTTTCGCGACGCATCCTGCGCGAGCTGACGGACGTGCCGCAGAACAAGAAGCTGTTCATGCGGGTGCTGTCCGACGATCACGGCTTTCCGCAGCTTTCGGCCACGCTGGCCGCGCCCGGCTCTCCGAAGGAGGGCTACGAGATGGCAGCCATCAAGGTCCCGCCGGACCCGCCCGTCGACCCGAAGGCGCCCCGCGCCCCGCGGCCCCGGTGGTCGGCTGACATGGTGCTGTCCGGCGAGCAGACCGTGCTGCTCCAGCAGCTCGGCCGCAACCCGGTCGACACACTGGATTACCTCGCCTTCTGGAAGACGTTCGACCTCGCGGCCGATTCCGCGTTCGGGGGTTCCGGCGACCTCGCCGTGCTGCGGGCCGATCCGACGTTTCTCGACATGGCGCGCTGGAGCGACACCTGGCCCGTGCGACGCCTCCATGCCGAGACGCCACGCGCGGTCGACGCGACCGCCGCGGCGGCTGCGCCCGCACGGGTGGCGCCTGCCGCAACCAAGATGCCGGTGACCCGCAAGCGCGGGAGCGCCCGGAACCGGTAGCGGACCGGGGCCCGAAAGCCGGGTTCCGCGACGGCCCCGACCGAGCTCCTCCGCCCCGCTCCCGTCAGGCGGACCCGGGGGCGGTCGAGGGCAGGCCGCCGTGGGCCGGTGCCGGACCGATCAGCGAATCGTAGGCGCGCTCGGCCGGGCCGTAGGTCGGCCCTGCTGCGGCCGCGAGCTTGTCGCGGTCGCGGATGACGATCTGGTTCCGCCGGGACCTCAGGGCGCCGTCGCCCTCGAGCTGGTGCAGGGCGGTCGTGACGCCGGGCCGCTTGGAGCCGAGGGCGGCCGCGAGCGTGTCGTGCGTCAGCGTGAGCGTGTCGCCGTCGATCCGGTCATGCGCCATGAGGAGCCACCGGGCGAGCCGGCCGGGTACGTTCAGGTGCCCGTTGGCGAAGGAGGAGTAGATGATCTGCGCCGTGCCGGCCTGCACGTAGCGCAGCACGAGCGCACCGATCGAGCGGTGGGCCGCCATCACCTCACGGAGCCTGTCCACCTCGATGCGGTAGGCCTCGCCGGCATGCCGAACCACGCCGAAGTAGTCGGCGACCTCCGACCCCAGCACGGCCGGAACCCCGATCAGCCCTTCCCGACCCACCAGCCCGACCTCGGCTTCCGTTCCGCCGACCTTGATCACCACCGAGATCAGACCCGATTCGATGAAGTGTGCGTGCTTGGACGGGGTGCCCGGCAGCTCCAGCTTGCTACCGGCCTTGAGTTCAACCAGCTGCAGGTGCGGCTCGAGAGCCTTCAGGTCTGCCGATGGCAGCGCGGAGAGGAGCCGGTTGCGCATCGATACGTTCAGAAATTCCCTGCCGCCCGCCGGAGACGGCGTGCCTTGCCTTGCAACGCTAGGTCCCGCCCGCATCCCGTTCAACGCCGGGTACCGGCGGCCGGCTCGGACCCAGCCCGCCTCATTCCACCGGCGCCGACACCGGGGCGGGCCACGCGCTTCGGCTCCGTGGCTAGGGCCATCAGCCGCGCGACGGAAGCCGTGAGCGGACGATTGGCTGATTATTTACCGCAATGTCGTCCCATTCCGTCCGAACGGGCCGTCGGGCCCCCACCGCGTCCATGCACGTGCCCATGCGTACCGACCTTCTCGCCGGCACCCTTCGGAGCTATCCCGCTCCCGTTGTGCGCACGCCGACCATCCTCGTCTTCGATTCCGGTCTCGGCGGCCTGACCGTCCTGGCCGAGATCCAGCGCGCCCGGCCGGACGCGAACCTGGTCTACGCCGCCGATGACGCCGCCTTTCCGTACGGGGCCCTCGGCGAGGCGGAGCTCGTGGGGCGCGTCCTGGCCGTCGTCGAGCGGCTGGTCGCCGCGCACGCGCCCGACCTCGTCGTGGTCGCCTGCAACACCGCGTCGACCCTGGTGCTGCCACACCTCCGGCGTTGCTTCGACCTGCCGTTCGTCGGCACCGTCCCGGCCATAAAGCCCGCCGCCGTGCTGTCGCGCTCGAAGCGGATCAGCATCCTGGCGACGCCCGGCACGGTTGCTCGCGACTACACGCGCGGGCTGGTCGACGCCTATGCCGCCGATTGCCGGGTCGAGCTCGTCGGCTCGCGCAGCCTCGCGGGTTTCGCCGAGGCCGAGCTGCGCGGCACGCCGGCGGCCGACGCGGACCTCGCCGCCGCGATCGCCCCGTGCTTCGTGGACCGGGACGGGGCCCGCACGGATGTCGTCGTGCTGGCCTGCACCCATTACCCGCTTCTGCTCGCCCGCCTGCAGCGTCTCGCGCCGTGGCCGGTGAGCTGGATCGACCCCGCGCCCGCCATCGCCCGCCGGATGGCCCAGGTATTGGGCGACCCGGCGGTTCCGCCGGATGCCGCCCCGCCCGGCGCCCGTACAGCGGTGTTCACCGGGGGCGCGGGGCTCGACGGAGCACTCATCGCGGCGCTCGCGGCGCGCGGGCTACCCGAGGTCGCGGTTCAGCCCTTCCCGCTTCCGGGCCGTTGACTTGAGGGCCGAACCCGCTAGATAGGCCGGGTGCGCGCGGTCCCAGGGGCCGCGCGTCCGTTTTTACGCACCCGCGATCCGGCCCGGCCGGCTCTGTCGTCCTCCGAGAGGAGGAAGAGGAGGGCGCGTTCCTCGATAATCCTATCGAACCTGAGGACACGCGAATGTCGAAGAGAATCACGGCGAAGCACAAGCTCGACCGCCGTATGGGCCAGAACATCTGGGGCCGCCCGAAGAGCCCGGTCAACCGGCGCGAATACGGCCCGGGCCAGCACGGCCAGCGCCGCAAGGGCAAGATGTCCGACTTCGGCACGCAGCTGCGGGCCAAGCAGAAGCTCAAGGGCTACTACGCCAACATCACCGAGAAGCAGTTCCGCCGCTATTACGGCGAGGCCATCCGGATGAAGGGCGACTCGGGCGAGAACCTGATCGGTCTGCTGGAGCGCCGCCTCGACGCGGTGGTGTACCGCTCGAAGTTCGTGCCGACGCCCTTCGCCGCGCGCCAGTTCGTGAACCATGGCCACGTCAAGGTGAACGGCCGCCGGGTGAACATCCCGTCCTTCCTGGTGAAGGCGGGTGACGTCGTCGAGGTGAAGGACGCCTCCAAGCAGCTCGAGCTCGTGGTCGTGGCGGCGCAGCTCCCTGAGCGCGACGTGCCGGACTACATCGAGGTGGACCACCAGAAGATGGTCGCCCGTCTCACACGCGTTCCGGGGCTCTCCGAAGTTCCGTATCCGGTGCAGATGGAGCCGAACCTGGTCGTCGAGTTCTACTCGCGCTGACGAGGTCCAGCCGGACAGGGAAAGCCGCCTTCGGGCGGCTTTTTCGTATCGGGTGACAGCGGATTCGTCGGTTCCATAAACGCCTTGGCAAGAGCTGCGCGGCACACGTGCCCCGGGACAGGGGGCACCGATGTTGCGGCAGGAACTCGCGTTTCAGTTGCGGATGCGCAAATCCCTGAGGGGGATCCAGGACCTCGATCCGGAGGGGATTTCCGCCCGGCTCGCCGAGATCGATCGGGCAATCGCAGCGCTTAGCGCCCGGGCGGAGGCGGAGGAGCCTGCGACGGCTCCCGTGCGGTTCGACATCGTGCCGATCGGCGCCGGCGTCAAAGCCGCCTGAGAAAACCGGCGAAGCGCATCAGACCCTCCGGCCATGGTCCGAACCCGCTGGCCGGGTTGAGATGCCCGGCCTCTCCGGCATCGACCAGCGCCGCGCCCCAGGCATAGGAGAAATCCTCCGCCCGCTCGTAGGAGCAGAACGGGTCGTTGCGGCTTGCGATCAGCAGCGACGGGAAGGGCAGCGGATCGCGTGGCAGCGGCGCGAAGTCCGGGTCGATCTCCGGCAGCCTGTCGTCGCGCTCGACATCGGGCAGCCCCACCAGCAGGGCGCCCTGAACCGCGCCGGCCTTGAGCCCGGCCGCGGCGTGCACGACGGTCGCGACCCCCAGGCTGTGCGCGACCAGGATCACCGGACGCGTGCTCGCCTCAACCTGCGCCGCGAGCGCCGCCGTCCACTCCGCCAGGACCGGCCGGTCCCAATCCCGCTGCTCGACGCGGCGTGCGGTCGACAGCTTCTGCTCCCACCGGGTCTGCCAGTGGTCGGGCCCGGAGCCCGACAGGCCCGGAACGATCAGGATGTCCGCGTCGGAGGTCTTCACGGGTCCGAAGTAGCGATTTGCCGGGCCGCCGTCGAGGCGACCATCATTCCGCAGCGAGCTGGCACGAGACCCGCTCGGCTTCGCGCAAGGCCTCCTCGGCCCGGGCGACGTAGTCGCGCGTGAGCGGCAGGGCGTCGTTGCGCTTCGCGAGCTGGACCTGGAACACGACGACGTCCTCCCAGCGGAACGCCGCCTCGCACAGGGTGAAGTAGAACTCCCACATCCGCACGAAGCGCTCGTCGTAGAGACGCGTCACGACGTCCGCCCTGGCCATGAAGCGCTCGCGCCACGCTTTCAGCGTCTCCGCATAGTGCAGCCGCAGGACCTCGACGTCGGTCACCATGAGGCCCGAGCGCTCGATGGCCGGCGTCATCTCGGCAAGGGTCGGCATGTGGCCGCCGGGAAAGATGTACTTGCGGATCCACGGATTGGTGTAGCCGGGCTCCCCCGTGCGGCCGATCGTGTGCAGCAGCATGACGCCGTCCTCCGCCAGGAGCCGCGCGGCGGCTGCGAAATAGGCCGGGTAGTCCCGAGGGCCGACATGCTCGAACATCCCGACCGAGACGATGCGGTCGAAGCGCCCCTGCGTGGAACGGTAGTCCTCGAGCGCGAACTCGACCCGGTCCGACACGCCGTGCGCGGCCGCGCTTCTCCGGGCCGCGACGAGCTGCTCGTCGGACAGCGTGATGCCGCGCACCTGCTCCGCGCCTGCGTAGCGTGCGAGATAGAGGGCGAGGCCGCCCCAGCCGCTGCCGATCTCCAACACCCTGTCGCCGGGCCGGACGAAGAGCTTCGCCGCGATGTGGCGCTGCTTGGCTCGCTGCGCCTCGTCCAGGGACTGCCCCGCATGCTCGAAATAGGCGCAGGAATATTGCCGGTGGCGGTCGAGAAAGAGGTCGTAGAGCTCGGACGACAGGTCGTAGTGATGCGCAACGTTGGTCTTCGACAGCTTGGCGTCGTTGCCGCCCGTCAGCCGCCAGGCCAATTGCCTGAGCGTCGCGACCGTGGGTAGCGGCAGCTTCGACCGCTCCCCATGGCTGTCCTGCAGGAGGAGCTGCAGAAATTCGAGAAGCGTGCCCCGCTCGATCAGGAGCCGGCCGTCCGTGTAGAGTTCGCCGAGCGCGAGCTCCGGATCGAGCAGGAGCGCCCGAATCGCGCCCCTGCCGCGGAACCGGACCGAGACCCGCGGCTCCGTTCCGTCCCCGGCAACGTGGACCCGGCCGGTTTCGGTTGTGACCTGGAGCGTTCCGTGGCGGACGAAGGTGGACAGAGCTTTCGCAAGCAGGCGATCGAACACCATCGTGGCATTCTCCGACAGCAGAGCCGACCTCAATAGATTCGGCCAAGTTGAGCCGTTCGCAACCCTTTGGGGTTGCGCCGGGCGCACAACAGGTAACACTCTGGTGGGCCTGCATGCTCGTGGCGCATGGCCTGCTCCGCTCGCGCCGTCCCGGTCCGGCACTCCAGCGAAGGCTGAGTTGTCGAGTCTATCGAGGGTTGCGGTATCTCTCGCCGGCAGCGAGGCTACCGATAGACATCGTCTTATTCTCGGACGGGACCGGAAACAGCTTTGGACAGCTGTTTCGAACGCGGGGGAGTGGGCGCGGCCTTCACGCAGCCCCGAATACCCGCCCGAAGATCGTGTCGACGTGTTTCAGGTGGTAGCCGAGGTCGAACAGCTCCTCGAGCTCCTTCGCCGACAGCTTGGCGCCGACGTCCCGATCGGCTTTGAGCAGGGTCAGGAAGTCGCCTTCGCCTCGCCACACGGGCATCGCGTTGCGCTGCACCCAGGCATAGGAATCCTCGCGGCTGACGCCCTTCTGGGTCAGGGCGAGCAGCACGCGCTGCGAGTGTATCAGCCCGCCGAGCCGGTCCAGGTTGCGCTTCATGTTCTCCGGATAGACGAGCAGCTTGTCGACCACACCCGTCAGGCGGGCGAGCGCGAAATCGAGCGTCACCGTCGCATCCGGCCCGATCATCCGCTCGACGGAGGAATGCGAGATGTCGCGCTCGTGCCAGAGCGCCACGTTCTCCATCGCGGGCAGCGCATAGGCCCGCACCATGCGGGCGAGGCCGGTCAGGTTCTCGGTCAGCACCGGGTTGCGCTTGTGCGGCATGGCAGAGGAGCCTTTCTGGCCCTCCGAGAAGAACTCCTCGGCCTCCAGCACCTCCGTCCGCTGCATGTGGCGGATCTCGATCGCGAGGCGCTCGACCGACGAGGCGATCACGCCGAGGGTGGCGAAGAACATGGCGTGGCGGTCTCGCGGGATCACCTGCGTGGACACGGCCTCGGGGGTAAGCCCCATCTTCTCCGCCACGTAGACCTCGACGCGCGGATCAATGTTGGCGAACGTGCCGACGGCCCCCGAAATGGCGCAGGTCGCAATGTCGCGCCGGGCGAACACGAGCCGTTCCTTGGCCCGTGCGAACTCGGCATACGCGCCGGCGAGCTTGAGCCCGAATGTGACGGGCTCGGCGTGGATGCCGTGGGAGCGCCCGATCACCGGGGTCATTCTGTGCTCGAACGCCCGCCGCTTCAGCGCGGCGAGCAGACCATCGAGATCGGCCAGCAGCAGGTCCGCCGCCCGCACGAGCTGCACGCTGAGGCAGGTGTCGAGCACGTCCGACGAGGTCATGCCCTGGTGCACGAAGCGCGCCTCGGGCCCGACGAACTCGGCGAGGTGCGTCAGGAAGGCTATGACGTCGTGCTTCGTCACACGCTCGATCTCGTCGATCCGGTCCGTGTCGAAGACGGCCTTCGACCCGCGTTCCCAGATCGCGTCCGCCGCCTCCTGGGGGACCGTGCCGAGTTCCGCCAGGGCGGACGTCGCATGCGCCTCGATCTCGAACCAGATGCGGAAGCGGGTTTCGGGCGACCAGATGGCCGCCATCTCGGGGCGGGAATAGCGCGGGATCATGGGTGTCGGCGAACTTCCGCTTGAAACTCGGTGGCGTTGATGCAACCTATGCGTGCAATGTCTGCATCATGTGCTTGAGGGTGAAAGCATGGCCGACGAACCGGTTGTCCGTTCCGCGGACTTGATGGCGCACCTGCTCAGGGATCCCACCCAGCTAAAGGCGATAGAAGGAAACCCGTCGGGTGTCGATGCGCTGGCGGAACGCTCGAAGGTCATGGCCGATATGGCGACGCGCGGCGGGCAGAGGGCGAGCGCGCTGGCGGAGGACCGGGTCGTCTACAGAATGACGACCATGTTCCTCGGCGGCGCGGTGCTCGTGATCGCGCTCGGTATCGTCATCATCAGGTTGGCACCTCTCCTGATCCTGAGGGACGGGACGAACCCCAACGCGGTCGCCTTCCAGATCCCGGAGTCGCTCGTCGCGATCGCGTCGACGGCCGTGGGCGCGCTGGCCGGGCTGCTCAGCCCGCTTGGCAGCCGGTCGGACTGAACGGCTACGCCCAGCCACCGTCTCCGGCCGCGGCCCGCCGGATCGCCGCTACGTTGTCCGGGTAGCGGTCCGGGCCGCCCTTCAGCGCGGCGGAGCCCGCCACAAGCACGTTGGCACCCGCCCGCGCAGCCTCGGGCGCCGTGGCGGCCGTGATGCCGCCGTCCACCTGGATGTCGATGTCGCGGCCGGCCGTCATGGCCGCGATGCGGCGGATCTTGTCGCACACGGCCGGGATGAAGGCCTGGCCGCCGAAGCCAGGATTGACGCTCATCACCAGCACGAGGTCGGCAAGCTCGAGAACCGGCTCGATCGCGCTCTCAGGCGTGCCCGGGTTGATCGCGACGCCGGCCCGCTTGCCCAGCGCCCTGATGGTTTGCAGGGAGCGGTGGAGATGCGGCCCGGCTTCGGCGTGGACCGTGATGATGTCGGCACCGGCTTCGGCGAAGGCCGCAAGGTAGGGGTCGGCCGGCGCGATCATCAGGTGGGCGTCGAGGGTGAGGCGGGTCAGCCTGCGCACCGTGCGCACCACGTCCGGTCCGAAGGAGATGTTCGGCACGAAATGGCCGTCCATCACATCCAGGTGGATCCAGTCCGCGCCGGCCCGTTCCAGTGCGGCGATCTCGTCCCCGAGCCGGGCGAAGTCGGCGGTCAGGATCGAGGGGGCGATCAGCAGGGGGCGTGCGGCGGTCATGGCCTGGGAGCGGGTACCACCGGCCCCCGGCTCCGGCAACGACCAGAGCGCCGCGCCGCCCGTTTACGATCGGTCAACCATGATGCCCGTATCCAAGGATCACGGGTCGGGTCGCCCGCAACAGGATCCCCGCAGGCCAGGATCGGGGGATCGGAGGACAACGGGATACAGGGATCACAGGATGCCGTGACGCGGGTCTGGGCGGCGGCTCGGTGCTCGCGGCGAGGCGTCGTTCGGGGGTGGGGGCATTGCGGCTGCGCGATCACGGCCGGTCGCGCCGGTGTACGCGGCGCCGGGCGGGCGAGGGTCGCTCAGCCGGTTGCTGTCGCCGCAGCCCCGAGCGGACAAGTGGGCAGGTTCGCCGGTCGGTACGGGAAGGGCTTCGGCCGGTCGCTTCGCATCCCGGTTCATACGCATCCGCGTCGCCCGGCGGCGCCGCGAAGGTGTTCGCGTGTCGCATTACGGAGCGGCCGCAAGTCGATGCAGATTTTCGGGAATCGCGCCTCGTTCAACCAGTTGATGAGCAAACCCAGGATGATCTCATCGAGCGAGAGACAACGTCGCTAACGTATTGCTCCGTCGAAACGATCGCTCCAACTTTCAAGTGCGCCCTCAAAGGGGAGGGCGGTGGCCGCATGGACTCCCCGGGCGATGGCACGGGCGAGGCAGTCTGAAGCCATCGCGCCGAGCTCCGTCAGCATCTCCGGTCCAGCCTCCGTGGGCCTCGCGAGGGTCGACACGGCGAACACCGTGTCGCCATCCGCGGGCGCGTGGGAGAGGCGGAGCGCCTTGGCCAGGCCGCCCTGGGCCATGATGGCGAGGCGCTTCAGCTGCGCCTTCGTCAGCGTGGCGTCCGTCGCCACGAGGCAGAGCGTCGTGGCCGGCTGGCTCTGCCCCTTCCAGCGCAGCCGCCGATCCGCGTCCGACAGCCGAAGCGGAGCGCCCAGGCCGCCGAACTCGGCGCCGTGCTCGAACGGCGCAGCCCAGAAATGCGGACCGTCGCCGACCACCGCGGAGCCGATGGCGTTGACGCAGGCCAGCGCCCCGACGGTGAAGCCGCGCGGGGTCGCGGCGCTGGCCGACCCGAGGCCGCCCTTCAGATTCACCGTGGTGGCCCCATAGCCGCCGCCCTCCGTGCCGAGCCGGAAAACCCCTGCCGCCGCGTCGCAGGCCAGGTAGGCGAGGTCGCGGTAGGGCGGAAAGCGTCCCCAATCCTTCGCGCCACCGTTGAGCAGGTCGAACAGAATGGCGGATGGGACGATCGGCACCCGGGTCGCGCCGACCGGGAGCCCGCGGCCCCGCTCCCGGAGCCAGGCCTGGACGCCCGACCCCGCATCGAGGCCGAAGCCGGAGCCGCCGGACAGTGCGATGGCGTCGATCCGCTCGACGGTCCTGTCCGGCTCGAGGCATTCCTGGTCGCGGCCGGCCGCGCCGCCCCCGGCCACGAACACGGATGCGACCGCCGGCCGGTCGAAGAGCGCAACCGTCACCCCGCTCGCGAGCCGTGCGTCGTGGGCATTGCCGATGCGGATGCCCGGCACGTCCGTGATCAGATTCAAGCGTCCAGCCATCCGGGAGCTATGCCGCGGCGGCTGCCTTCCTCGCAACAGGATCGCCGGATCAAAGGACGGGAGGATCCTGTTGTGGGCCGGCCGGGCCACCCTTTCGTGAATGCGGCCTGCGGCCGTCGAGGGAACCGGCGGGCGGCTGGTGACATGTCTGTGACACGACGCTAGGCGCCCGCATGCGACGCAACACGATGCTCGGCCTCGCCGCCCTTCTGCTCACGCTCGGGCTCGGGCTCGTCGTGTGGCGGGCGGCGTCCGCGCCGACGGTCCTGCGCATCGCCGTCGGGCCGGTCGGCAGCGAGGATGCGCGCCTGATCGCCGCCGCCGGGCAATGGCTCATGCGCGAGCATGCTTCCTTGCGGTTCCGGGCCGTGCCGACCGACGGTGAGAGCGAGAGCGCGAAGGCTCTCGATGACGGCAGGGCGGACCTGGCGGTCGTGCGGACCGATGCCGGGATGCCCGAGAAGGCGCAGTCGGTCGCCATCATGCACCGGGACGCCGTGGTTCTGGCGGTTCCGCCGGTGCGGGACATCCGGACGGTGTCGCAGCTGCGCAACCGCACGGTCGGCATCGTCAGGATGATGCCGGCCAACGCCCGGCTGCTCGACCTCCTCCTCATGCATTACGAGGTGCCGAAGGATGCGGTCCGGACGGAGTTTCTCGGCGGCCCGCAAGATGTGGAGGAGGCCTTCCGGAGCGGCCGCATCGACGCCGTCCTCGCGGTCGGGACGGTTGCGGGTCGAACGGTCGCCGGCACGATCGCGGCGGTGACGGCCGCGGGCGGGGGCGCCGCGCCCGTCTTCCTGCCGGTCAGCGAGGTCGAGGCGATCGCGCTGCGCTCGCCCCTGCACGAATCATTCGACATCGTCCGGGGGGCGTTCGGCGGCTCGCCGCCCCGTCCGGCCGACACCGTGAAGACGCTCGGGGTCAGCCATCGGCTCGTGGCCGCGACGACGCTGGAGGACGGCGTCGTCTCGGAACTCGCCAAGCTGCTCTTCACCATGCGGCCGGCGCTTGCCCGCGACATCGACGTCGCCAATCGGATCGAGGCGCCCGACCTGGCGAAGGGCTCCTCGCTGCCGGTCCACCCGGGCGCCGCCGCCTATTACGAGAACGAGGTCGAGACCTTCTTCGACCGCTACAGCGACTGGATGTATCTCGGCATCATGGCGCTCTCGATCGTCGGATCGGGGTTTGCCGGGCTCGCCTCCCGGTCGGCCTCGCGCCGGAGAGCCCGGACGCTCGGCCTGCTCGAACGCCTGCTCGAGATCGTCCGCCATTCCCGGGGCGCCGAGCGGATGGCCGATCTCGACGCGCTCGAGCACGAGACCGACGAGATCCTCGGGGTGGCGCTCGGCCAGGCCGGCTCAGGCGACCTCGACCACCATGGCGTGTCCGCCTTCACCCTCGGGCTCGAGCAGGCGCGGCACGCGATTTCGGATCGCCGCGAGGCGTTGGGGCGCTATTCCCCCGGGCTCGCGCACGCGGCGGAGTGAGCTGCGCACGCGCGGCCCGTTGCCGCAAGACCGCCGACGTATTATGTGCAGCGCAGCGTCACTGACATCGTCGGCTGCCATCCTCCGGCCTCCCCATTCCTGCGGGAGGCCCGGCCGGCGTTCCGCACGCGGATCGCAAGACTCATGAACCTGCGCAACATCGCCATCATCGCCCACGTCGACCACGGCAAGACGACGCTGGTGGACAAGCTCCTGTCCCAGTCGGGCTCGTTCCGCGAGAACCAGCGCGTCGCCGAGCGCGTGATGGACTCGAACGATCTCGAGAAGGAACGCGGGATTACCATCCTGGCCAAGGCGACCTCGGTCGTCTGGAAGGACACGCGGATCAACATCGTGGACACCCCCGGCCACGCGGATTTCGGCGGCGAGGTCGAGCGCATCCTGTCCATGGTGGACGGCGTCATCGTGCTCGTCGACGCGGCCGAAGGCCCGATGCCCCAAACCAAGTTCGTGGTCGGCAAGGCGCTCAAGATCGGCCTGAAGCCGATCGTCGCGATCAACAAGGTGGACCGCCCGGACGCCCGCGCCAGCGAGGTGATCAACGAGGTGTTCGATCTGTTCGCCGCGCTCGACGCCAACGACGACCAGCTCGATTTCCCCATTCTGTACGGTTCGGGCCGCAACGGCTGGATGTCGACCGCCCCCGAGCAGCCGGCAGATCCGAGCCTCGCACCGCTGTTCGACCTCGTGCTGGAGCACGTGCCCCCGGCGAAGGTCGAGGACGGCCCCTTCCGCATGCTGGGAACCCTGCTCGAGGCGAACCCGTTCCTCGGCCGCATCATCACCGGGCGCATCGATTCCGGCACGGTCCGGCCGAACCAGACGATCAAGGTCATCGACCGTCTCGGCAACCTCGTCGAGACCGGCCGCGTATCCAAGATCCTGGCCTTCCGGGGCATCGAGCGCTCCCCGATCGAGGTCGGCGAGGCGGGCGACATCGTGTCCATCGCGGGCCTGGTGAAGGGCTCGGTCGCGGACACCTTCTGCGACCCCTCCGTCGCGACGCCGATCCAGGCCCAGCCGATCGATCCGCCGACCGTCACCATGTCGTTCATCGTCAACGACTCGCCGCTCGCCGGGACGGAGGGCGACAAGGTCACGAGCCGCATGATCCGCGAGCGCCTCTTCAAGGAAGGCGAAGGCAACGTCACGCTCAAGATCGAAGAGGCCGATGACAAGGATTCGTTCTTTGTGTCCGGCCGCGGCGAGCTCCAGCTCTCGATCCTGATCGAGACGATGCGCCGCGAGGGGTTCGAGCTGGCCGTGTCGCGTCCGCGCGTCGTCTTCGAGAAGGACGAGGCCGGCAACCTGCTCGAGCCGATCGAGGAGGTCGTCATCGACGTGGACGAGGAGCATTCGGGCGTCGTGGTGCAGAAGATGTCCGAGCGCCGCGCCGACATGGTCGAGATGCGGCCCTCGGGCGGCAACCGGCAGCGGCTGGTGTTCTACGCCCCGACCCGGGGCCTCATCGGCTACCAGGGCGAGCTGATGACGGACACGCGCGGCACCGCGATCATGAACCGGCTGTTCCACGCCTACCAGCCGTTCCGGGGCGAGATTCCGGGACGCCGCAACGGGGTGCTGATCTCGAACGACAACGGCGAGGCCGTCGCCTACGCGCTGTGGAACCTCGAGGACCGCGGCCCGATGATGATCGAGCCCGGCTGGAAGGTGTACCAGGGCATGATCGTCGGCGAGCACACCCGCGAGAACGATCTCGAGGTGAACGTCCTCAAGGGCAAGAAGCTCACGAACATCCGGACCACCTCGAAGGACGAGGCGGTGCGGCTGACGCCGCCGATCCGCATGACCCTCGAGCGCTCGCTCGCCTGGATCGCGGACGACGAGCTGGTCGAGGTCACGCCGAAGTCGATCAGGCTCCGCAAGGCCATTCTCGACCCCAACGATCGCAAGCGCTCCGAGCGGAGCCGCGAGGCCGCAGCCTGATCTGGAACCGCGACGCCGGGCCGCGGTTTGGAAGAAGTGCTGGAGCGTCCGACGGATAGGCCGGCGGACGCCGATTACGGCGGGGGAAAGCTTGGCTGCGACGGCATTTTGAGATGGCTTTCCACGGGGGTTGGTTTAACGATTTCTTAACTTCTTGAGGCGGTGGACATGAGCAGCTCGGCCGCGCCCGGCGTCGCTTTGAGCGTGTTGGCGATCTTCAGTGTCGGGCTGCTCTGGACGGCGGGTGTCGCCCAGATCGGAGCCCCGACACCGGCTTCGCCTTCCGCAGGCGTCGCAACGTGTGACGATCGCGTCTTTCCATACGTCCAGCGCGACTGCGGGGCTGCCGCCGTACGGCCGGCCCCTGCCGTGGCCGTGACGCCGGGCGGCATGGCCGCGGCCGCATCCGCCGCGCTGGCGGCTCCCGCCCATGCGGCACCGGCCAAATCGGCCGAAGCGACGACATCCGCCGAACTGGCCGCGACCGCGGGTCCGACCTCCGCAACGGCGGGGCCGTTCGACCGTTTGCTGGCCTATCTTGCGCCGGCAGACCGGGTCGGTCCGGCCCGGGCCGCGGAGGTGCTTCCCGGGGAGCGGGGCGAAGCCTCGTCCACCGCCTCACGGGCGGGCGCCGAGCTCAAGGCCGACTCTCCTGTCCAGGTCGAGCAGCCGGCGGTCCGTGTCGCCGAGGCGGCAGCCGTCCAGCCGCGCTCCGAAGCCGCTAAACCCGAGCTCGCGCGCTCGGAGCCCGCCAGGGCCGAGCCGGCCAAGTCCGAGTCCGCCAGGTCCGAGTCCGCCAGGTCCGAGTCCGCCAAGTCTGAGCCCGCCCAGTCCGAACCGGCGACCCGGCCGGAACCGGCGAGGGCCGAGCCTGCCAAGGCGGAGCCCGCCCGGTCGCGCAGGCCTCTGGAGCCGATCAAGGTCGCGCGGCCCGAAAAGCCGGAGCCTGTCGAGCGGTCGGAGCCCCCGGCCCGCAACGTCAGGGTGATCCCGATCGACCGCACCTACCTGTCGGCCGTTCCCGGCGCGGACGAGACGGGGCGTCCCGATCCGGCTGCTCCCGCGCGGTCCACCGCCCCCGTGGTGGCGGCTGGGTCGTCGAGGCCCCAGGCTGCACCGCCCGCGCCCCGTCAAGACCCCGCCGTCGCAGCCGCGGCGCCCGCTCCTGCAGCCGGCCCCGCTCCTGCGGCCGGCCCGGCTGGAGCGACGTGGGCGCGTTCGCCGGCCCCACAAACCGGCCTGATGGCGACCGGGCCGATCTCGCCCCAGACGGCCGCTCCTGCCGTGCAGCCCTCGGCCGGACCCGCGTCGGCGCCCGCGACCAATGCGAAGGCCGTCCCGGCTACGCAGACGGCCAGCTCGGCGACGCCGCCGAGCGCGGTTCCGAGCGAGCCCGCCTCGCCGACCCGGAGCAGTGCGGTCGCGGCCGCGAGCCAGCCGGCTCCCCTTCCGACCGCCGCCGCCGTTCCGGTTCCTGCT
>JAQGJJ010000148.1 GCA_028290695.1 Enterovirga sp. | reverse complement strand
GCCCGATGGGTCGGGCCATTTGTAGGACATGGGGTTCCCGCAAGGAGAGCCGCGACCCTAGCACGCGCCGGTCCGGCGGATGTGGCGGATGGCGGCCAGGTCCTTTGCACGGTCCAGCAAGGTCGTGTGCCGAGCGACCGTTTCGGGCGCTCTCGGCACCCCGCCGAGGCGAGGGCACCCCGACGGCGACGCGTCCGGACGGCAGGCTCGCCCCGAAACTGTGGCCTGCCGGGGCCGGGTGAGACGGGCAGAATCTTTGCATCACCGTGGAAACTGGGGCCGCCCCGAGCGGCGGCGGCGCAGAGACGGGCCCGGTCAGCGACCCGGCCTGGCCTCCCACCTTTGCGCCGGGAGACAGAATGCTAACCGCCGGCTCGCGTTTATCGCGTTCGGGTCGGCGGGCTATCTCGGCGGACGAACGGGCAGGACGTCTCGACTGCGTGCCCGCCCAGCGACGCCGGTCGGAGCAGCACGATGGATTTCGGCATCTTCAACATCATGCAGCAGCGGGATACGTCGAAGTCCGCCAAGCAGATCTTCGACGAGGCGGCCGAGCAGACCATCGAGGCCGAGCGGCTCGGCTTCGGCAAGGCCTGGTACGCCGAGCATCACTTCTCCAACTACAGCCTGTGCCCATCGCCGCTGATGATGGTCGGCCACATGGCGGGCCGCACGAAGACGATCCGGCTCGGCACGGCCATCGTGGTTGCGCCCCTGTACACGCCCGCCCGGCTGCTGGCCGAGATCGGCATGGTCGACAACCTGAGCGGCGGCCGCCTCGAGCTCGGGATCGGCATGGGCTACCAGGGCTACGAGTTCGACCGGTTCGGCGTCGATCTCGCCAAGTCGCGCGATATCACGAGCGAGATGATGGATCTGATCGAGCTCGGCACCACCCAGCCGGCGTTCGAGTACGACGGCGAGCACTTCAAGCAGCCCCGCTCGTCCATCGCCGTCAGGCCGCTCCAGGATCCGCTGCCGATCTGGTACGCGGGTGGAGACCCGTCACATCTGCGCCGCGTCGCACGCCGCGACCAGACGCTGTTCATCTCGGGCGTGCTCGGCGGCCTCGGCCGCATGATGAAGGCGCGCGAGAGCTTCGAGCAGGCCGCCGTCGCGGAGGGCAAGGACCCCGGCCGCGTCAAGGTCGCGATGGCGCGCCTCGCCTTTGTCACCAAATCGAAGAAGGACGCGGAGCATTATCTCGACTGCGCCCGCTACCAGCAGCGCCTGGCGGTCAGCCTGAAGAACCGGCGCGAGAAGGTCGCCAACGACTACATCGTCGAGGAGCAGTCCTACGACGAGGAGCTCGGGCTCGACCGCATCGCCGCGAACCTGCCGGTCGGCGACGTCGAGACCTGCGTCGCGAACATGGTGCGGTCGATCCGCGCCATGAAGCCGGTGCACGTGATGATCCAAACCCAAGTGGGGGACATGGATCACCGCAAGTCCCTCGCCGCGATGGAGCTGTGGATGTCCGAGGTCGTGCCCGGCATCATGCGCGAGCTCGGGCAGCCGGCCCAGGCCGCCGCCTGACCGACATCGGAGCTCGATGCGGATGTCGCCTCTCGAAGGCATCAAGGTCGTGGACCTGAGCCGTGTGCTCGCCGGTCCCTATTGCGCCCAGCTCCTCGCCGACATGGGCGCGGACGTGGTCAAGGTGGAAAGTCCCGGCGGCGACGAGAACCGCCTCTGGGGCTCCCGGGACGAGGACGACATCACCTGCAACTTCGCCAGCGTGAACCGAAACAAGCGCAGCATCACGCTCAACCTGAAGAGCGAGGCCGCCAAGGAGGTTCTCCATCCCTTGATCCGGCAGGCCGACGTCGCGATCCAGAGCTTCCTGCCGGCCACCGCCGCGAAGCTCGGGGTGGATGCCGAGACGCTGCGGGCGATCAATCCGAACCTGATCCATTGCTCGATCTCGGGCTACGGCGAGGACGGCGATCTGCGCAACCGGCCCGGCTACGACCTGACCATGCAGGCCTTCGCCGGCGTGATGTCGGTCACGGGCGTGGAAGGCGAGAGCCCCGTTCGGGTCGGCATCTCCTGCATCGACATGTCGACCGGGCTCACCGCCTATTCGGGCATCCTCACGGCCCTCATCGCCCGCTCGAACGGGGCCGGCGGGGCGGCGGTGCGGGCCTCGCTCCTCGAGACCGCCGTGTCGCTTCTCGGCTACCATGCCGTTGCGTGGCTCCAGACCGGCCTGCTCCCCCGCAAGGAAGGCTCGGGCGTCTGGCACCTCGTTCCCTACCAGGCCTTCATGTGCCAGGACGGGTACATCCTGGCCGGGGCCACGAACGACGCCGCCTGGCGGCGCTTCTGCTCGGCGCTCGGCTGCGAGGACTACGCCATGGACGAGCGCTTCGCGACCAACGACCGGCGCCTCGAGAATCGGCCCGTGCTGGTGCCGCTGCTCGAGGCCCGCTTCGCGCAACAGCCCGTTGCCCATTGGGTGCCGCGGTTCGAGGCGAACGGGGTGGCGGTGGCGCCGCTGCACACGCTGGACCAGGTCATGTCGCACCCGCAGGTGCTCGCCAACGACATGGTGATCGAGGCCGTCACCGAGAGCGGGCGCGCGACCAAGGTGCTGGGGCCGCCCTTCAAGCTGTCGCATCACCGGGTCGTCTCGAGCCGCGCCGCGCCGAAGCTCGGCGTGCACACGGAGGCCGTTCTCAAGGACCAGCTCGACCTCGCCGATGCGGACATCGACCGCCTGCGCGAGGCCGGCGCCTTCTGATGGGTGCGATCGGGATCGGGCCGCGGCCGGATGGATGCGTCGTCCTGACCCTGGACAACCCGGGTCGGCGCAACGCCCTCGACGACGGAATGATCGACACCCTGCTGCGCGAGGTTCCGCTGCTCGCCGCCGATGCCGCCTGCCGCATGCTCCTGATCGAGGGGGCCGGCGAGGATTTCTGCCCCGGCCGTGACCTGTCGGGGCTCGACGTCGACGGCACCTCGGACGAGGAGCTGCGGCGCGATTTCGACCGGCTCCGGCGCCTCGCCGGGGAGATCCGGGCCTTTCCGAAGCCGATCGTGACGCTGGTGCGCGGCTACGCCCTCGGCCTGGGCGCGGCGCTCGTCGGCTGGTCGGACATCGCGCTTGCGGCGGAGGACGCCAAGCTCGGCTTTCCCGAGGTCAAGGTCGGCATCCCGCCGACCTTCACGGCCGTGTCGCTGCTCGGCCGCGTGCCTTCCAAGGCCGCGCTCCGGC
Organism: Enterovirga sp.; assembly: GCA_028290695.1. Lineage (GTDB taxonomy): Bacteria > Pseudomonadota > Alphaproteobacteria > Rhizobiales > Beijerinckiaceae > Enterovirga. Next base: position 6,465 of record JAQGJJ010000148.1, on the reverse strand, counting down.
TGCTTCTGACCGGCGCCACCATCGACGGCCTCGAGGCGGAGCGCATCGGTCTCGTCAGCCGCGCCGCGCCCCGGCCGAAACTGGACGCGCTGGCGGCCACCACCGTGGCGGACCTCCTCGCCGCGAGCCCGACCGCGCTCGCCATGTCGAAGGCGCTCGTCCGGTCTCTGGCCGGGCACCCCGAGGCCGATCCTCTCGATCTCGCGCTCGAGGCGACGCTTGCCGGCATCAGGACGCCGGACGCCCGGGAGGGGCGTCGCGCCTTCCGGGACAAGCGCAAGCCGACCTTTGCGGGATCCGCCGACCCGACCGACGAACCAGCCCGGACAACCCTTCATGCCTGACCTCGTCCGCCTCGACATTCGCGGCGCCGTCGCCGTTATCACCCTGAACCGGCCCGAGCTGCGCAACGCGCTGTCGGGCACCGCGATGATCGACGCCCTGGTCGGGACGATCGAGCACGTCTCCCGAACCGACTCCGTGCGGGTCGCGATCCTGACCGGCGAGGGCACCGCCTTCTCGTCCGGGGGTGACCTGAAGCAGCTTCGCGCCAACGCGGACCTGGCCGCGAGGGAGCCGTCCCGCGTGGTCGAATGGTACCGGGGCGGCATCCAGCGCATTCCGTTGGCCATCGCGGCGCTCGAGGTGCCGCTGATCGCTGCGGTGAACGGGCCGGCCGTCGGGGCGGGATGCGACCTCGCCTGCATGTGCGACATCCGCATCGCGGGCCGAAGCGCGCGCTTCGCGGAAAGCTTCGTGAAGCTCGGCCTCATTCCGGGCGATGGCGGGGCATGGTTCCTGCCCCGCGCGGTCGGGCGCTCCAAGGCGGCCGAGATGGCGTTCACGGGCGATGCGATCGACGCCGAGGAGGCCCTGGCCTGCGGACTCGTGTCTCGGGTCGTGGACGACGGGGAGCTGCTCGGGGCTGCCCTGGATCTCGCCGGGCGCATCGCCGCCAATCCGGGCGGCGCGATCAGGATGACCAAGCGGCTGATGAAGGAGGCCGAGCACGGCACGCTGGCGAGCGTGCTTCAGCTCTCGGCCGCCTTCCAGGCCCTCGCCCACTCGACCCCGGAGCATTCCGAGGCGCTCGACAGGCTGATGAAGAAGGTGAAGGCGACGTGAGGGGCGCGGCCCGCGCGCAGGCGCCGCGCTGAAGGACCCGGAAGCGGGCTAGGAAACGAGGCAGGAATGGACATCAGCATCGACGAGGCGCGTCAGCTCGGCATCGACGTGATGGCGAAATGCGGCCTTCCCGCGGACCATGCCCGGATCGTCGCCGACCACCTGGTCGAGGCGATGATGGTCGGCCGCGCCTTCGCCGGCCTGCCGCGGGCGCTCGCCCTCGCGGAGACCCTGAAGAAGAAGGGCCCCGGCGGGCCGATCACCACCGTCCGCGAGGACGCGACCACGGCCCTGATCGATGGCGGCGACACCAACGGCTACGTCACCTCGCTCATCGGGATGGACAAGGCGATCGCGCTCGCCAAGGCCAGCGGCGTGGGCGTGGTGGCGGTGCGCAACACCTGGTATTCCGGCCGTCTCGCCTATTACGTCGAGCGCGCCGCCCGACAGGACCTCATCGCGTTCCACACCGTGAACACGACCGCACGCGTGGCGCCGCTCGGCGGCATCGACCGCATCTTCGGCACGAACCCGCTCGCCTTCGCGTTTCCGTCCGAGCGCGAGCCGGTTGTCGTTGATTTCGGCACGAGCGCGACGACCTGGGGCGAGGTGCTGCTGCGCAAGCACACCGGGACACCGCTCGAGGAGGGCTGGGCGGTGGACGAAGCGGGGGCGCCGACCCTCGATGCCGCGTCCGCGCTTGCCGGGGCGATCCTGCCATGGGGCGAGCATCGCGGCTTCGGCCTCATGCTCGTTGCGCAGATCTTCGGAATCCTGTCCGGCAGCAAGGTCGTCGTCGACGACGTCGGGGATTTCGGGTTCTTCTTCCTGGCGATCGACCCCGGTCGCTTCATGGACGTCGCCGAGTTCAAGCGGCGGGTCGGCGACCTGGCCGGCACCGTGACCGGGTCGAGGCCCGCACCGGGCGGCGCTCCGATCCGGGTGCCGGGCCAGGGCAGCCATGCGAAGCGCGAAGCCGCCCGCGCCCGCGGAACGGTTCCGATCGACGAGGCGGTGTACCACAACATTCTCGCCGAACTCGGGCGAGACTCACAGGACACAAGGGCAGGACAGACATGATCATCAGGCTGGACGAGCGCCGGACCATCCACGTGGAGGACCGGCTCGACTTCAAGCGCTTCAAGCTCGTCGTGGCGGGAGAGCCGTCCGGGCTCGATGCCGCCGCGTCGGCCGTCGGCGACCTCGCGAGCTTCGAGACGGCGGAGAAGGCCTGGGTGTCGGCGGACCGGCTGAAGGCGCTCGTGCCGGACCGCACGCCGGAATGGGACGCCGGCTTCGCCCGGATGATCGAGAGCGCCCGCCCGTACGGCTGGATCAAGGACGACCCGGTCCGGATCGGCGCGCATGTGGAATGGAGCGACGCACCCGCGGCCGCCTCGCCCTGATGCCCGCGACCTTCGAGCTGCGCGGCCTGGAGGCGGTCGTGATCGGCGCAAGCCAGGGGATCGGAGCCGCGATCGCGGTCGCTCTGGCTGCGGCCGGCGCCGACGTCGTGGTCGCCGCCCGCAGGCGCGAGCAGCTCGAGGGAATCCGGGACCGGGTCGCCGCGCAGGGAGCGCGCGCCTTTGCCGAAACCGTTGACGTGGGCTCGACCGACAGCATCGCGGCGCTTCTCGCCCGCGTGTCCGGGCTGGGGCTCGCGCCCGCGATCCTCGTGAACTGCGCCGGGGAGGGCGGCACGCGGGCCGCCTTCGACGTCACGCCCGCGGAGTGGGACGCGATGCACGACGTGCATCTGCGCGGCACCTTCTTCGCCTGCCAGGCCTTCGGGCGCGGCATGGCAGAGCGCGGCTACGGCAAGATCGTCAACATGAGCTCGACCTGGGCCGCCACGGTCGGGGTGAACCGCAGCGTCTATTGCGCCGCCAAGGCCGGCGTGGGGCATCTGACCGCCGCGCTCGCGACCGAATGGGCCCCGCACGGCATCCGGGTAAACGCGCTCGCCCCGACCGCGACCCTGACCCCCACGATCGAGCGCCGCCTCGCGCAGGACCCCGCCCGCGCGGAGTACCTCCGGCGCGGCATTCCGCTCGGTCGACTCGCCACCCCGGACGACATCGTCGGGTCCGCCGTTTTCCTGGCGAGCCCGGCATCCGATTTCGTCACCGGCCACACGCTCTTCGTGGACGGCGGCTGGAAATATGCGAAGTGAGGCTCCGGCCACACGCGCCGGCAGCCTGCGGTCCGACCATCCGATGACATCGCTTTCAGCACCCCCAGAGGCGACGACGGCCCCTGGCACCTGGATCGCGCCGCTCGTCGCGACGCTCGTGATCCAGACGGCGGCCGCCTTTCTGACCCGCCTCGTTCCGACCATCGCGCCGGCCTTCATGCCTGAGGTCGGGATGACGGTGGCGTCGATCGGCCTCCTGGCCGCCGTCACCACCGCGGGCTCGATCATCTTCCTGCTGTCCGGCAGCGTGCTGATCGCGCAGGTGGGCCCGATCCGCTCGCTGCAGATCGGCCTCGGGCTCGGCATCCTGGGGCTCGGGCTCCTGGCCCTGCCGTTCTGGCAGATGGCAGTTCTCGGCAGCGTCCTGATCGGCCTCGGCTACGGCCCCTCGAGCCCGGCCGGCACGGACGTCCTGCATCGTTATGCGCCCGAGCGCCACCGCAACCTGATCTTCTCCATCAAGCAGGCCGGCGTGCCGCTCGGCGGCGTGCTCGCCGGGGTGACGCTGCCGCCCATCGTGGAGAGCGTCGGCTGGCGGGCGAGCGTCGCGTTCTCGGCCCTTGCCGTTCTGGCGACCATCGCGCTCGTCCAGCCGCTTCGCAACGGGATCGACGTCGACCGCCGCCCGGCCGGCTCCTTCTCGCTGGCCATGTTCCTGTCCCCGAGCAACCTGCTCCGGCCCCTGACCGCGCTGCGGAGCGATCGGCGTCTGCCGCGGCTCGCGGTGGTGGGCGCCTGCCTCGCCTTTGCGCAGGGCGCCTGGTTCGCGTTCCTGGTCACCTACGCGGTGAGCGCGCTCGGCTATTCCCTGGTCGCGGCCGGCATCATCTTCGGGGTGATGCAGGCGACCGGGGTGTTCGGGCGCGTGCTGCTCGGCTGGGCCTCCGACCGCCTGGGCTCGAGCCTCCTCACTCTGCGGCTCGTGTCGATCACCGCGGCCGCCACCTCCGCGGCCGCCGCCGCCTCGGACGTGACCTGGCCGGTCTGGGCGATCGTGCTTCTGGCCGGGATCGGCGGCGTCACGGTGTCGAGCTGGAACGGAATCCAGATCGCGGCGATCGCGCGCCTCGCGCCCAAGGGGCTCGTCGGGGAAACGGCGGCGGGCGCCACCATCATCATCTTCATCGGCCACATCTGCGGGCCGACCCTGTTCGCGATTCTGCTCGCCCTGTCCGGCGGCTTCATGCTGCCGTTTCTCCTCGTCGCGGCCGTGTCGGCGGTTCCGCTCCTGGTTCTGGCCCGGCAGGGCGAGGCCCCGGCTGCCAGCGCGTGAGCGACCCCGCCATCCGGCCGGCCCGGAACGAGGACGCGCAGGACCTGTTCGGGCTGCTCGCGCTGTGCTTCGCCGAATACCCGGGCTGCTTCGTCGATCCCCACGACGACCTGCCGGACCTCCGCGATCCCGGACGCGCCTTTGCCGGCCGGGGAGGGGCCTTCTGGGTCGTCGAGGACGAGCGCGGCCGGGTCTGCGCCTGCGTGGCGGCGGACGAGCCCGAACCGGGCCTCGTGGAGCTGCACCGGCTCTATGTCCGCCCCGACCGGCGCCGCGGCGGGCTGGGCGAACTCCTCGTGCGCCACGTCGAGGATTTCGCGACCGCGCGCGGGGCCCGGGGCCTGATGTTCTGGTCCGACACCCGGTTCCGGACGGCGCACCGCCTCTACGGGCGCCTCGGCTATTCGCGCACGGGCGCCGCGCGCGAGCTCGGCGACATCTCGCAATCTAGCGAATGGTGCTTCGCGAAAAGCCTGCCGGCCGCTCAGCCGGGCGCGAGCGGGGAGGCGGCGTAGCCCGCCAGCATGTCCTCGGGGTCGCGGAAGATCGCAACCGCGCCCGCGGCGCGCAGCTCGGCCTCCGGGAAGCCGCCGCTGAGCACGCCGACGAACGGAATGCCGGCCCGGCCGGCCGCGATGCCGTCCCAGGGCGTATCGCCGACCACGACGCACTCCTCGGCCCGGAGCGGGGCGAGGTTCGCGAGCGCCGCCGCGAAGATGTCCGGCTCCGGTTTCGACCGCTCCGCGTCGTCGGCGGTCACCGTGACGTCGACGAGTGTCGCGATCCCGGCGATCTCCGCATAGCGCGCGACCTCGTCGGCCTTGCCCGAGGAGGCGAGGGCGATCGTCTGGCCGGTGCGCCGCAACGCCTCGAACAGGGCAGGGACGCCCGGAAAAGGCCTTACCCGGGGCAGGTAGTCGCGCTTGAACAGGTCGGACCGGAAGCCCGAGATCGTGCTCTCCTCCCGGGCCAGCCGCTCGGCCGGGACGAACACGGGCAGCAGCTGGTCGCCGCCCTTGCCGATCTCGTGCCGCATCGCCCGGAACGGGACGGCGATCCCGAAATGCCGCAGCGCCTCGACCCAGGCCTCGGCATGGGGATCGACCGAATCGATCAGGGTCCCGTCGACGTCGAAGATCACGGCTCGGCTCACGCGCTAAGCTCCTGGCCCGGAGGACGATGCAGGCTGGCGACGCGCCCTTGCCACAGGCACAGGGCCGGCGTGACCCCGAGTTCCATGACGAGCGCGCCGAGGGTGGTCATCGACGGCATCCCGATCAGGGCCAGCCCGGCCAGCCGCGCGAGGCCGCCCGCCACCACGACCAGGGTGAGGCATTGGAAACGGCCGGTGCGCGTCTCGATCGCCGGGATGCTCGACCAGAACAGGAGCCCGATCCCGAGAAGCAGGCCCGACAGGTAGCGGTAATGGCTGTCGCCGGAGGCGCTCAGCCCTCCGTCGCCGGTCAGCGCGGCACCGAACAGTACGCCGAACAGCCCGGCCGACACCGGAACCACGCCGGCGAGCGCAACCGCGCGCTGCAGGAGGCGTCTCTCTCGGCCGGCCCGATCCATCGCGTCCCCGCCGTTTCGGCGAAGAACAAGCCCGGCGGAGCGGCCGGGTTCCGGCCGCCGCCGCGGGGAGCGGTGCTACGCCTCGTTGCCCTTCAGGCGGGCGTTGCAGCGGCTCCAGAATTGCGGCCACTTGGCTCCGCCGGTCCGGTTGGCGGCTTTCGCCTCCTTCCACTCGGCGCCGCATTTGCGCTGACGCTCGCGCGCCGCCATCTGGCCCGCGGTCGGTTCGCGCTTCGTCCGGGGAGCGGCGGCGCGCGGACGGCGGGCGGGGGGCCCGGTCGCGGGCCCCTCGGCAGCCGTG
>JAQGJJ010000115.1 GCA_028290695.1 Enterovirga sp. | reverse complement strand
GCGCCGCCATGGCGTTCCCGATGCCGCCGCAGTAGGATACCGTTCCGCCGTCAGGGATCGTCATGGGCGCGCCGCGTGAGTTCGAGCTGAAGCTGGAGGTCGCGCCGGCCAAGGCCGCATCGCTGGCGGCCCGGGGCCTGAAGCGCCTCGGCGGAGGCGATGGTGCGCGGGACCGCCTGGTGTCCGTCTACTTCGATACGGACGAACAGGTTCTGCGCAGGAACGGCCTGAGCCTGCGGGTGCGGACGATCGGCGGCGAGCGCCGGGTCCAGACCGTGAAGCAGGGCGACGGCTCGGGCGCGGGGCTGTTCAACCGCGGCGAGTGGGAAACCGACATCGAGGGCGAGACGCCCGACCTCGCGGCCGCGGCCGGTTCACCGCTGCCCAGCGTGCTGTCCGGCCGGGCGGCCCGCGGCCTGAAGCCGGTCTTCGTCTCGGAGGTCGAGCGTACCACCTGGACGATCGGCAGCGGCACGGCCGAGGTCGAGGTGGCGCTCGATATCGGTCGCATATCCGCCGAGGACCGCCAGGAGGGCATCGCCGAACTCGAGTTCGAGCTCCGCAGCGGCCAGGCTTCCGACCTGTTCGACCTCGTGCGGTCGCTCGGCGGGGCGGCGCGCCTGCGCATCGGCGTGCTGACCAAATCGGAACGCGGCTACCGGCTGGCCGCCGGCGACGAGCCGGTCAGCGTCAAGGCCGAACCGGTGGTGCTCAGGCGCGGCATGTCGAGCGCGGACGCCTTTGCGGCCATCGTGCGGTCCTGCATCCGGCATTTCCGTTTGAACGAGCCGATCCTCGTCGCGACCCGCTCCACGGAATCGCTGCATCAGGCCCGGGTCGCGATGCGCCGGCTCCGGTCGGCGCTGTCGTTGTTCGGCGATCTCGTCGCCGACCGCGACAGCGAAGGGCTGAAGCGCCGGCTGCGCACCGCCTCCGGCCTCCTCGGCGAAGGCCGCAATCTCGATGTCTACATCGAGGGCGTGTCCGCGCAGGCGGGCGATCCGGAGGACGCGGCCGAGGCGCTCGCGGCCTTTCTGACCGGCCTGCGGGCCGACCGCGAGCGGGCCTACGACCGCATCCTGGCCATGCTGGATTCGGCCCGCTTCCGCCGCCTGATGCTCGATCTTCTGTTCTGGACGGAAGCGGGTCCGTGGCGCACCGACCCCGAGCGCCGCGCCGCCTGCAAACGGCCCATCGAGGAGCATGCGGCGGAGTTGCTCGCGAAGCGCCGTCGCCGCGTAAAGCGGCGCGGCGAGCATCTGGACAGGATCGATCCGGCGGCCCGGCACGAGGTGCGGATCGACGCCAAGAAGCTGCGCTACGCCTCTGAGTTCTTCGCCGGCCTCGTGGCGGACGGAAAGAGCCGGCGCCGCCACAAGACGTTCCTGGCCGCGCTCGAGAAGATCCAGGGCTGCCTGGGCGACCTCAACGATATCCAGACCGCCCGCGAGATCGCGGCCGACATCGCCCGGCAGGCGGGAGGCGCCCGCGCAGGGCTCCCCCGGGAGGCCGACCACGTCGAGGCCGCGCGGCAGGACCGGGAGGTCGCCCTCCTTGAGGCTGCCGTGAGCGCGCACGAGGACTTCGTGGCCGCCAAGCCCTTCTGGAAGGATTTCGCCCGGGGCTGACGCCGCAGCCGGCCGCTATGCCATGCCGAGCGCCTGCATGTAGAGCTCGAGGATCGCCTCCTCCTCCTTGCGCTCGTCCGAATCCTTCTTGCGGATGCGCAGGATCGACCGGACGGCCTTCGAATCGAAGCCCCGCCCCTTCAGCTCGGCGAACACATCCTTGATGTCCCCCGCGATGCCGGCCTTTTCCTCCTCGAGGCGCTCGATGCGCTCGACGAACTGCTTCAGCTCTTCCGCGGCGACACCGGTCTCTGCGACGTCTGCGGCCATGTCTCAACTCTCCTCGATCGGCGCTCTCGCCGGACGCACGATTCCCGGGCGGGGGACGGGCGTGCCTCCCGTGCCGGCGCTCGTCAAGTTCCCGCAGGTCGGCGTAACGACCGGAGAGGAATTTCGGTGATAAGGTAAAGCATGCTTGATCACCCGACTCGCGACGCGGGCTTCGCCGTCTACGTGCACTGGCCCTTCTGCCTGGCGAAGTGCCCGTATTGCGACTTCAACAGCCACGTCCGCCAGGGCGGGGTCGACGAGGGCCGCTATCTCGCGGCCTTCGAGCGCGAGATCGCGCACGCGGCCGCGATGACCCCGGGTCGGACCGTCACCAGCGTGTTTCTCGGCGGCGGCACGCCCTCGCTGATGCGACCGCAGACGGTGGCCGGCGTCCTGGACGCGATCGGCCGCGCCTGGAGCGTCGAGCCGGGTGCCGAGGTGACGCTCGAGGCCAACCCGACCAGCGTGGAGGCGGAGCGCTTCCGCGGCTACCGGGCCGCAGGGGTGAACCGGCTGTCGATCGGCGTGCAGGCGCTGAACGAGGGCGACCTGCGGCGGCTCGGCCGCATGCACTCTGCCGAGGAGGCGCTGGCGGCCGTCGCGGTCGCCCGCCAGACCTTCGAGCGCTTCTCCTTCGACCTCATCTACGCCCGGCCGGGGCAGACCCGGGACGCCTGGCGGGCCGAGCTCGAGCGGGCGATCGGCTACGCGGCCGAGCACCTCTCCCTGTACCAGCTCACCATCGAGCCCGGCACGTGGTTCGAGCGCCTGCACGCGTCCGGCCGCCTCGTGCTGCCGGACGCCGAGGAGGGTCGCGCCCTCTACGACCTGACCCAGGAGGTCTGCGACCGGGCCGGCCTGCCGGCTTACGAGATCTCGAATCACGCCCGGCCGGGCGCCGAATCGCGGCACAACCTCGTGTACTGGCGCTACGGCGAATATGCCGGGATCGGCCCGGGCGCGCATGGCCG
>JAQGJJ010000102.1 GCA_028290695.1 Enterovirga sp. | reverse complement strand
AACCAGCACGGGATGGACGGCGTCCGCTTCTACACCAAGACCAAGACCGTCACCTCGCGCTGGCCATCCGGCGTCAAGGAAGGCGCCGAGTTCGTCATCCCGACCATGCAATAGGCAGGGAGGCCGGGCCGAGGTGCTTCCATGACGCTGTTCGCTCTTCCGGACGACCAGATCGCGGTTCGCGACATGGCGCGGGAATTCGCGGCCGAAAGGATCGCCCCGCACGCCCTCGAATGGGATGAGAAGAAGCACTTCCCGGTCGAGGTCATGCGGGAGGCGGCGGCGCTCGGCATGGGCGGCGTCTATGTGCGGGACGATGTCGGGGGCTCCGGGCTCAGCCGGCTCGACGCCGCGCTGATCTTCGAGGCGCTGGCCACCGGCTGCCCGACTACTTCGGCCTTCATCTCGATCCACAACATGTCGTCCTGGATGATCGACACGTACGGATCGGAGGACCAGCGCCGGGCTTGGCTGCCGGGGCTGTGCTCGATGGAGCTGTTCGCGAGCTATGCCCTGACGGAGCCGGGCTCCGGCTCCGACGCGGCGGCGCTGCGCACAAGCGCGCGCCGGGACGGCGACGACTACGTGCTGAACGGCACGAAGCAGTTCATCTCCGGGGCCGGCGCGGGCGACCTCTACGTCGTGATGGTCCGGACCGGCGGGGAGGGCGCCTCCGGCATCTCGACCCTGGTCGTGCCGGGTGACGCGCCCGGTCTCTCGTTCGGGCCGAACGAGCGCAAGATGGGCTGGAACGCCCAGCCGACCCGTCAGGTGATCTTCTCCGATTGCCGCGTGCCGGTCGCGAACCGCCTGGGCCCGGAAGGCATCGGCTTCAAGATCGCCATGGCCGGGCTGGATGGCGGCCGGCTCAACATCGGCGCCTGCTCGCTCGGCGGCGCGCAGGCGGCGCTCGACAAGACGCTCGGCTACATGCGCGAACGCAAGGCGTTCGGAAAGCGCCTCGACGAGTTCCAGGCGCTGCAGTTCCGGGTCGCCGACATGGCGACGGAGCTCGAGGCAGCCCGCACCTTCCTGTACGCCGCCGCCGCCGCCTACGACCGCAAGGACCCGGATGCGACCCGGCTCTGCGCCATGGCGAAGCGGCTCGCGACCGATACCGGCTTCGCGGTCGCCAACGAGGCGCTGCAGCTGCACGGCGGCTACGGCTACCTGTCCGAATACGGCATCGAGAAGATCGTCCGGGACCTGCGGGTGCACCAGATCCTGGAAGGCACCAACGAGATCATGCGGCTGATCGTGGCCAGGAGCCTGATCGGGCGGTGAGTCGGCTGCCGGTGGCGGCCGCTGAAAGAGGTCCTGGCCGACAGCCGGGACGAGTGGGAGAGAGACGCTCTATGGCCACCATCGCCTTCATCGGGCTCGGCAACATGGGCGGCCCGATGGCCGCCAATCTCGTCAAGGCGGGCCACTCCGTGGCCGGGTTCGACCTGGCGGCGGCTTCCTGCTCGGCCGCCAAGGACGACGGCGTGCGGATCGCGCAATCGGCCCGCGACGCTGTCGCCGGCGCCGAGATCGTGCTCACCATGCTGCCGGCCGGAAAGCACGTCGTGGCGGTGTGGTCCGACATCGTGCCGGCCATGCAGGCAGGCGCACTCATCGTGGACTGCTCGACGGTCGACGTCGAGAGCGCACGCCGGGCCCATGCGATCGCCGCTGAAGCCGGGCTCTCGTCCCTGGATGCGCCCGTGTCGGGCGGCACGGTCGGGGCGCGCGGCGCCACGCTCACCTTCATGGTCGGGGGCGCGGCGGACGCGTTCGCGGCCGGCGAACCGGTTCTCGCCCAGATGGGGCGTCGGGTGGTGCATTGCGGCGATGCCGGCGCAGGCCAGGCCGCCAAGATCTGCAACAACATGATCCTCGGGATCAGCATGATCGGCATCTCGGAGGCGTTTGTCCTGGCCGAGAAGCTCGGCCTGTCCCACCAGGCGCTGTTCGACGTCGCGTCGACCTCCTCGGGCTCCTGCTGGGCGCTGACCACCCATTGCCCGGTTCCGGGCCCGGTGCCGACCAGCGCGGCCAACAACGGCTACAAGCCCGGCTTCGCGACGGACCTGATGCTCAAGGACCTCCGCCTGGCCCAGCAGGCGGCCCTGTCCGCCGGTGCCTCGACGCCGCTCGGAGCGGAAGCCGCGGCCCTGTTCGGCCTGTTCCAGGCCGCCGGCCATGGCGGCGACGATTACTCGGGCGTGATCAACTTCCTGCGCGGGCGAAGCTGAGGCTCCGCCCCGTCGTGTGAGGCCGCCACCCGGCCTCCGGCTGAACCAGGCGCATGACACGGCCCAGCTGACGGCGGCTGGCCGGTGGCGCGATCGGCGTCCGGCCGTCCCGCGTGGTCAGAGGCCCATATAGGTTTCCTGGATCTCGCGGTCGTTCCGCAGGATCGCGGCCTCGCCGCCCCGGACCACGTGGCCGTGGTCGAGCACATAGGCGCGATCGGAGACCTCGAGGGCCTCCGTCACGTTCTGCTCGACCAGCACGATGGTGAGTCCCTTTTCGCGCGCCAGCGTCTCCACCATGGTGAAGACGCGCTCGACCATGAGCGGCGAAAGCCCGACCGAGGGCTCGTCGAGCATGATCAGGACCGGATGGCTCATCAGGGCGCGGGCGATCGCGCACATCTGCCGCTCGCCGCCCGAGAGCTTGCCGGCCGCGAGCGCACGCCGTTCCCCCAGGATCGGAAACAGCTCCATCATCTCCTGGAGGCGCTCCTTCCGTTTGGTCCGACTATCGGGCGAGTAGGCCCCGAGGAGCAGGTTCTCCTCGACCGTCATGAACGGAAATAATCGGCCGCCCTCCGGCACCAGCGCGAGACCGTCGCCCGGCAGGAGGTGCGCGGCCCGGCGGGTGATGTCCCGCCCCCGGAAGCTGATGCGACCGGTCCGCGCCTGGACGAGGCCGACGATGGTCGACAGGAGCGTGGTCTTTCCGGCGCCGTTGGCGCCCACGATGGCCACGATCTCCCGCTCGCGTACGGAGAAGGAGGCGTCGAACAGGACGGTCGCGTCGCCGTAGCCGGCCGTGACGTTCTCGACGGACAGCATCTCAGCAGACGGGGTCATGTGGCTCGCTTCCGGCCGATATAGGCTTCCACCACGCGCGGGTCGGCGAGAACGTCTTCGGCCGTTCCCTCGGCCAGCTTGGCGCCCCGCTCGATGACGATGACGCGCTCGGAGAAGCGCCGCACGACCTTGAGGTTGTGCTCGATCACCAGAAACGTGTGGCCCTCCGCATGGAGGCGCTCGACGAGGCTGACGACCTCCTGGACCTCGTTCGGATTCAGGCCCGCCATGACCTCGTCCAGCAGCACGATCTGCGGGTCCAGGGCGAGTGCGCGGGCGACCTCGAGGCGTCGCCTCTCACTCAGGGTCAGGATCCCGGCCCGGACATCGGCACGGTCCGCCAGACCGACCAGGTGCAGCACCTCCTCGGCCCGTCTCGCGGCGTCCTTGAGCCCCCGGTGGTGAAGGAACGCACCGACCATCACGTTCTCGACCACGCTGAGCGAGGTGAGCGTCTGCGAGATCTGGAAGGTCCGGCCGAGCCCGAGCTGAGCTCGGCGGTTTGGGGACAGGGCGCTGATGTCCTGCACGTCGAACAGGACCTGCCCGGCGCTGGGGGCGAGCTGGCCCGTCAGGAGGTTGAAGAGCGTCGTCTTGCCGGCGCCGTTTGGCCCGATGATGCTGACGAGCTCCCCGCGGGCGACGTCGAAGGAGACGTCGTTGACCGCGACGAGGCCCCCGAAGCGCTTCGCGACGCCCCGGACCTGCAGCAGCGCTCCGCTCATCTCGGAATCCTGCGGGTCGCGATCGTGAACAGGCGCTGCAGAGAGCCCACGATCCCGTGTTTCATGAAGAGGGCCGCCAGGATGAGGCAGAGGCTGAGCACGATCAGGTTGGCGCCCGGCACGATCCCGCCGAGTTCCGCCCGGAGCCAGCTCTCGAGCGGAATCACGACCAGCGCTCCGAGAAGAGGCCCGTAGATGGTGCCGAGCCCCCCGATCAACGCGATCAGGGCGAACTTGACGCCGAACTCGAACAGGGACAGCAGCGCCGCGGGGTCCGCGACCCGGACCTGCATGAAGAACAACCCGCCGCCGATCCCGGTGAGGGCCGCGCTGAGTGCCATGCCCATGAGCTTGACCCGGAGCACGCTGATGCCGGCCGCACGGGCGGCCTGCTCGTTGTCCCGCACCGCCTGGAGATAATAGCCCAGCCGTGAGCGATGCACGGCAAGCACCACGAGCAGGCACAGAGCCGCGAAGCCGAGCATGAGCAGGGCGTAGGACAACCGATCCCTGAAGATCATGTTGGCGAAGCCGAGCCGAAACGGGATCGACATCCCGCGGGTGCCGCCCGTGATGGATTCCATGTAGTTGCCGAGCGCCAACGCGACTTCCGTGAACGCCATGGTGGCGATGGCGAAGAACGGGCCGCGGAGCCGGAACACCGGCCATGACAGGAGGCAGGCAACGAGGGCCGCGAGCAGCGCCGCAGGGGCGAGCGCGATCCACGGGGAGATGCCGGCCTTCAAATACAGATTGGCCGTCGTGTAGGCCCCGACGGCGAAGAAGACGCTGTGCCCCAGCGAGAACTGTCCCCCAAAGCCTCCGATGATGTTCCAGGCGCTCGACAGCCCGGCGAACAGGAAGGCCGCGGCGAGCGTGTTCAGCGTGAACGTGTCGCCCGAATAGAGGTAGACGAGTCCGGACAGGAGCCCGAGCACCAGGAGAGCCCGCGGCAGCTCGCTTGCAAACGTCTTGACCCGGGGCGCGGAGCGGGTCCGTGGTCCCGTTCTGTCGGCCGCTCCGGCGCTCGATGCCGGAGCGAACGCCGACGCCCCATCAGGATTGATCACGAAGCCCTACCTCTTCTGCGCCGACCTGCCCGAACAACCCCGAAGGCCGAACGATCAGAACTGCGATGAAGACCGCGAACAGCACCGCGTGCTTCAGGGCTGGATCCAGGTAGTATCCGGCGAAGGCTTCCGTGAGCCCGACGATGAAGCCGCCTATATAGGCGCCGAGCACGCTGCCCAATCCGCCGAGAACGACGACCGCGAACGCCGGGAGGATGAAGCTCGTGCCGATCTGCGGAGAGAGCGTGTAGATGGGCGTGAGCAGGCATCCGGCGAGGCCCGCCAGCGCGGCGCCGATGCCGAAGGTCAGCATGTAGATCCGGTCCACGTTGACGCCGACCAGTCGGGCTGCGGAGCGGTCCTGCGCGACCGCCCGGATGGCCCGGCCCAGCATGCTGTGTTTCAGAAACAGGCCGAGCGCGACGGCGACCCCGGTCGCGGCCGCCAGCGCCACGAGCCGCACGAGCCCGACCTGGACGCCTCCGATACCGATGCTCGTCTGGGCAACGACGCTCGTCACGCTGTAGGCCGTGCCTCGGGTGAGCGCGAGCACGACGTTCTCGAGCAGCATCAACAAGCCGAACGTCGCGAAGATCTGCATGGTCGGCTCCGTCCGGAGCGGCGCTAGGATGAGCCGTTGAACGATCGCGCCGAACAGAAAAAGTCCCGGCAGGACGACCACTAGCGCCAGATAGGGGTCGACGCGCAGGAAGGTGTAGGCGGCATAGGTGCCGTACATGCCCAGCATCACGAACTCGCCCTGGGCGAAATTGACGATCCTGATCACGCCGAAGATCAGGTTCAATCCGACACTGACGAGTGCGTAGATGCCGCCGAGGAGAATCCCCACGGCGACGATGTTTGCGAGATCCGCCATCCTGGGGCCGCCGAGTCAGGAGCCGCTTACTTGCGGCCCAGGTCGAGCATCGTGCCGCCCGGCGCGATCGCCTCCTTCGGGAAGACCGCCTTCACGTGGCCGTCCTGCCACTGCGCGATAACCGGGAGGGCGCGCGTGTTCTGCATGGTCTTGTCGAGCTTGAGTCCATAGCCCGTCTCGTAGGTGCCGAGGGGCTTGTCCGCCTTCGCCACGGTGGCGATGACCTTCTCGTAATCGGTCGTTCCCGCAGCCGCGATGGTCTCCAGCAGGATCTTGAAGCCCACGAAGGCGCTCATGGCCTGGGGGGCGATCGGATCACGGTTGTACTTGGCCCGATACGCGGCGAGGAAGGCGGCTGCGCCAGGCCCGAAGCTCTCGCTGACGTCGGCGCGCGGGTAGGAGACGAGCAGGATCCCGTTGAGGAAGTCCTTGCCGACGGATTCGAGCGTCTCGAAGGTGTCGCCGGTGCCGACCAGCATCATGGCCGCGGGCCGGAAGCTCTGCTCGCGCGCCGTGCGCAGGAGCAGGTTGTGATCGGTCACGTAGCCGGTCGAGAGCCACAGGTCCGGCGCGGCATTCTTCGCTCTCAGGATCGAGTCCGAGAGGTCGACCGCGCGCGCGCTGTGCGAACCGAGCGTCACCTGCACGCCCGCCTCCTTCAGAAGGCGCTCCTGCTCCTTGGCGATCGAGGTGCCGAAGGCCGAATCCTCGTGCTCGATCCAGACCTTCATGTCCTTGGCGGTCTTGCCGAGCTTCGGGATCACGAGCTGGAGCGTGCCCTCGACCGAGCGACGTGCGAAGGCGGTGCTGTCCGGTCCGGTCCGGGTGAAGTTCGGCAGGCCACGATCCGTCAGGTCGCGGGCGAGCGCATTCGTTTCCCAGTAGAGCTTGTTGTTGTTCAGCGCGGCCTCGCTCGCCGCGTTGGCGATGGCCGTGACGTAGGTTCCGGAGAGCACGTCGACCTTGTCGCGGCCGATCAACTGCTCGACGGCGGCGATCGCCTCCTGCGGGTTCGTGGCGCTCGCCCGGAGCACGACGACCTTGCGGCCGAGGACGCCGCCCTTGGCATTGGCCTGGTCGGCCGCGATGTCGTAGCCGCGGGTCATCTCGTCGCCGTAGAGCGCCATTCCGCCGGAGAACGGATTGACGACCCCAATCTTGAGGTCCTGCGCGGCGGCCGCCCCGGCCGTGAGCGTGAAAGCGGCCGCGATGGCGGCAACGCGTTGAGCGAAAGTGGCGCCCGTCATGATGTTCCCCCGGTTCTGGTCCACCGAGTCTTGCGCTCGGTTCCATCGGCGTCCCTGCCGGAACGGCAGGCGTACCCGGCCAAGTTAGCAGCTAGCGTACCATGTGCAAGCGAATTGATGCGCGCGCGGCCCTACTTCGGCTGGCCGTCAGCTACGGGCCGGGGCTGCGCTGGCCCGCGAGGCCCGCCGCCGCTCGGCCCGGAGCGCGGCGCGGTATTCGGCGGGGTCGAGTTCGAGGCCGTACCGGGGGCTGTCCGGGTAGAGCTCCTGGATCCGCCGGCGCTCGGCCAGGATGTCCGCTTCCATCGCGGCCGGGTGCGGCAGGCCGACCGCCCCGGTCGCGAGTGCTGCGACCCACTCCGCCTGGTCGTCCATCATGCGGATGTTGCCGCCGCCGGTCACGTTGAAGAAGCCCACGAAGTACAGGCCGGGGCAGTTGGGCCGGACGACCCGCCGATAGAGGTCCAGCCAGTGACCGCGCACCGGGGACAGATCCTCAGACAGGAAGGGGAGGTCGATCTCGTATCCGGTCGCCGCGATGATGGTGTCGACGTGCCGGCTGGTGCCGTCGACGAAGCTGACCTCGTGCCCGGACACGGTCCGCACCGCGGGCTTGGCCGTGACCTTCCCCCATATAAACTGCGCCATCAGGAGGTGATGGCCGGCCGGGTGCGTGCGCTTCTTCGGGGTCACGAAGCCCCATTGCTCCATGCGGCCATGTGCGATGCGGGAGATGAGCTCTCGAATCCGCCGGCGGAGCGGCCAGGGCATCCAGCGCTTCTCGATCCGGCCGAGCACCCTCGACGTCGGAACACCGAGGAACATGCGGGGCATGAACAGGACGGGCGATCGCGCGACCATCGTGGTCGAGGCCGTGACCGAGCAGATGTCCGCCGCGATGTCGCACGCCGAATTGCCGACCCCGACCACGAGGACGTGCTTGCCGCGGAAGGGCTCGGGCGTGCGGTAACTGTGCGCGTGCAGATATTCGCCGGCGAAATCCTGCGCGAAAGCAGGATGCTTCGGGACGCCCTGGTGACCGGACGCGACTACGACGACGTCGAAGCATTCCTCGGGCGAACCGTCCATCCGTACGGTCCAGCGCCCCTCCGCGGCTCTCTCCACGGACGTCACCCGCGACCGGAACCGGATCAGGTCTCGAAGGCCGAACCGATCGGCGTAGTTCTCGAGATAGCGAGCGACGGCGGCGTGGTCGGGATAAAGCGGCGCGTCGGGTGGAAACGGAAAGTCACGATACGCCGTGACCTTGTTCTCGGAGTTCAGATGCAGCGACGCGTAGGTCGGGCTGAGGCCGTTGTCGTTTTCGTAGACCCAGAGACCACCGATCCGCGAGCCGAGCTCGAAGATGGTCACCGCGATCCCGGCTTCCTTGAGATGCTTGGCTGCACTCAGGCCGGCCGCGCCCGCTCCGATGACCGCCGCCCTCCGCATCCCGGTGCCCTCAGCTCGACCGCGACGGATCGGCCGGCATGTCGTAGCCGGCGCGCGGAATGAAGCTCATCAGGTTTCGCGTGTAGCCGCCGTCCACCACGATCTCCTCGCCGTTCACGTACTCGGAGCGGGGCGACGCAAGGAACAGGACGGTGTCGGCGATGTCCTGAGGCTGCCCGATGCGACCCGAGGGAATGAGCGCCGCTCGCTTCTCCGTCGCGCCTGGCTGATCGTAGAACGCTTGGCTGAGCGGGGTCTGGATCATGCCCGGGCTGACGGCATTGCTGCGGATGCCGTGCGGGCTCCACTCGGTCGCGAGCTGTCGCGACAGCATGACGATTCCGGCCTTGGCGACGCTGTAGGCACCGCCAAATCCGGTGGCGTGAGAGGCCGCGATCGAGGCGACGTGGACGAGGGTGCCGCCCTTGCCGCGATCGCGCATCTGGCGCCCGAAGGTCTGGGCGCAGATGAGGTAGCCCGTCAGGTTGACCGCAAGCAGCGCGTTCCACTCCGCGATCGGCAGGGTCTCGAGCGGCCCCGGCCGCAGGAGGCCGGCATTGTTGACCAGGATGTCGCAAGGGCCGAGCACGGCCGCGCTTTGCGCGGCGGCGTTCTCGACGCGGGTCTGGTCGGATACGTCGCAGGCGAGCGCGACAGCCTCCCCGCCGAGGGCGCGGATTTCCGCGAGCGTGTCCTGCAGCGTGGTCTCGTCGCGGTCGAGAAGCGCGACCCGACAGCCCGCTTGCGCGAGCGACACCGCGGTGGCCCGCCCGATGCCTCCCCCGGAGCCGGTGACGACGGCCGTGCGGCCGGTCAGTTCGAGCCAGTCCATGCTCATGCGGCGCTCCGCAGCGCTTGGCGCCTCTGCCGGCTGGCCTCGGTGTCAAGCGTGAACCGGCTGCGATCGCCCAGCGAAGCCGTCTGCCCGATCACGACGCCGTAGGTCGCTTCGGCCGATTCCCTGGTGATCAAGCCGTCGTTCAGGTCCCGCGCCACCTCCTCGAGATCGCGCTCCAGCGGGTTGCCGTAGCCCCCGCCTCCCGGCGAGGAGAGTCGGACCGAATCGCCGGCCTTGAGAGCGATGCGCTCTGCCTTGGAGCGGAAGGGCGGATTCCAGTCCTGCCCGCCGATGTGGAATCGCACGTCGTTCGGCGCTGCCGGTCCGCCCCCCCGGATGCCCGGGGGCAGGTGATCCACGCGATCGCCCAGGATCGACACGACGCAGTCTCCGAGCGCGGTGATGCCGTAGGTCGAGCCGCAGCCGCCGCGATGCAACCCGGCCCCGCCCGATCCCTCCCGGATGGCGTAATGATCGAACCGCAACGGGTAGCGGTGCTCGGACATCTCGACCGACATGAATTTCGCCATCGAACCCGGTGGGGTTCCGTTCACGAGCCCGTCGGATTCGCGGCTGCCGCCGTAGCCCCCCGGATAGGGGTAGACGGCCACGTAATACGCACCGGTGTCGGGATGCCGGCCGGATACGGTCGCGACCCCGGTCGTTCCGAAGGGAGCGGCCGGCACCAGGTCCGGGATGGCCTGCGCAAGGGCGCCGAACACCACATCCACGACCCGCTGGACCACGTCGGTGGTTCCGCCGACCGGCGACGGATACTCGGCCGCCAGGATCGATCGCGGCGGGATGGTGAAGCGGGTCGGACGGAACGCGCCGCCATTCACCGGCACGTCCGGGAACACATGCTTCAGCGCAACCAGGCACATCGACATGGTGGTGCCGTCGGAGATGTTCATCGGCCCGCGCGCGGTGGGGGCCGTGCCGGTGAAGTCGAAGTGGAGGTCCGAGCCCTCGACCGTGATGGCCAGCGCCACCTTCAACGGCCTGTCCTCGACGCCGTCGTTGTCGAACCAGTCCTCGACCGCGTAGGTCCCGTCCGGGATTTCCGCGATGTAGGATCGCATCTGCGTCTCGGAGCGGTCCATCATCTCGCGGATGCACTCGCGCAGCGTGGTCTCGCCATACTTGTCGATGAGGGCCTCGAGGCCGCGTCGTCCCACCGCGAAGACGTTGATCATCGCCGCGAGGTCGCCCTTGAGCTGCTGCGGCATGCGGACGTTGGCGGTGACGAGCCGAACGAGCGCCTCGTTGTAGCGGCCCCGGTCGTAGAGCTTCAGCGGCGGGATGATGATCCCTTCCTGGTGGATTTCGGTGGCCGAAGGGGCCCAGCCCCCCGGCACGCTTCCGCCCATATCCATCCAGTGGCCCGTATTGGCGAAGAGCGCGAAGAGCCGTCCTTCGATGAACACGGGCGAGACGAGCACGACGTCGTTGAGATGCGTGCCGCTCAGATACGGATCGTTGACGATCCAGATGTCCCCGTCCTGGAAGCCGCCTTCCTCGCCGGCGCAGGCGATGACCCGCTGGACCGTCCATTGCATGTTGGCGAGGAACTGCGGCAGCCCGTACCCGCCCTGCGCGATGGTCTCTCCGCTCACGGCATCATAGAGCCCGTGCGCGCAGTCGTTCGTTTCGGAGATGATGGGCGAGATCGCGGCCCGGATGAGATGGAGGTCCATCTCGTCCGCGATCTGCTCGAGGGCGCCGCGCACAACGGCGAGCGTGACAGGATCCATCAGATCATCTCGACGAGGATGTTGCCGAAGGCGTCGACGCGCGCCTTCATGCCGGGCTCGATCACGGTGGTGGTGTCGGCCTGCTCCAGGATCGCCGGCCCCTCGAAGGTGTGGCCGGGCCTCAAGGTGGCTCGGTCGAAGATCGGCGTATCGATCCAACCCCCGAAATAAACCGGCCGCCTGGCGGCCGGGCTGGCCGGCACGGCGCTGAACTCGCCCGGCGGCCGGGGTGGCGGGGCCTGGCGCCGTCCTCGGACAGCCGTTTTCAGGCTGACCACGGTGACCGGTATGTCGCCGAGCGTGTCGCCGTATTCGCCGCGATACACGTCATGGAACGCTCGGGTCATACGCTCGAGGTCCCAGTCGGCCTGCACCGGGACCCTGAGCGTGTGGATCTGGCCTGCATAGGACATCTGCGCCGCGTGCTCGACGACGATTTCGGCAGGAGGCGTGTCGCTCTCGTGGAGCTGTCGTTCGCCCTGCTGGCGTTGCTCGTCCAGGATCGACCTGACCTCCTGGGCGGTCAGATCGGACACACGGCGCTCGATGGTTTGCGACAGGTCGTAGCGCAGATCCGCGATGGCGCAGCCGAGGGCGCAGAGCACGCCCGGGTGCGGCGGGATGAGCATCGTGCGGATCCCGACTTCGCGCATGATTGCCGCGCCGTGCAGGGGACCGGCGCCCCCGAACGCGACGAGGACGAAGTCGCGCGGGTCATGGCCCTGCTCAACCGAGAGAAGCCGCGTCCGACCCGCCATGCGCTGGTTGACGATGGTCAGGATCGCCTCCGCGGTTTCCTCGATGCCGAGCCCGATCTTGGCGCCCAGGTTCCCGATCGCCTGGCGCGCACCCGCGATGTCGAGCGCGGTCAGGTGCTTCAGCCCGATCGGGTTCTGGGCGTTGATGCGGGACAGCACCGCGTTGACGTCGGTGACGGTGGGTTCCGTGCCGCCGCGGCCGAAGCACACCGGACCCGGCACGGCACCCGCGCTGCGCGGCCCGACCTGAAGAATGCCGCCGCGATCGATGTATGCGATCGAGCCGCCTCCGGCCCCGATCGTGTGGACGTCGATCATCGGCAGCCGGAGCGGGACCCGGAAGCTGAGCTCCGTCTCGTCGGCGACCCGGGGGGTGCCGCCGACCACCACGGCGACGTCGTAGCTCGTCCCGCCCATGTCGCCGGTGATGACGTTGTTGAACCCGGCTTCGGCCGCGAGCTTCGCGGCCGCGGTCACGCCCGCCGCGGGCCCGGACCGCACGATGTTCGCGGCGCGTCCCCCGAGCTGGCTCAGCGGCACGAGGCCGCCATTCGACTGCATCACGAGGGTCTGCATGTCGAAGCCGCGCTCCGCGAGCTTGGACTGGAGATTTGCGGCGTAGCGGGACACGAGCGGTTGCAGATAGGCCTGCACGGCCGCAGTCGAGGTTCTCTCGAACTCGTAATACTCACGCATCACGCTTGCCGAGGTGACGACCTGCCATCCGGCGTGGGTTTCGAGAAGAATGTCGCGGATGCGCTCTTCGTGGGCCGGGTTGGCATAGGCGTGCAGCAGCGCCACCACGACGGCCTCGACCTCGAGTCCGACCAGGATTCGTCCGAGCTCCCGGACCGCCTCGTCGTCCAGGGGCCGAACGACGTTGCCCTTGTGGTCCAGGCGCTCGTCCACCTCCCAGCGCAGCTCGCGCGGAATAAGCGGGTTCTGAACACCGGTGAGCCCGTACATCCGCTGCCGGTCGCGGCGGCCGAGCTCCAGGATGTCCCGGAAGCCGCGGGTCGTGATGAGGGCGCACCGGGCGCCTTTGCGCTCGATCACCGCGTTCGTGGCGATCGTCGTGCCGTGCACGATGATGTCGATGTCCGAGGGCTGGATCCCAGCGGCCGCGAGCGCGTCCACGAGTCCGCGCGAGGGATCGTCCGGGGTGGACGGGACCTTCAGCACCCGTTCGACGGAGAGGCCGTCGCGCGAGAAGAACAGATCCGTGAACGTGCCGCCCACGTCGATTCCGACAACGCCGGCCATCAGATCACCTTGTCGCGCCGCAGCGCCGCCACCGCGTCGGCATCAAGCCCGGCGCGCTCCGACAGGATCGCATCGGCGTCGGCACCCAGCGCGTGGCTCGGTTCGAGTCGACGCAGGTCGCTGCCCAGGAAGCGCAGCGGCGAGTTCTGGACCACGATCCGCCCGAGCTCGGGATGGTCCTGATGCTGGAGGGATCCGCGCTCGTGCATGTGCGGGTCGTTCACGACCTCGACCAGGTCCCGCACGGGGGCGCATGGCACGCGGTGCTGCTGCAGGAGCTCGAACAGACCCTGCTTGTCGAACCCCTCCGTCCAGGCGGAGATCACCCGATCGATCTCGTCGACATGCGCGACCCGCTCCTTGAGGGAGGCGAAGCGCGGGTCGCCCGCGAGATCCTGGCGCTGCATCGCCTCGAGAAGCGAGCGCCAGTGAACGTCGCCGACGCAGATGATGGCGATGAACCCGTCCCGGGTCGGGTAGACGTTGTAGGGCGCCTCCGCGAGGCCGCCATGTCGATTGCCAGTCCGGGGCGGCGCATCCCCGCCGGAGCCGAAATACAGGCCGAGGCTCGAGGACAGCGACGGATACACCGCATCCAGCATCGCGACCTCGACCTGCCGGCCCTGGCCGGTCTTTTCGCGCTCGTACAGGGCGGTCACGATCGCCCCGTAGAGATGCGTCCCGGCGAAGAAGTCGCACAGCGCCGGACCCGCCTTCACGGGCGGACGGTCCGGGAACCCGGTGATGCTCATCACGCCCGCCATCGCCTGCACGGTGAGGTCCATAGCCGGGTAGTCGCGGTAGGGTCCGGAGCTGCCGTAGCCGGAGCTCTGGGCATAGATCAGGCGCGGGTTGATCGCCTGCAGCGCGGCCGCGCCCAACCCGAGCCGCTCCATCACCCCGGGGGCGAAGTTCTCGACCAGGATGTCGGCTCCGCGCACGAGGTCCCGCAGGATGTTCTTGCCGGCCTCGCTCTTGAGGTCGAGCTGCAGGCTCTGCTTGCAGCTGTTCAGCATGGCGAAGGGCAGCGCGGCGCCGCCCACGACGCCGCGGCGGCGGAGTGACTCCCCGCCCGGGGGTTCGATCTTGATGACCGTCGCACCGGCGGTGGCGAGCAGGAACGTCGCGTAAGGACCGTTATAGATCTGGCTCAGGTCGACGACCGTGACGCCCTCGAGGGGAAGTGGCTGAGCGGTCATCGTCAGCGAGCCGGCCGTTCGGAACGCTGCTGGCGGCGGAAAGCCGCCCAATCGTGCACAGGCCACATGTCCTGGTCCTCCCCGTGGCCCACCTGTCCGTTGATGGACCAGGCCATGAGGCCGTTCGAGTCGATGAAGCTGTGCCGGTTGATGATGATCCCGGACAGCCGTTCCCCCACCGCTTCCAGGGATCGGCCCCTGTCGTCCTTGCCCCTGATGGTGATGCGGGTGACCCATCCTTCGACGGGGTCGCGCTCGACCTCCCGTGTCCCGGACACGAGATCGGCTACCTCGCCGTCCCGGATCATGAAGCCGTACGCGATCTCCTCGACGTCGCCGTTCCACTTCGTGACCGCCAGAAACGCGTCGCGCTCCGTCGCGATCCCGGTCACGTAGGAGCTCTTCTTGGGCCGGTGCTCCGGCCGCGGTCCCCAGGAGCGGTCCCGCATCGCGAGGCAGTCGATCGCGACAGTCCTGTCACCGAGCTTGACCTCGCCCGTTACGCGCCCGAACTGGTCGAAATGGCTCGCATGGCCGAACGGAGAGCCGGCCTTGCGCAGGGGGCGGGGCGGCATGATGCCATCGAACCGTAACCCGATACGGCAGGTGTCGCCGTCGGCAACCCCGAGCTCGTAGGTCGTGGTCGGCACGACGGCCTTGATCGAAACGCCGGTCGGCAGCGTGATGTTGGAGAGATTCTGATCCCGGGGCAGTTTCAGGGCGGTGTAGTTCGCGTTGTAGAGCACTTCCCAGGGCAGATGGGCCGTGTCGTCCCAGACCCAGGCGCCGCCCGCGACGGTGCCGATATTCGGCCG
>JAQGJJ010000082.1 GCA_028290695.1 Enterovirga sp. | reverse complement strand
AGGGTGCGGAGCCGCTCTTCTTCCTCGATTATTTCGCGACCGGTCGGCTGGAGACCAAGACCGGCACCGCCATCGTGCGCGGCATCGCCGAGGGCTGCCGGATCGCCGGCTGCGCTCTGATCGGCGGCGAGACCGCCGAGATGCCCGGCCTCTACGCCGAGGCCGATTACGACCTCGCGGGCTTCGCGGTCGGAGCGGCCGAACGCGGCACCCTCCTGCCCCGCGGCGACGTCGCGGCCGGGGACGTGCTGTTCGGCCTCCCTTCGTCCGGGATTCATTCCAACGGCTTTTCGCTGGTCCGCCGGATCGCGGCCCGGGCCGGGCTGTCCTGGAGCGACGCCGCGCCCTTCGCCCCGGGCCGGACGCTCGGCGAGGCGCTGCTCGAGCCGACCCGCATCTATGTGAAGCCGCTTCTCGCCGCCCTGCGGGCGACGGGCGGCATCCGGGCGCTGGCCCACATCACCGGCGGCGGCTTCCCGGACAACATCCCGCGCGTGCTGCCGCCCGGCCTGTCAGCCGAGCTCGACCTCGCCGCCATCGTGCCGCCGCCCGTGTTCGGCTGGCTCGCGGAGGCGGGCGGGGTGGCCGGGACCGAGATGCTGCGCACCTTCAATTGCGGGGTCGGCATGGTGGTGGTCGCAGCGCGCGACTCCGCCGACGAGGTGGCGGCCGCGCTCGAGGCGGCCGGCGAGCGGCCGCTCGTGCTCGGGCGGCTGGCCGAGCGCGGTGCCGGCGAGGCCGTCGTGTATTCGGGCGCCCTCCCGGTCCGATGAGCCCGCCGTCCGGGCAGAGGCGACGGGTCGGGGTCCTGATCTCGGGCCGCGGCTCGAACATGGCCTCGCTGATCGAGGCCGCGCAGGATCCGGCCTTTCCGGCCGAGATCGCCGTCGTGATCTCGAACCGCCCCGGAGCGCCCGGGCTCGCCCGCGCGGAGGCCGTGGGCATCGCGACCGAGACGATCGATCACAAGGTGTTCGGGGACCGCGCCTCCTTCGAGACGGCGCTCGGTGACGGTCTCGCCCGGCACGGGGTCGAGTTCGTCTGCCTGGCCGGTTTCATGCGCATCTTCACCGATCCCTTCGCCGAGCGCTGGGTCGGCCGGATGCTGAACATCCACCCCTCCCTGCTGCCGTCCTTCAAGGGATTGCACCCGCATCGCCAGGCGCTCGGTGCCGGCGTGCGCATTCACGGCTGCACCGTGCATTTCGTCGTTCCCGAGCTCGATGCCGGCCCGATCGTCGCGCAAGCGGCCGTTCCGGTCCTGGCCGGAGACAGCGAGGACACGCTCGCCGGCCGGGTGCTCGCCGAAGAGCATCGGCTCTATCCGCTCGGCCTGAGGCTGGTGGCGGAGGGTGCCGCGCGGCTCGAGCGCGGCCGCACCGTCTATGCCGACGGGGCGGCGACGACCCTCGGGCTGCGCCCCGACGCGCGCTGAGGGTTCATTCGGCCGGCTCCGGAACCGTCGCGGCGCCGGGCTGGACATCGGCCTGCCCCGGCTCCGAGACGGGTTCGACCGCCACCCGGTTGTCGTGGAACGCCGCACCGCCATAGGGCGCCACCGGATCGGCCGATGTCAGGGTGTTGATGCCCCGCCCGTCCGGGAAGAAGGCGTTGGGCCAGATCGATTCCGCGATCAGCACGCCCGGGCGCACGCCCGAAAACAGCTTTGCCCGGATCAGCACCGCGCCGCGGTCGTTGGAGAGCCTGACCCAACCGCCGTCCTGGACGCCGAATCGGGCGGCGTCGTCGGGGTGGATCAGCACCTCGGGCCGCACCTCCCGGGACAGCGAGCCCGGGGTCTCGGTGAAGCTCGAGTTGAGGAAGCTGCGGGCCGGGCTCGTCGCGAGCCGGAACGGGTGGCGCTCCGTCGCCTCCTCGACCGACGCCCAGTGGTCGGGAAGCGACGGCATCTCGGACCACGGCCCCATGGCGCCCTCGTTGGGGTTGGGCACCCGCACCCAGTCCGGCCGGAACCGGAACCGTCCATCCGGGTAGCCGAAGCCGGTGAGATAATGCGCCTCCTCGAAGGGCGGCTGCACGTCGAGCCAGGTCTCGGCTTCCATGGCGCCCAGCGTGCCGCGACCGGAGGCGACCAGAACCTCGTCGATCAACTCGCGCGCCGTCATGCCGAAGCCGCGGTGCTCCGCGCCGACCCGCCGGGCGATCGCCGCGATGACGTCGTGGTTGGTGCGGCATTCCTCCGGCGGATCGACCAGCTTGAGCCCGAGCCCGAGATGCTGGTGCCCGCCCCCCGTGTAGATGTCGTCGTGTTCCAGGAACATGGTCGCCGGCAGGACGATGTCGGCCATGCGGGCCGTCTCGGTCATCACCTGCTCGTGCACGCAGCTGAACAGGTCCTCGCGCGCAAAACCCTGCTTCACCAGGTCCTGCTCCGGGGCGACCGAAACCGGGTTCGTGTTCTGGATCAGCATCGCGGCGACCGGGGGCCCGCCCTGGAGCGCCTCCGGATCGCCGGTCAGCACGCGCCCGATCTGGGTCTGCTGGAGCCGCCGCACCTTCGGGTCGCGCAGGTCCTCGGCCTCGATCACCCGCTTGTCGAGCCGGAAGATGCCCGAACTCGAGTGGAAGGCGCCGCCGCCCTCGTGCCGCCACGCCCCGGTGACGGCCGCGATGGCCAGGGCGGCGTGCATGTTCACGGCGCCGTTGCGGCTGCGGGAGAAGCCGTAGCCGAGCCGGAAGAAGCTCCGCTTCCGCGTGCCGACGAGATGCGCGAACGCGACGATGTCGGCGGCCTCCAGCCCCGTGATCGCGGCCGCCCATTCGGGCGTGCGGGTCGCGAGGTGGCGCTCGAGATCGCCGGGGCAATCGGTGTAGCGCGCGAGGTAATCGCGATCGGCGAACCCGTCCCGGAACAGGACGTGCATCGTCGCGCAGGCGAGCGCGCCGTCGGTGCCGGGCTTAATCAGAAGGGCGAGGTCCGCCTGCTTCATGGTGCCGTTGTCGTAGATGTCGACCGCGACGATCTTGGCCCCGCGCTCCTTCCGGGCCTTGAGCGCGTGCGTCATCACGTTGACCTGCGTGTTGACCGGGTTCGTGCCCCAGATCACCACGCAATCGGAACGGCCCATCTCGCGCGGGTCGGCGCCGGCGAGGCGCCCGGTCCCGGCGATGAAGCCGGTCCAGGCGGGCGTCGTGCAGATGGTCGAGTACTGACCGGAATAGCCCTTCACGTGGCGCAGCCGGTTGATGCCGTCGCGCATCACGTGACCCATGGTGCCGGCGTAGAAATAGGGCCACACCGAGGGGGCGCCGAGCCGGCGCTCGGCATCCAGGAACGCCTCGGCCGTGCGGTCGAGCGCCTCCTCCCAGGAGATGCGGCGGAACTGGCCGGATCCCTTCGGGCCCACCCGCATCAGGGGATGCTTGAGGCGGTCCGGATTGTTCATCCGCTCCGCGTAGCGGGCGACCTTCGCGCAGATCACCCCGGCCGTGTAGCTGTGGTTCTTCGCGCCCCTCACCCGGCCGATCGTGCGCCCATCCAGAACCTCCACCTCGAGCCCGCACACGGAGGGGCAATCGTGCGGGCAGGTGGACAGGCGCGTCTCGAGACGGGGGACGAAGTTCATGGCGGTCCGGCGGGTGGCGGACCCTGATTATGGTGCAACGCAGGACCGGGTGGAAGCGGGCCGGCCCGCGCTCTCCCGCGGCGGCCGGGCGGTCCGGGCCTCGCTCCGGCCGGGCGAACCCGGCGCGGCCATGTGAGGGAGCGGGGTTTCGGACCGAAGCCCCGCTCGTCGGTGTCGTGACGGAACCCTCAGCTCAGCGGCCGGGCTCCGGCGACGGCTGTTTCGTCAGCGAACGATCTCGTTGCCGGCGAAGAACTGCGCGATCTCGATCTTGGCGTTGTCGACGCTGTCGGAGCCGTGCACCGTGTTCTCGCCGACGGATTCGGCGAACTTCTTGCGGATGGTGCCCTCGGCCGCGTTGGCCGGGTTGGTGGCGCCCATCACGTCGCGGTAGCGGGCGACGGCGTTTTCGCCTTCGAGCACCTGCACGACCACCGGGGCCGAGGTCATGAAGGTCACGAGCTCGCCGAAGAAGGGGCGCTCGCGGTGGATGCCGTAGAAGGTCTCCGCCTGCTCCTGGGTGAGGTGCATGCGCTTCTGCGCCACGATGCGGAGGCCCGCCTCCTCGATGACGGCGTTCACGGCACCGGTCAGGTTGCGCCGCGTCGCGTCAGGCTTGAGGATGGAGAAGGTCTGCTCGAGCGCCATAAAGATCCGTTCCTGCTGAAAGGTGCGGGCTTATAGGCACGGCCTTCCGCTCCCCTCAAGCCGTCGGTGGCGCGAAGTCCCTCGCGGGTCTCCCTTTCCGGCGTGGCTGCCGCATGCCCGGCCGGTTCTGGTCACAGTTTACGCCATTTCCGCGCCGACGCTCCGGCCCGCCGAACACGGCAGCATGAGAGCGACGAGCGAGGCGGAGGTCACATGCGGAAGACGTTGGTTGCCGCGGCGGCGGCATGCGTCATGGGGGGTGCGGCGCAGGCTGGCGACAGCGGCGGGCTGGTCGGCACCTGGCTGACGGAGAACGGCGATTCCAAGATCCGGATATCGGCCTGCGGCAGCGTCTATTGCGGCACGGTGGTCTGGGCGAAGAGCAACGATCTGGACAGAAACAACCCGGACCCGAAGCTGCGCAAGCGCGCCATCGTCGGAATGCCGCTGACCAAGGACATGCGGCCCGACGGAAGCGACCGCTGGGCCGGCTCGATCTACAATCCCCAGAACGGCAAGACCTACGAGATCAGCATGCAGATGAAGGGTCGCGACGCGATCGAGGTGGAAGGGTGCGTGCTCGGCATCCTGTGCGGATCCGAGGCATGGGCGCGCCAGAACCAGGAAACCGCGAGCATGGCCCCCAATTGAGGCGGCGGCGGGGGATGGTGGGCCGCGTCGCGGCGATCGCGGCCGGGGTCCTGGCCCTGGTCGGGGGCGCCCTCCCGGGCCTGGCCCAGACGGACAGCGCACGGGCGGCCGGGCAGGACGTCACCGGGACCTGGGTGACGGAGGGCGGGCGCTCGCGCGTGCGGCTCGGGCCCTGCGGCCGGGCGCTGTGCGGCACCATCGTCTGGACTGAGATCGACGCCCTGGACGCCCGCAACCCCGACCCGGCGCTGCGGGGGCGCACCATCAAGGGCGTGCAGATGCTCTCGAAGGGGCGGCCGGAGGGCGAGGGCTGGACCGGCGAGCTCTACAACCCGCTCGACGGGCGGACCTATTCCGGGCGGCTCCGGCTCACGGGGCCGCGGACGCTCGAATTGTCGGGCTGCGTCCTGGCCGGCCTGATCTGCAAGTCGCAGATCTGGTCGCGGGCTCCGTGAGCGGGTCGGCTCAGCGCGCCCGCTGCCCGAACAGGACGGCCCGGACGGCCGGGTCGTTCATGTTGTTCTTGGCCCGGTCGGCGGCATTGACCGCAAGGCCGCGCTGCACGGCCGGCCGGGCCGCGTTGGCCGCCAGCCAGCGCTGCAGGTGCGGGAAGGCCGCAATGTCCTGGCCCTGGCGCTCCCAGAGTTTCGCCCAGGGAAACGCCGCCATGTCGGCGATCGAGTATTCGCCCGCCAGGTACTCGCGATCGGCAAGACGGTTGTTCAGCACGCCGTAGAGCCGGTTGGTCTCGTTGGTGTAGCGGTCGATGGCGTAGCCGATCTTCTCCGGGGCGTAGATCCGGAAATGGTGGGTCTGGCCGGCCATGGGGCCGAGACCCGACATCTGCCAGAACAGCCACTGCTCGACCTCCACCCGGGCACGCTCCTCCGTCGGGTAGAAACGCCCGGTCTTGCGCCCGAGATATTGCAGGATGGCGCCGGACTCGAACACCGAGATCGGCTGTCCGTCCGGTCCCGCCGGGTCCACGATCGCCGGCATCTTGTTGTTCGGCGAGATGGTCAGGAACTCGGGCTTGAACTGATCCCCCTTGCCGATGTCGACCGGGTGGACGGTGTAGGGCAGCCCACATTCCTCGAGCATGATCGAGATCTTCCAGCCGTTCGGGGTCGGCCAGTAATAGAGCGCGATCGGGTCTTGGGTCACAACCGCCATGGAACGCCTCGCATCAGCCCGGCTGGGTGCGCGAGCACCTTTTAGGCCAAGCCCTTACCGGGTTAAACCCGCCACATGGCGAGCCCGCGCGCCGGTATCCAGACTTTTGGGCCATTGCGTACGACGCCTGCCTCCGTGAGGATCAGCGGCACCGCTCTCGAGATCCGGAAGGGTTTGCATGTACAGGTCGCGCCTCCTCCTTGCCGCTACGGCAGTCGCCCTCCTGTGCCTCGGCTCCACCTTGCCGGCGGGCGCGCAGGGCGGAGCCGCCG